>CABUKY010000043.1 GCA_902492185.1 uncultured Collinsella sp.
GCCCGCTAAGCGAACGTGCATGCCTTCCTGCCAGATGTTGTCGAGCAGCTCGAGCGCCACCGCTACAAAGATGTTCTCATCGTCGGTCGGATGCGTCAGCCGGCGCTGTGCCGTACGCCCGCTGCCATACGAATACTTAAGCTTGAGCGTTACCGTGGCACCCGTCAGCCCCTGACGGCGCAGACGGCGTCCCACTGACTCTCCCAACAGCGCAATCGCCGCTTCGATGTCCCCTCGCTCAGTCAAATCTTTCGCAAAGGTGCGTTCATTGCTGACCGACTTGACCTCGCGCTCTTCATCGAGACTTGTGACTTCGGAGATTTCGAGCCCCAGCGCACGTTGGCGCATGCGTTCGCCGTTGACGCCAAAAATAGAGGCCAAGGTGGATTCCGGTGCGCGTGACAGCTCGCCAAGCGTGTAGATGCGCATGCGGCGCAGCCGTTCCTCGGCCGAGCGTCCGATGCCGCTCATAGCAGATACCGGCAGCGCGGCCAAAAAGCGCTGCTCGGTTCCAGGGCGCACGATGGTCAGCCCAAACGGCTTGTCCCGCTCGCTTGCGATTTTTGCGACCGTCTTGTTGCAGCCCACGCCAATGGAGCAGGTCACCCCCAGCGCTGCCACGCGATCGCTGATGCGCTGCGCAACCAGCAGCGGGTCTTCGGGCGCAAAGCGACCCGGTGTGATATCGATAAAGGCTTCGTCGATGGATACGCGTTCAACGCGCGGGGTCTCGTCGGCGAGAATCGCCATGACCTGCGCGCTCACCTCGTGGTAGCGATCAAAGTGCCCGTGCGTCCAAATGGCTTGCGGGCACAGGCGCCGCGCCTCGGCCGAGGCCATGGCAGAGTGCACGCCAAAGCGACGCGCCTCATACGAACACGTGGACACGACGCCACGCGAATCGGCGTCTCCGCCCACGATGAGCGGCTTTCCGCGCCATTCGGGATGATCGAGCATTTCCACGCTCGCAAAAAACGCATCAAGGTCCATCAGGCCCACCGCCGGACCCGTCCAGGGAGGCGGCGTGACGCCCATGGCATCCTCATAACCGTATGTATGTTCGCGTCTTTCCATGTCATGAGTATACCGCGCAGCTCATGTGGGGTGCGTGTATGTGCTTGCAAATCCCGAATTCTTGTCTAAGATATGGATTTGCCCTCGACTACACCGAAGAAGTTGGTCTCACGGACTTCACCTGCCCGCGTCGATGGCGTATTATGTTCAACTGTTTGTTTGTAGTTGCAGCCTAAAGCTGCTTGGTTGGAGGAGTTTCCTTTGGCAGTCAAGATTCGCCTTGCTCGTCACGGCGCTAAGAAGCGTCCGTACTACCGTGTCGTCGTCGCCGATTCCCGCGCCCCGCGTGACGGTCGTATCATCGAGGAGGTTGGCCGCTACAACCCGATGACCGCCCCCAAGACCATCAACCTCGACCTCGAGAAGATCGCCGACTGGCAGTCCAAGGGCGCTCAGCTCACTGACGCCGTCGCCGCTCTGGTCAAGGCCGCCAACGAGGGCGAGAAGACCGAGACCGTCGTCAAGAAGTCCAAGAAGCAGCTCGCCAAAGAGGCCGAGGCCGCTAAGGCTGCCGCTGAGGCCGCTGAGGGCGCCGAGGAGTAAATCGTGCCTGAGGTTGACGCTGCACAGCTCGAGGGTGAGGCAATGCTCTCAGATCGCATCGCCGATCTCGTCGAATATCTCGTTGTTCAGATCGTCGACGACCCGGATTCCGTGAGCCTTGAGGTCATCGATGGTGACGACGCCTCTACGATTGAGGTTTCGGTCGCCGAGGATGACGTCGCTAAGGTCATCGGCCGTCGTGGCCGTACCATCAAGGCCATTCGCACGCTCGCCCGTGCACTGGCCGCTCGCCTCGACACTGCTGTCGAGGTAGAGGTTCTGGGCTAGGACCTTGAGGTCCCAGTACAAAAACATCGCCCGTGTTGTCAAGCCGCACGGAAGGAAGGGGGAGGTCCTCGCGCAGCCGCTGCGGGGGCTTCCTTCTGTATTAGAGCCTGGTATGCGCGTCGCCCTGACGCCGCCGGCGCTCAAGCGCGACCGCTTTTGCACGGTCGTGTCCGTCACCGATACGGGCGATGGCGATCTGGTCTCGTTTGAGGGCATTGACGACTTGACGGCCGCCGAGGGCATCACGGGATGCTACGTGCTGGCAAATCGTGACGATTTTGAGCTCGATTCGCTCGACGCTGCCTATACCGACCTGATGGGTCGCGAGGTGGTCGACGAGCGCTTCGGTTCGCTCGGTACGATCGTCGAGATCATGTCGACGCCCGCCAACGATGTTTGGGTTGTCGAGGGTGATCGGTACGGCGAGGTACTGATTCCCGTGATCGAGCAGGTCGTGCTCGATCTTCCCGACACAGGAACAATTTCCGTCCACGTTATGGACGGCCTGATCGATATGGACAAGTAGGGAGGACAACATGCTGATCGAGACCCTTTCGGTCTTTCCCGAGATGTTTGAGCCCGTCATGTCCACATCGATCTTGGGCCGCGCCCGCAAGGCCGGCCTTTTTGATTTTAAGGCGTATAACCTGCGCGACTGGACGCACGACCGCCATCGTACTGTCGATGACGAGCCGTACGGCGGCGGGCAGGGCATGCTCATGAAGGTCGAGCCTATCGCAGAGGCCATCGAGGCCATTAGCGCAGAGGGTCCCAAGCCCACTGTGGTGTTCTTTACCCCCTGTGGCGAGCCTTTTACGCAGCGTGTGGCCGAGCGCCTGCTCAAAAGTGAGCGCCTGCTGTTTGTGTGCAGTCGCTACGAGGGCGTCGACGAGCGCGCGTATGCGTATGCCGATGAGCGTCTGTCGATCGGCGACTACGTGCTCACGGGCGGCGAGCTTCCCGCTATGGTCGTTGCCGATGCCGTCGTACGCCTGATTCCCGGCGCCCTGGGCGACGAGATGAGCAACGTGGACGAGTCGTTCTCGACCGCCGAGGATGGAGGCCTGCTCGAGTACGCGCAGTATACCCGTCCTGCCGAGTTCAACGGCGAGGGCGTGCCTCCGGTGCTTGTGAGCGGCGATCACGCCAAGGTCGATGCCTGGCACCGCAAGAATGCCATCGAGCGCACCTGTCGCTGGCGTCCCGACCTGATCGAGACGGCGCGGCTCACGCCCGAGGAGCGTGCGTACGCGCAGGAGATTTTGGACGCTTCGTATTCGCAGAGCGAGGAGTGAGAATGGTTCCATCGCAGCATTCCGCGTTGAGGGGCGCTTTTGAGTGGATCGTGGTCATCGCGCTCGCGCTCGCGGCCACCTTCTTGATTCGCTCGTTTGTGGTCGAGCCCTTTGTGGTGCCCACCGGCTCCATGGAGTCCACGATCGAGATTGGCGACCAGATCCTGGCACAAAAGGTGAGCCTCGAGCTCGGTCAGCCCGTCAAGCAGGGCGATATCGTGGTGTTTCACAACCCCGATGGCACCTCCGAGCATGATGTTCTTGTCAAGCGTGTTATTGCCACGGCCGGCCAGACGGTCGACCTGCAGGATGGCAAGGTGGTCGTTGACGGCCAAGCGCTCGACGAGGACTATACGACGGGCATGAGCTGGCCGCTTTCGGTCCAAGCGCCTGGCGCTCAGGTAAGCTATCCCTACACGGTTCCCGACGGGTGCGTGTGGGTGATGGGCGACAACCGCGAAAACTCTGCCGACTCACGCTACTTTGGTCCCGTCGATCGCTCTGATTTGATCGCTGTGGCGCTTGTGCGCTACTGGCCGCTCAACCGCATCGGCGCTATCGACTAAAAACCGCTATAGTACAGTACCTAACCGTGTAATCGTTTCGACGAGGGGATATTAGAGGCATGAACGCTTCATCGCTTTCCTTCCAAGACATCATCCTGCGCCTCCAGCAGTACTGGGGCGAGCAGGGCTGCGTCATTATGCAGCCCTACGACTCCGAGGTCGGTGCCGGTACCTTCCATACCGCGACCACGCTGCGCTCGCTCGGTCCCGCCGAGTGGCGCACCTGCTATGCGCAGCCCTGCCGCCGTCCCGCCGACGGCCGCTACGGCGAGAACCCCAACCGCATGCAGCACTACTATCAGTTCCAGGTGCTCATCAAGCCTTCTCCGGTCAACGCCCAGGAGCTCTACCTGGGTTCGCTGGCCGCCATTGGCCTGGACCCCAACGACCATGACGTCCGCTTTGTCGAGGACGACTGGGAGAGCCCGACGCTCGGCGCCTGGGGCCTTGGCTGGGAGGTCTGGCTCAATGGCATGGAGGTCACGCAGTTTACGTACTTCCAGCAGGTGGGCGGCATCGAGGTCGACCCCGTGCCCGTCGAGATCACCTACGGCCTGGAGCGTATCGCCATGTACGCCCAGGGCGTTAACTCGGTCTACGACCTGGTGTGGAGCTACCTGCCCGACGGCACGCCCATGACCTATGGCGACGTGTTCCTCGAGAACGAGCGCGAGTTCAGTGCCTATAACTTTGAGGTCGCCAACGTCGAGATGATGCGTCAGAAGTTTGACGACTACGAGGCCGAGTGCCATTCCTGCCTGGAGCGCAAGCTGCCGCTGCCGGCATATGACTGCGTCATGAAGTGCAGCCACGCTTTCAACCTGCTCGATGCTCGCGGCGCCCTGTCCGCGGTCGAGCGTGCCAACTACATCCTGCGCGTCCGCGCCGTCGCCAAGGCGTGCTGCGAGGCCTACATGGCCGAGGTCGCCGGAGTCAACGAGAATGCCGATCAGGAAGGCGAGGTGGCGTAAGCCATGGCAGACGCTAAGGATTTCCTGTTTGAGATCGGTACGGAAGAAATGCCCTCCGCACCGCTGAACAATGCCGTCAAGCAGCTTGGCACCATGATCGCCAAGGGTCTCGACGAGGCCGGTCTGGCCCACGGCGAGGTCCGTGTGATCTCGAGCCCGCGCCGCCTGGCTGCGCTCGTTGCCGACGTCGCCACCGCGACCGACGAGGTTCACGAGGTCAAGCGCGGCCCCGCGGCCAACATCGCCTTCGATGCCGATGGTAACGCCACCAAGGCCGCCCAGGGCTTCGCCCGCAAGTGCGGTGTGGCTGCCGAGGATCTGGTTCGTCGCGAGGACACCGACGGCCGTGAGTACGTCTTTGCCGAGAAGAACATCCCTTCCGCCCCGGCCACCCCGATCCTGACGGCCCTGTGCGAGAAGACTATCGCTGGCCTGCAGTGGCCCAACTACCGCTCTCAGCGCTGGGGTCACGAGCATGCGACCTTTGTTCGTCCGGTCCGCTGGATCTGCTGCCTTCTGGGCGAGGACGTTGTGCCCGTGTCGTTTGCCGACGTGACGAGTGGCAACACCACGCGTGGTCATCGCGTGCTTGGCCCCGGTGACCATGTGGTCGCCAGCCCCGCCGTCTACGAGCAGGTGCTCGAGGACGCCGGCGTGCTTTCTGCCGAGCGCCGTCGCGAGGCCATCCTTGCCGGTATCGCCGAGGTCGAGGCTGCCCGTCCCGGCTGCCATGTCGATACGCCCAAGAAGGTCTTTGAGGAGGTCATCAACCTCTGCGAGTGGCCGACGGTGCTCGTCGGGACCTTCGATGAGGAGTTCCTCAAGGTCCCGCACGAGATCATCTGCGAGTCCATGCTCACCAACCAGCGCTACTTCCCGATCTATGACGGCGAGGGCAAGCTCACGCGTGAGTTCGTGGTCGTCTCCAACAGCAAGCCCGAGAACGCCGAGCGCGTGATCGACGGCAACGAGCGCGTTGTGCGTGCCCGTCTGGATGATGCCAAGTTCTTCTACGAGGAGGACCTGAAGATCTCCCTCGACGAGTTCCGCGAGCGTCTGGCCAAGGTCGCCTTCCAGGAGAAGCTCGGTAGCGTGCTCGCCAAGTCCGAGCGCATCGAGCAGCTCGCGCTCGCTATTGCCCGTGAGGCACACCTGGGTGCTCACCTGGCAGCCGATGCCGCTCGCGCCGCGCACCTGTGCAAGGCCGACTTGGTATCCAACGCCGTCGTCGAGTTCACGAGCCAGCAGGGCGTGATGGGCGGTTACTACGCCACCGCGATGGGGGAGAACGACGAGGTCGCCCACGCCATTCGCGATCATTATCGTCCTCGCTTTGCCGGTGACGAGCTGCCCGAGGGCACCGCTGGCTGCATCGTGGCCTGCGCCGACAAGCTCGATACCATCGCCGGTATCTTTGCCATTGGCGAGCCCCCGACCGGCTCCTCCGATCCCTACGCGCTGCGTCGTGCCGCTATCGGCATCATCAACATCCTGCGCGACCGTCTGCCGATCGACCCCACATCGCTCATCGACTTCGCCCTCGAGCTCTATAGCGAGCAGGGCATTGAGTTCGACGCCGCCGAGGTCGCCCAGCAGGTTCGCGACTTCTTCCATGGCCGCCTGGTGAGCATGGCCCGCGACGAAAAGATCCCGGCCGATACCGTTGCCGCCGTCTCTGCGGTGCACATCATCG
Organism: uncultured Collinsella sp.; assembly: GCA_902492185.1. GTDB lineage: Bacteria > Actinomycetota > Coriobacteriia > Coriobacteriales > Coriobacteriaceae > Collinsella. The sequence goes on from CABUKY010000043.1 coordinate 6,431, forward strand.
CCCCGTCCGTCTTCTTCGCCCGCTGCGCCGCCCTCGACAAGGCCCGCAAGAACGATGTCGAGACCTTTGACAACCTGGCTACGGCCTATGCCCGTGCCGCGCATATCTCCAAGCCCGAGCTGGGCGCGGAGTACGACCGCAGCCTGATGGGCGAGGCCGAGCTCGCGCTTGCCGATGCTTCCGAGGCTGCTCAGACTGCTGTCGATGCTGCCCTTGCTGCCGAGGACTACCCGGCCGCATTTGCCGCCCTCGCCGCCATGCGCGCGCCCATCGACCGTTTCTTCGATGAGGTTATGGTCATGGACGAGGACGAGCAGCTCCGCGATAATCGCCTTAAGCTGCTCAACCGCTTCGAGGCCGTTTTCTCCGGCATTGCCAACATCGGTGAGCTTGCCCGCAAAAAGTAAGCCAGCCTGCGCGTAAGCGCAAAAGGAGCCCCGCATGGATTGCCCGGTCACCGCTCGTCCCACCGTTATCGTTATCTCCGACTCGCTCGGCGATACCGCTTGTGAGGTGGTGCTTGCGGCGTCCGGGCAATTTGATGAAGGGGCTTTTCGCGTTTTACGTCTGCCCAAGGTGACTTCCGTGGAGCAGGTCAAGTCATTTGTGGGGCCGCGCGTCGATGCCGACCATCGCGATATTGCCGTGTTTCACACCATTGTCGATCCGGCGCTTCGCGCCCGTGTGCTCGATTACCTGAGCATGCTGCATATTCGTTCAGTCGACCTGATTGGCCCGACGCTCGCCGTGCTGTCGTCGCTTATCGGTGTGCCGCCCAAGGGCGTTGCCGGCGTGATTCACAAGACCGATGACCGCTACTTCCATCGCATCGAGGCCATGGAGTATTTTGTTGAGCACGATGATGGGCGCGGTTGCGACGATCTTTCAGGTGCCGATATCGTGCTGCTGGGCGTATCGCGCACGTCCAAGACGCCGCTGTCGATGTATCTGGCCTATCAAGGTTACAAGGTTGCCAATGTTCCGTTGGCCCATGGCATGGAGCCGCCGAAGTCGATTTACGAGGTTGACCCGATGCGCCTGTTCGGCCTGATTTCGACCGTCGATGTGATTTCCGAAATTCGCGATAGCCGCTTGGGCGATGATTACGCTCGTGCCGTTGCCGGCTCCTATGCCGAGCCCGAGAGCGTGCACAGCGAGCTCGAGGAAGCCCGTGCCCTCATGAAGCGCCTAGGCTGCTTTGTGGTGCGTACCGACGGCAAGGCCATCGAGGAAAGCGCTGCCGAGATCATTAGCCACTTGGAGGAAATCCAAGAAGCCCGTGCCCGCCGCGCCGCCCGTCGAGCCTAATAGTAGCAGCATTTTGATAAAGCGATTTAGCAAAAATATCGCATCTGACCTGCACTTTCTTACAATGGTATCTTCATAAGGTAACCACCTTTACCTACCGTTTACCGCCAGTTTTAGCACGTTTACCAAACCGCGCATCCTCTGCTTAAGCCCGCTCAAAACCCGCCGTATAGTTCCCTCACGGCCCGCATCTGGCGGGTCGATTCGTTACCACGGTCGTGCGCGTAAGTGCATGGAAGGGGAAGTATCGTGAGCGATTGCAAGAGGGTTTACCGTTTTGGAACCGACGCCCAGGGCACCTGTGTCACCGAGGGCGACAAGTCCATGAACTTCGTGCTTGGCGGCAAGGGCGCTAACCTTGCCGAGATGAGCCGTATCGGCCTGCCGGTTCCCGGTGGCTTTACCATTACCTGCCAGACTTGCGTCGAGTACTCCGGTGCCGGCAACGTGTGGCCCGAGGGCGCACTCGATGAGATCGTTGCCGCCGAGGCGGACCTCGAGGCCCGCTGCGGCAAGAAGCTCGGCGACGCCTCCGATCCGCTGCTCGTGTCGGTTCGTTCGGGCGCTCCGTTCTCCATGCCCGGTATGATGGACACGGTCCTCAACTTGGGCCTCAATGACGATTCCGTCCAGGGCCTCATCGCGCAGACGCAGAACCCGCGTTTTGCTTGGGATAGCTACCGCCGCTTTATCCAGATGTTTTCCAATGTCGTCATGGGCGTTGACGCCGACCTGTTCGAGAACGCCCTGACCCAGGCCCGTCTGGTCGCCGGCGTTCGCGTCGATTCCGAGCTTTCGGCCGAGGACCTTCAGGAACTCGTCGAGACCTTTAAGGGCATCTTCTCCGAGAACGTCGATGCCTCCCTGTATCCCGAGCTCGAGGTCGCTGACGGCAAGCCCGTTTTCCCGCACGACCCGGAGCTTCAGCTACGCCTTGCAATTCAGGCCGTCTTTGGCAGCTGGATGAACGAGCGTGCCTGCATCTACCGCAAGCAGCATGGCATTTCCGACGACCTCGGCACCGCCGTCAACGTGCAGGCCATGGCCTTTGGCAACAAGGGCGAGACCTCTGCGACAGGCGTCGCCTTTACGCGTAATCCGGCCGACGGCACCAAGGAGTTCTACGGTGACTTTTTGGTTAATGCTCAGGGCGAGGACGTCGTCGCCGGTATCCGCAACACCGAGCCGATCACCGACCTCAAGACCACCCCGGGCCTCGAGTCCGCAGGTGAGGAGCTCGAGCGCGTGTTCCTGACGCTCGAGGATCATTACCGCGATATGTGCGATATCGAGTTCACCATCGAGCAGGGCAAGCTCTGGATGCTCCAGACCCGCGTGGGCAAGCGTACCGCCACCGCCGCCCTGCGCATCGCCATCGAAATGGTCGAGGAAGGCCTGATCACCCGCGAAGAGGCCGTGAGCCGCATCGATCCCGCGCAACTCGACCAGCTCCTTCACCCGCAGTTTGACGCCTCCAAGAAGTACGAGGCTCTCGCCAGCGGTCTTAATGCCAGCCCCGGTGCCGCCGTGGGCGAGGTCGTGTTCTCGAGCGACGACGCTGTCGCGCGTTCCGCCGAGGGTCACAAGGTCATTCTGGTTCGTTGGGAGACCAACCCCGACGACCTGAAGGGCATGGTAGCCGCCGAGGGCATCCTGACCAGCCACGGTGGCAAGACGAGCCATGCCGCCGTTATCGCCCGCGGCATGGGTACGCCCTGCGTCTGTGGCGTTGAGCGCTTCCATATCGACGCCGCCGAGAAGGTCGTGCGCATCGAGGGCAGCGACCGCGTGCTGCACGAGGGCGACGTTATCTCCATCGACGGCACCCAGGGTATCGTCGTCGACGGCGCCGTTGACCTGGTCTCCGCCGAGCTCACCGGCGATCTGGACACCATCCTATCCTGGGCCGACGAGATTCGCCTGGACGAGACCGGTGGCCATGCCAACCATGTGCGCGTTAATGCCGACAACCCCGAGGATGCCGCGCTCGCGCTCGAGTTTGGCGCCGAGGCCATCGGCCTGTGCCGCACCGAGCACATGTTCCTGGGCGACCGCAAGAACATCATCCAGAGCTTTATCCTGTCTGACGATGAGGCCGTGAAGCAGCAGGCCCTGGCCGACCTGCTCAAGGTTCAGACCGAGGACTTCCTGGCGATGTTCAAGACCATGTCCGGTCGCGATGTGGTCGTCCGCCTGCTCGATCCGCCGCTTCATGAGTTCCTGGATAATCCTCGCGAGCTCGAGGTCGCCATCACCAAGAAGGAAGCCGCTGGCGCCAGCGAGGAAGAGCTTGCCGTCCTGCGCGCCCGCCTGCGTCGTATCGACGGCATGGTCGAGTCCAACCCGATGCTCGGCCTACGCGGCGTGCGCCTGTCCATCGTCTTTAGCGATCTGCCGCTCATGCAGGTCCGCTCCGTCGCCACGGCTGCCGCTCGCCTCATCAAGGAGGGCGTCGATCCGCGTCCCGAGATTATGGTCCCGCTCGTTTCCATTACGGCCGAGCATGTTCAGACCCGCGAGGTTATCGAGCGCGTGATCGCCGAGGTTTCCGACGAAGAGGGCGTCGAGCTCAATATTCCCGTGGGCACGATGCTCGAGCTGCCGCGCGCCTGCATGGTCGCTGACGAGATCGCCCATCACGCAGACTTCTTCTGCTTTGGCACCAACGACCTCACGCAGACGACCTTCGGTTTCTCGCGTGACGACGCCGAGGCCAAGTTCATCCCGCTGTACATGCATAAGAAGATCTTGAAGGACAATCCCTTCGAGACCATTGACACGGCAGTACTCGAACTGGTGCGCATGGCTGTCGAGAAGGGCCGCGCCACCAACCCTGATATGCACTTTGGCGTGTGCGGCGAGCACGGCGGCGACCCCAAGTCCATCAAGGGCCTGTTTAACGTGGCCGATGTGGACTATGTGTCCTGCTCGCCCTACCGCGTGCCCCTCGCACGCCTGGCTGCCGCCCAGGCCAAGCTCGAGGCCAAGCGTTCCGCCTAACGTTTTGGGTCTAGACGCCTAGCGTAGCCCCCTTCATGCCGCCCGCCTCATTCGTGAGGCGGGCGGTTATCATGTGCGGGTTTTGTCTTTTTGTCTGCGTAAAAAATTGTTCTTGCAGCAGAAACCCGCGCGTGTATACTCGAATACGTTTGTTCAACTACGTGCCGGCCAAGGTGGTACGGCACCTCTAGAAGAGTAAGGAATTGCACATGGATTACATCCGCGCAATCGAGCGTCAGCAGATCCGCGAGGACATTCCTCAGGTTCGCGTCGCCGACAACGTCAAGGTTCACTACCGCATTAAGGAAGGCGACCGCGAGCGCATCCAGGTCTTCCAGGGCGACGTCATCCGCATGGCCGGCGCCGGTGCCCGCGAGACCTTCACCGTCCGCAAGATGTCCTTCGGTGTTGAGCGTACCTTCCCGCTTCACAGTCCCAAGATCGCCAAGCTCGAGGTCGTTCGTCATGGTCGCGTCCGTCGCGCCAAGCTGTACTACCTCCGCGACAAGGTGGGCAAGGCTGCTCGCATCCCCGAGAAGCGCTAAGAAGATCGCAGCGTCTGTCCACTCGTTTGGACGTAAGGGTCACCTTCGGGTGGCCCTTCTTTTTATCCGATTTGCATGCAAGGAGGGCCTGGTATGGCCAATATGACGAGCTCGGTTTCGGCATCGCAGGTTGCCGGTGAGTTGGCGAGCGCTACGTTTGAGGAGATCCCCGCCCTCGTGGAGCATTATTGCGAGGACCCGCGCCAGCAGGTGATCAAGGCTTGTGAACGCGCCCTCAAACGCCATGCCAAAGAGCTTGCCGAGCGCGAGCGCGTCAATGACATGTATGAGCTTATGCATGAGCTTGGCGGCGATGGGGTGGTCGTTGGTGTCGACGAGGTGGGTCGCGGATCGGTGGCCGGTCCTTTGACAGTGTGCGCCGTCTGTCTTCCTATGGAGCCGCGCGTCTGGGGTATCAACGATTCCAAAAAGCTCACGCCCGCGCGCCGCGAGTTGCTCTCTGTGAAGATTTCCGAGGTGGCGACGGCGATCGGTTTTTGCCATATCGCGCCGAAGGATATCGATGAGATGGGTATGGCCCGCGCTATCCGTACCGCCGTTGCGGGTGCCGTGGCCGATACGGGGCTTGAACCCGACTGCGTCCTCATGGACGGTAATCCTTTGGGTGCCGTTCCTAACGAGCGCGATGTGGTGAAGGGCGATGCCAAAATTGCCTGCATCGCCGCGGCGTCCATCATGGCCAAGGTCACGCGTGACGAGATGATGGTCGAGTACGACGCCGAGTATCCCGAGTACCATCTGGCCGAGTCGAAGGGCTATGCGAGCCCCGAGCATATCGAGGCCATTCGCAAACATGGACTTTGTCCTCTGCACCGCGTGAGCTTTTGCGGAAACTTTCTGCAGACTGAGCGCCTTTTCTAGGTCAATTGTGGAGACAGGGACCTCTGGGGTTTTATAAACCTGCTGGTAGCGGGCCGTATGCAACACCATTGCTGCGTACGGCCCGTTTTTTGACGGCATTTGGTCAGCTTTTGGTTTGCTTCCGGTACTTACCCGCATGAAAGGTGCCCTCATCATCGGGGCAATGTAGTGTGCGGGAAAGGAGACCCCATGAGTGCCGCAAGCAAAAAGAGCAAGACGCAGCAGCTCAAGGAGCGTTGGGAAAACGGCGAGCTCGACTGCGGGGCGATGACGCCCGAGTTTATCAAGGGGCTCAGTCCCCGCGAGCTGGGCATGCTGGGCGAGCTTATCGCAATCGACTACTTTAACGAGCGCGGCTACACCTTGCTGGAGCAGGGTTATCGTTGCACCGAGGGCGAGGCCGTTCTGGTGCTGCT
>CABUKY010000044.1 GCA_902492185.1 uncultured Collinsella sp.
TCAACTTCAAGGGCGCGACCAGAAGGTCAGCGCCCTTTCGTTTCACGTCACCTTGTCTCAAATGCGACCCGCTCGCTGTCCGTCCTCTACCTGCGGTGTTGCCTTGCTCCGGATGCGGTATGCTCAACCTGCGGCGCCTTAGATGTAGTCATTGGGGACGTTCTTAAATGACTAGGTTGGGTACATTGCTTTGAGATGTTATTTAATCGGCTTTGATGGCCATTAAGCCGGCTACCTGCTCAAAGAAATTAGCGGCATTCATCTGCTATCGAAAATAATGCTCAAAAAATCGTCCAAGAAGTCGCGTGTCATTTTTTGATGCGTCGCGCGTCAAGTGATGTGGCAAGTTCTTGGTTAGATATTGGTCAGTTTTGGGTCAACCTTGCCAAAAGCTTGACGGATGCAGATTTAGACGTCGACGAATGAACACTTCGATTGCGATTCAAGCAAAATTCTGGGCTGATTCTCGATAATCGCTTCCAATCGTCCCTTGCCGCGTGCCGCCCTCGCGTACAATCTGCTCCGACATTCGCGCGCCGTCCGGCGCTTAAGAGGGGAGGGCCCCATGGCAAACGAGATTTGGACCATCAAGCGTTGTCTCGAGTGGACCAAGGAGTACCTGGCCGAGCGCGGCGAGGAGCACCCCCGTCTTTCTGCCGAGTGGCTGCTCTGCGCTGCCACGGGTTTGGCACGCATCGACTTATATATGCGCATGGACGAGACGCTTAACGCGGCTCAGCTCGAGACCATGCACGCGGCCGTTGTTCGTCGCGCTAAAGGTGAACCGCTGCAGTACATCACCGGCAGCACGCAGTTTCGCATGATCGACGTCACGTGCGCCCCCGGCGTGCTCATTCCGCGTCCCGAGACCGAGATGCTCGTCGAGGAAGTCCTCAATTATCTGGATGCCGAGGTGCTGAGCCCCGAGGCTGCTGCCCGTCAGCGTGTTGAGCTGCCTTGGAACGATGAGGTCGAGGAGGCACGCAAGGCTGAGGCCGCGCTGGCAGACGAACGCGCGACCGCCGAGCGCCGTGCCGCCAACCTGACGGCCGCCGACGAGGCGGCGCTGGGCGGCGATGTGCTGGGCAGTCGCGCCTATGCCGAGGAACTGGCCGACCGCGAGGCCGAGGAAGCCGCCGCGCAGGCAGCAGAAGCCGAAGCCGCGGAAGCCGCCGAGCCCGAGCTCGACGAATACGGCATCGCCATCGAGGGTGCCGACCAGGAGACGGCTTCAGCTCAGGATGCCGCTTCGCCTGCCCCAGCCGAGCCCCGCATCGCCCGCGTTCTCGAGGTCGGCTGCGGCACGGGCTGCATTTCGCTCTCCCTTGCCTGGGAGCGCCGCGGCCACGTTACCTGCACCGCCACCGATATCGAGCCGCGCGCTATCGATTTGGCCACCAAAAACCGCGATGCGCTTGGCCTCACGTACGACGAGGTCGCCTTTAGTCTCACGAACCTGGTGAGTTCCATTCCCCGCGAAGAGTGGGGCACGTTCGACGTGCTTGTCTCCAATCCGCCCTACATTCCGACCGACGTCATGCGCTCACTGCCGCACGAGGTCAAGGACTTTGAGCCCGACCTGGCGCTTGAGGGCGGCGCCGACGGCCTCGATATCTTCCGCCGCCTGCTCAATGCGGCGCCTTACATGCTGCGCGCCGGCGGCCTGTTTGCCTGCGAGCTCTACGAGGGTGCCCTCGACGCCGCCGCCGAGCTCTGCCGCCAGGCGGGTCTCTCGGACGTGCGCATCGTCCGCGACCTCACCGATCGCCCCCGCATCGTCCGAGCCATCGTCACCGAGCCCAAACAGCGTATTTAAGCTGAACAAATAGACATTTGCGCAAATTTGTCCTTGCAATATACCGTAAAACTTCTACTATAGAAGGAGAAAGGTATGTCAAATCAGCTGTATCGGTACCGTATCGTGCTTGATTACATTGAACCTTGGCTTGATAAGCAGGATGAAGCTACGCTGAAGCAGATTTATGCAGACCTTTTGGTGCTCGAGAAGGAAGGTCCCAGCCTTGGTCGTCCGCTGGTTGACCGCGTAAAGGGCTCGAAGCTTCATCATTTAAAGGAGCTGAGAGTGACGTCGTGTGGTGGGCAGGTGATTCGCATCCTCTTCGCCTTTGACCCCAAGCGCCAGGCGGTATTGCTATTGGCGGGTGATAAGTCGCGAGCGGGATCGTCAAGGGCAAAATGGAACGGTTGGTATGCGATCAACATTCCAAGGGCCGAGCAAATATACCGTCGCCACGTAAGGAGGCTCGATCGAGATGGAACTGCATGAGTATATGGAATCTCGCGGGATAACACGCGACTCCATTACCGCCGAGCAGGAGAGGACTCGCGATCGTATCGAAGCCTATAAGCTTGCTCAGATTCGCAGGTTAAAAGATCTAACACAGGCGTCGGTCGCCCAGTCGATGGGCGTTTCTCAAAAACGTGTATCCGAGCTCGAGCGTGGGGAGTTGGGTTCGATGAGGCTCGACACGCTGAGCAGGTACGCAGAGAGCCTCGGCGGAAAACTGGTTGCAAGCATCGAGTTTCCCGATCGTACCGTTACGCTTGCGCGCTAAAAATCTTCAATTAACCCCCTCACTTTCACCGACTACTAGAGCCGCTCACCAAACCAACATGCGCTCTGGGCAAATAGGTTGAATGTTTCGTGCGAGAATGCCCCACAGTAAACAAACTTGCACCAGAGCGTAAGGGGCTGGCATACACATGCAGACGGTCTATCGGGTATTCGAGGGAGCGCGCGAGCCGCATCGGCTCGCCGTTGAGCGTACGGCCGAGGTGCTCCGCTGTGGCGGCTTGGCGCTGATCCCGACCGAGACCGTCTATGGTGTCGCCGTGGCAGTCAACGCCTTCTCGGACGCCGTGCCCCAAGATACAAGTGAATTCCCATCGTGGCCGCGCGATCCGCAGGCTGCCGTCAACGGCGCCGCAGTCCCTGCGCTCGGCACCGGCTATCGCCGTATCTTCACTCTCAAGCAACGTGAACTCACGCAAACCGTCGCTTGGCTGGTCGATGGCGTCGAAGCGCTCGACCGCTATGGCGTGGATATCCCGGAAGATGCCCGCGTGCTCGCCCGACGATGCTGGCCGGGCGCCCTGACTATCGTGGTCAAGGCGGCCCCCTGTGTGCCGACCTTTATGCGCGCCGCCGACGGCACGGTGGCCCTGCGCGCTTCGGCCTCGCCCGTGGTGCAGGCGCTCATCCGCACTTGTGGCAGTCCACTTGCCTGCACGAGCGCCAATACACATGGGGCGCCCTCGCCGGCAAGTTTTGCCGCCGTCGAGGGTCGCATCCTGGAGGGGGTCGATGTGGCCGTCGACGCCGGTGAGACCCCGTGTCGCGACGCCTCAACCATCGTGTCGTTTCAGCACGGTGAGCTCCGGATCCTGCGTCAAGGCGCACTTCCCGCATCAGAGATCGAGCGGGTCCTGTCCGACCCGATGCAATAGAAAGGTGTAAGCGATGTCGTTGAATCTAGGTAGCCTGGGTATGGAAGACGCCTCGTTTAGCTTTGGCGGTTCCTACATCATGGCGCTCGACTGCGGCACCACCTCGGTACTCGCGGCCATTGTCGACGAATACGGCTGCATCGTTGCCCAGGCGCGTCGTAGCGTCAAAACCAGCTTCCCGCGCCCCGGCTGGGTGGAGCAGGATCCCACGGAGGTGCTTGCCAGCCAGATCGGCGTGATGATGGAGGTCCAGTTTAAGAGCGGCATCCATTCTGACCGCATCGCCGCCATCGGTATCTCCAACCAGCGCGAGACCACGGTGGTCTGGGACCGCGTGAGCGGTCAGCCCATCTATAACGCCATCGTATGGCAGTGCCGTCGTACCGCGCCGGCAATCGACGCGTTGGTTGAACAGGGTTGCGAGGAGCTGGTGCGCTCCCGCACGGGACTCACGCTCGACCCGTATTTCTCGGCCTCCAAGGTGCAGTGGATTCTCGACAACGTCGACGGCGCACGCGAGAGCGCGGCGGCGGGCGACCTCATGTTTGGCACCATCGACACCTGGCTCATCTACAACCTCACCGGCGGCCAGGTCTTTGCCACCGACTACACCAATGCCAGCCGCACGGCACTCTTTAATATCCATACGCTCGATTGGGACGACGACCTGCTGGCGCTCTTTGATGTTCCACGTTCCATGATGCCCGAGGTTCGCTGGAGCTCGGGCGACTACGGCCGCGTCGCGAGCGACATCATGACCAACATGCCGCCCATCATGGGTGTGGCGGGCGACCAGCAGGCATCGCTGTTCGGCCACTGCTGCTTCTATCCCGGCCAGACCAAAAACACCTATGGCACGGGCTGCTTTATGCTCATGAACACCGGCGACGAGATCGTCGAATCCAAGAATGGCCTGGTCTCCACCATCGGTATCGCTGCGGACGGCAAAGTCAGCTATGCGCTCGAGGGCTCTATTTTTGCCGCCGGCTCAACGATGAACTGGCTGCGCGATAACATGGGCGTTATCTCCAACGTATTCGAATCGGCGCAGCTCGCCTCCTCGATCAGCGATAACGAGGGATGCTACTTTGTCCCCGCTTTCGCGGGCCTGGGGGCACCTTGGTGGGACGCGCACGCCCGCGGCATCGTATGCGGTCTGACCGGCGCCTCGAGTCGCGCGACCATCGTGCGTGCCGCTTGCGAGTCCATGGCCTATCAGAGCTATGACGTGCTGCGTGCCATGGAGCAGGACGTGGGTCTTTCGATCGAGCGCCTGTCCGTCGATGGCGGTGCCTCACGCAACGAGTTCATCATGCAGTTCCAGTCCGACCTGCTGGATATTCCGGTGCTGCAATGCGAATCAGTGGAGACCACGGCAATCGGCGCCGCGTACTTGGCTGGCCTTGCGGTTGGGTATTGGGAAGACCTGGAGGAGCTGGAGCAAAATGCCCAGATCGTTAGGACCTTTCTTCCCCACATGTCCGCCGAGCGCCGCGAGCAAAACCTTGCGGGCTGGCGTGATGCAGTCAAGCGCTCGCTCAGCACCGCACAGTAGGGCTGCGATGGGCTGCTCGATACAATAAACCGCTAAACTAATGCATGGCGTGCGGCGGCAACATTGCTACGCGCCTTGTCAGCAAGGCCGTTTTGCGGCCGCAACGAAAGGGGCAATCAATCCATGACCGTCACCTACGATGCGTCCCGTGTGACGCTTGTCGATCATCCGCTCGTCCAGCATAAGCTGTCGATCCTGCGCGACAAGGAGACCGGCACCAACCAGTTCCGCCAGCTCGTGCGCGAGCTCGCGCTCTTTGACGGCTACGAGGCCATGCGCGACCTACCCATGGAGGATGTCGAAGTCGAGACTCCCATCACCACCGCCACGTTTAAGCAACTTGCCGGCAAGAAGCTCGCCATCGTGCCCATTCTGCGTGCGGGCCTTGGCATGGTCGACGGCATCCTCGACCTGGTACCCTCCGCTCGCGTGGGCCACATTGGAATGGAGCGCGACGAGGTCACCCACGAGCCGCATGAGTATTACTGCAAGATGCCCAAGGATATCGACCAGCGCATCTGCCTGGTCGTCGACCCCATGCTCGCCACGGGCGGCTCGGCCGAGATGGCTATCAGCTATCTGCGCGAGCACGGTGTCAAGGATATCCGCATGCTGTGCATCGTCGCGGCCCCCGAGGGCCTCAAGTCGCTGACCGAGAAAGACCCCGATGTGCATATCTATACCTGCGCCATCGACGACCACCTCAACGAGGCTGCCTACATCGTTCCCGGCCTGGGCGATGCCGGCGACCGTATCTACGGCACGCTGTAGTCTCTGAGTCATACCGGCTAACGTCGAAAATACGAAGAAACGGTGCGCGCGGACAAATAAAAGGCGACCGCGCGCACTCCTGGTAACGGACGTTTTGCCCCGCAGGGTACGGAAAAACGTATTACCGTAGCTGCGGGATAAAGAAGGTCTTAAGAAAACGTACAGCTGCGTATTAACCGATGCTTTTTCGGTTGTACTTTAGCGATTGGCTCGTACAATAGTCACCAATGTTTGGCGGGAACTGTTCTGTGAAGCGTTAAAAAGGAAAGTGAGGACGCCAGTGTTTCAGATAGCCGATCTGCTCGCTATCGTTGCAGGCGCCATCGCGGGCGCGGTCGCCTTTCTTCCCTTTGTTTTTACGCTCAAGCCGGTTCTTGACGATAAGCAGAATGCGGACATGCTCAAGGGCATGGTGAGTCTGGCGGTCTCGGCAATCGCCCTGCTCGTCTTTACCTTGGTTGTGTTTGTGTTGTTCGGAGAGGCATTTCGCATGTTCCTCCTGGGCGAGGCGATCGGCTTCGTGGTCTTTATGGCCGCCTGCACGGTTCGTGTCGCCAAGGCGCTGCGAGATCCTCATGAGGTCGAAAGGTAAGTCGTGGAAATTTTTGAAAAGCTGCCTGATGAGATTAATCATCTGGTCAGCGAGTTCAGCTCCACCCCTGTCGTGGGCGATTTGAGCTGCGGCATCACGCAGTACTCGTTTTGGCTGATCGTCTCCACGATCGTGCTCCTGATCGTCCTGGCCGTGTTCAAGAAGAAGCAGACCCTGGTTCCCAAGGGCTTCTTCGTCAACGGTTTCGAGTACATCATCGAGTACGTCGAGAACGATATCGGCAAGGGCGTTGTGGGTGAGAACTGGAAGAAGCACTTCCCGTTCCTGTGCTCGCTTTTCCTGTTCATCCTGATCAACAACATGATCGGCCTGATCCCGGGAATGAAGCCCGGCACCGGTGCAATCGGCTCCACCGCCGCGCTCGCCATCTTCGCCTTCGTGTACTTCATCTACTACGGATGCAAGGCTCACGGCGTAATCGGCTACATCAAGAGCCTCGCCCCGCAGGGCGTGAGTTTCCCGATGAACGTGCTCGTGTGGGTCGTCGAGCTTTTCTCGACCTTCCTGCGCCTCATCACGCTCGCCGTCCGTCTGTTCTGCAACATGTTTGCAGGACACGTGGTCATGGGCTCGTTCGCCATCATGGCGAGCATGTTCATGCAGCCGCTGCTTCAGCAGGTTTCCGCGGCCCACGCCGTCGGCGCCCTGCCTTCGCTGGCCTGGCTTGCCATCCTCATCCTGATCTATGCGATCGAGCTTGTGGTCGGCGCCATCCAGGCTTACGTCTTCACGGTCCTTACCGCCGTGTATGTCTCCGAGGCAGAGGAGGTCGCGGAGGAGGAGTAGTCTTCCGTTCGCGCCTTAAAGGTAAGGCAATTCGTTAAACCGCCGGTGCCCGTACCCATGGAGCCCGGCAGTTATAAAAAGGTTATCCTGCGTGAAATAAGACACGCACGACAAAGGAGGAATCGTGGGAGTTATCGGTTACGGTCTCGGTGTTATCGGCGCTGGTCTTGCTATCGGCCTGTCTGCTCTGGGTGCTACGGGTGCTATGGCCCGTCAGCCTGAGGTCCAGGGCCGCGTGTTCACCGTCTTCATCATGGGCTCCGCCTTCGGCGAGGCTCTGGCTCTGATCGGCTTCGTTGTCGCGCTGATCGTTAAATAGCACGGAGCGTCAAGTATGAATCTTTCATCCCAGAAGAGCGCGATCGCACTCTCCGCGTCCGCGGCCGCGCTGCTCATGCCGGTTTCCGCGTTCGCCGAGGACGGCGCTGCCGGTGCGGACATCCTCATCCCTAAGATGGCGGAGTTCATCCCGGCGCTTATCGCCTTCCTGATTATCTGGATCGTGCTGGCCAAGGTCGCCCTGCCGGGCATCATGAAAACCATGGAGGAGCGCGGCAAGAAGATCGAGGAGAGCCTCGACGAGGCCGAGAAGACCAAGCAGGAGGCTATCGCCAAGCGCACTGAGTCCGACTCGATCGTCACCGACGCCCGTCGTCAGGCTGCCGACATTGTTCTCGAGGCCCGTAAGGACGCCGAGTCCGAGCGCGCCCGTATCATCGAGGCTGCTCACAAGGAGGCCGAGGAGATCATCGCCAAGGCCCATACGACCGTCGAGGACGAGCGCAAGTCCATCTACGCCGGTGCCGCGAGCTCCATTGCCGACCTGTCCGTTGCCGTCGCCACCAAGATCGTGGGCGAGGCACTCGAGGACGAGGCCGAGCAGAAGAAGCTCATCGAGCGCTACATCCAGGAAGCAGGTAGCCTGAATGCCGACTAGCCGCTATCAGGACAAGGTGCTCGAGACCTACGCGCGCTCCATTCTGGAAGCCGCTAAGGCCGAGAACCATGTGTTCGAGGACCTCGAGATGATCGAGCGCCTGGCTTCTGCCAGCCCCGAGATCATCGCTGTGCTCGACACCATGTCCAAGCGCGACCAGCTCGACCTTCTTCCCAAGGTGGCAGCTACCTTTAAGTATGTTGCCGAGGAAGACGAGGATGTAGTGGGCGTGACCGTCACCACGGCGATCCCGCTCGACGACGAGCTGCGTCAAACCATCACTAAGAAATGCGAGCAGGACTTCGGCCGCAAGGTATTCCTTATCGAGCAGGTTGACCCGTCTATCGTGGGCGGCCTGGTGCTCGAGGCCCGCGGCGAGCGTCGTGACATTTCCGTCAAGACGCAGCTGCGCGTCGCGCAGGAGACCCTCGCAAACTCTGCTAATTCGTACGGAGGTGAAGCCTAATGTCCGAAACCCTCAATGCCCAGGATATCGCCAAGAAACTGCAGGAGCAGCTCACGAGCCTCTCCGCGACGGTCGATACGCATGAGGTTTCAACGGTCGACGAGGTAGGCGACGGCATCGCGCGCGTCTCCGGCCTCAAGAGTGCCATGGCAGGCGAGCTTCTGGAGTTCAAGAGCTCCGATACCGGTGAGACCGTCTTCGGCCTTGCCCAGAACCTTGACCGTGACGAGGTCGGCGCCGTTCTGTTTGGTGCCGTCGACTCCATCAAGGAAGGCGACGAGTGCCGCACCACTGGCCGCATTATGGATATCCCCGTGAGCCGTGCCATGCTCGGCCGCGTCGTCAATCCGCTCGGCCAGCCCATCGACGGCCTGGGCGACATCGTCGCCACGCACCGTCGCCCCATCGAGTTCAAGGCTCCCGGCGTCATCGATCGTACCCCGGTGTGCGAGCCGGTTCAGACCGGTCTGCTCGCTATCGACTCCATGGTGCCTATTGGCCGCGGTCAGCGTGAGCTCATCATCGGCGACCGTAAGACCGGTAAGACCGCCATCGCCATCGACGCTATCCTCAACCAGCGCGGCAAGGGCATGGTCTGCATCTATGTCGCCATCGGCCAGAAGGCCTCCACGGTTGCCAACATCCGTGAGACCCTCGCTCAGCACGGTGCGCTCGACTACACCATCATCGTTTCGGCCACTGCTGCCGATTCCGCCCCTATGCAGTACATCGCGCCTATGGCCGGTGCCGCTATTGGCGAGTTCTTCATGTACAACGGCGAGGACGGCAAGCCCGCCAGCGAGACCAACCCCGGCGGCCACGTGCTCGTCATCTACGACGACCTGTCCAAGCAGGCTGTGGCCTACCGTCAGATGTCGCTGACGCTGCATCGTCCGCCCGGACGCGAGGCCTATCCTGGCGACATCTTCTACCTGCACTCTCGTCTGCTCGAGCGTGCCGTCAAGATGTCCAAGAAGAACGGTTACGGCTCCATGACGGCACTGCCGATCATCGAGACCCAGGACGGCGACGTCTCGGCCTACATTCCGACCAACGTCATTTCCATTACCGATGGTCAGATCTACCTGCAGTCCGAGCTCTTCTTCCAGGGTCAGCGCCCGGCAGTCGACGTGGGTATCTCCGTGTCCCGCGTCGGTGGCGATGCGCAGACCAAGGCCATGAAGCAGGTCGCCGGCAACCTCCGTCTGGACCTCGCTTCCTATCAGGAGCTCGCTGGCTTTACGCAGTTCGGCTCCGACCTCGACGAGGCTACTCAGAAGCAGCTGACCCACGGTGCTCGCATGACCGAGCTCCTGAAGCAGCCGCGTTACAAGCCGTTTGAGGTTGGCGAGCAGATCGTTACGCTGTTCGCTGGCAACGAGGGCTTCCTGGATGACCTGGAGATCGCCGACGTGCTGCCCTTCCGTGCCGAGCTCATCGAGTACATGGACAATGGCTTTGGTTCGCTGCTCGACAAGGTTCGCGCCAAGAAGATCGATGATGACACCAAGGCTGAGCTCTTGCGCGTCATCGGCGACTTCAAGCAGCAGTTCATGGCCAAGCACCATTCGGATGTTTCTGGATCAGAGGAGAACTAAGCCCCATGGCCAACCTTCGCGACATTAAGAAGCGAATCTCCTCGGTTACCACGACCAAGCAGATCACGCGCACGATGGAGATGGTCTCTACGGCCAAGATTCGTCGTGCCCTCGATCGCTCCAAGCAGGCCGAGCCCTATAAGGAGGCGCTGACCGACGTCATGTTGACGGTCGCCGGCGACGCCTCCTGTTCGGGCACCGATCCCATGCTGCAGAAGCATGAGAGCGTCAAGCATGGCCTGATTGTCGTTATTGCCTCGGACCGCGGCCTTGCCGGCGGTTTCAATACGACGGTGGAGCGCACGGCCGAAAAGCTCGCCGCTTCTTGGGCGAACGATGGCATCGAATACGAGATCATTGCGTGTGGACGCAAGCCGGCCACGTATTTCCGCGACCGCGCAAACGTTGTCATGCACTTTGAGGGCAACTCCTCTGAGCCCGATTTCAATCAGGCCCGCATGATCTCCTCTCATATCTGCGATGCGTATCGTGCCGGTGAGCTTGACCGTGTCGAGCTTGTCTACCACCACGCCAAGAACCGCGTGGATCAGGAGCTTCGCGTCGAGCATCTGTTGCCGCTCGACCCCGAGATGATCGCTATGGCCCACGGTCCGCGTAAGAACGAGACCGACGCCCCTAAGCGCATCTCGTCCACGTTCGAGTTCGTGCCCTCTCCCGAGCATGTTCTCGGCAAGCTTGTGCCGTCTTATATCCTGACGGTCATCTACCAGGCCCTGATCGATTCGGCGGCTGCCGAGCAGGGTGCACGCCGCAAGGCCATGCACTCCGCGACGGAAAACGCCACCGCGATCATCTCGACCCTTACCCGCACGTATAGTCGCGTGCGCCAGGCTTCGATCACGACCGAGATTAACGAGATCGTCGGCGGAGCCTCAGCATTGGAGGAACAGTAATGGCTAATAACACCGTAAAGCTTGCGGTCGAGGAAGCCACCAAGAAGACGACTGCCGGTGATGGTCGCATCGTGCGAATCATCGGCCCTGTCGTCGACGTCAAGTTTGACGGCGCGGTGCCCCCGATCTACAACGCGCTCACGGTCGAGGCCGAGACCCCGATCGGTCATCTGAGCACGATCCTCGAGGTCGAGAGCCAGCTTCCGGGCGGCGTCGTCCGCACGGTCGCCATGTCCTCGACCGACGGCCTGCAGCGCGGCCTCATCGCCACCGATACCGGTGAGCCCATGAAGATGCCCGTTGGTCCCAAGACGCTCGGCCGCATTTGGAACGTCATGGGCAAGCCCGTCGACGGCAAGCCCATGCCCGAGGTGGAGGAGTTCTACCCCATCCACCATGCAGCGCCCCGTTTCGACGAGCTCACCACCAAGACCGAGATCTTCGAGACCGGCATCAAGGCCGTCGACCTGCTCGAACCCTACATCCGCGGCGGCAAGACAGGTCTGTTCGGCGGCGCCGGCGTCGGCAAGACCGTTCTGATCCAGGAGCTCATCAACAACCTCGCCCAGGAGCACGGCGGCACCTCGGTGTTCACCGGCGTCGGCGAGCGCTCCCGCGAGGGCACCGACCTGTTCCTCGAGATGAGCGAGTCTGGCGTTATCGACAAGACCTGCTTGGTCTATGGTCAGATGAACGAGCCGCCCGGAGCGCGTCTGCGCATCGGTCTGGCCGGCCTTACCACCGCTGAGTACTTCCGCGATCGCGGCCAGGACGTTCTGCTGTTCATCGACAACATCTTCCGCTTCTCCCAGGCAGGTTCCGAGGTTTCCGCACTGCTGGGCCGTATGCCCTCCGCCGTTGGTTACCAGCCCACGCTGGCAACCGAGATGGGCGACCTCCAGGAGCGTATTACCTCGACCAAGACGGGCTCCATTACCTCCGTCCAGGCTGTCTACGTCCCCGCCGACGACCTGACCGACCCGGCGCCTGCGACGACGTTTACGCACCTCGATGC
>CABUKY010000045.1 GCA_902492185.1 uncultured Collinsella sp.
TTTCGCCTTTGCAGGTTCTAGTGGTTGGGAATCTGGTATAGCTGCTAGTACGTAAACGCAGCTTACCTGCGGGAGGCCCCTATATATCGTCCCACGCGCAGTTTCGCAGCGCAGCGAGAATGTTTGAGCATGGGATGATATATAGGGGCCTCCCGCAGGTAAGCGGACAATCCAATGCTAGCGGATATGTGCAGGTTTTCCGCCCCAGTAGAAGCGGCAGAAGGCTCGTTTGCGCTTTTGGGGTTTGCCTACGAGCTCCATGGTTGCGATGGCGATGTCCTCCGCTGCGCGCGGGCGGCGTAGTACTTCGCCGTTGATGAGTAGGGCTTTGAGTGATTCGGGATGGTCGTGCAGGTGGCGCAGGGTAACGATGAGTTCTCGTGCGGTGGTGACATGCATGCTGGCGCCCATGCCGGTGAGCATTGTGGTGTTGGCCTTTTCCTGACCGTATGATTTGCCCAGCAGAATCATCGGCAGATGCGCGCACAGGCACTCAGTGACGGTGAGTCCTCCCGATTTGAGGATTGCCAGGTCGCAGCCGTGCATGAGGGCCGCCATGTCGTCCACGTAGTCCAGAACCGTGACGTTATCGAGCTTCATGGCGTCGAAGAGCGTCTTGAGTCGGGTGGCGTATTCCTTATCCTTGCCCGGTAAAAAGACAAAGTGCATGTCCTCAAAGCTGCGTAAGAAGGGGAGCGTGTGGTCCATCGCGGCACGGAAACGCACGTATGGTTGGGGCAAACTTGCGCCGGCCATCACCAATACGACGGTTTTGTCTATGGGGAGATTGAACTTGCTCAGCTCATCCTCGCGTTTGTAATCTGAATCGAAACCGGCTCGGATGGGGATGCCTGTTATGCGGATCTTTGACTCGGGAACCTTGCGCGGCCGCAGCGTTTCGGCCATAAACTCGTTGGCTACGCAGAATAGGTCGGTGTCCTTGTGGGGCCAAAAGCCTTCGACTTCATAGTCTGTTGGTACGCAGATGACCGGGTAATCGATACCCGTGATGACGCGGGCGCCCACGGCAACATTGGCTGCTGTGATGTGCGTTGCGACCACGGCTATGGGCCTGCGGGTCCGGACGTATTCGTTGAAGGCGGGGAACATAATTCGTGACCATGCTGTGCCGCCGCCCCAGAGCAGATGTCCTGTAAGCGTATATCGCCAGGTCAGGTCGTAAATGGGACGCGTGGCGCCGGTAAACGACGCTGCTGTTTTATTACCATCGAACCTAATGCGTCCAAAATCGAGGATATCCAGGACTTCGATCTCAATATCCTCAGGGATTCCCTTGGTGCCGCGGATAAGGTCAAATGCTTGTGCAATCGCGTTGGCGGCGGCCTTGTGGCCCGATCCAACCGATGCGTGCACAATGGTTACCAGGGGTTTTTGTGCAGGTAAAACGGTCATTTGCTCCGGTTGGGGAGTGGCTTGCATGGGCAGGGGAGCGCTATTGCTCGTCTGCGTTTGATCCATCGATAACTCCCCTTCAGCTTTGTTACGCGATTTAACATTGTAGTGCATGAGTGTCATGTTCACGTAAATTTGGGTATGAGCGCAAAGAACGTCAATGTATCGACGAGAGGATATTCCATGACTACCGATCAGCCGATTGATGTTGCGATTATCGGTGGAGGCCCCGCGGGCTATGCTGCCGCCATTTACGCTGCGCGTGCCAACCTGACGACGACTGTGATTGAGCAGGGCATGTCGGGTGGACAGATCGCCACGACCAATGAAGTCGAGAACTATCCGGGCATTCCGCTCTTGAGTGGCGCCGAACTCGGCGAGCGTTTTCAGCAGCATGCAGAGGGCTTGGGAGCTCAGGTCGCATGGAGCATGGTTACGGGTATCGATTACGATGCCGATGCAGCGCTGTTTACGGTGCATCACGATATGGGCGATACGCTGTCCAAGAGCGTCATTGCGTGCATGGGTGCCACGCCGCGATCTGCTGGTTTTGTTGGCGAGGATACGTATCGCGGTCGCGGCGTTTCGTATTGCGCGACGTGCGACGGCATGTTCTTCCGTGGCAAGCAGGTTTTTGTCATTGGCGGCGGCAATGCTGCCTGTGAGGAAGCCCTGTTCTTGTCAGAAATCGCCAGCAGCGTGACCATCGTCTTGCGTCGCGATCAGTTCCGTGCACCTGATGGTGTTGTTCAGAAAGTACTCGAAAAGGACAATATTACAGTTAGGTACCAAACTAGTATTGTTGAACTTTCTGGTGAAGCGACGCCAACGACGATCGCCTTTAAGGACAATGCATCCGGGGAAATTCATACCGAGTCATTTGAGCCTGGCTCGTTTGGCATCTTTGTCTTTGCCGGCACGCAACCCCATACCGAGCTTGTTGAGCATCTCGTCGATTTGGCGCCTGATGGCGGCATTCTAACTGATGAATCTATGGCGACCCGCACGCCAGGTCTATTTGCCGCTGGCGATATCCGTTCCAAGCGTTTACGCCAGGTTGTGACCGCCGTTTCGGACGGAGCCATAGCGGCAACCAGCGCATACGCATTTCTCCGCGGATAAGTACGATAATATATCTTATGTAAGGTTGTTATCTTTTAACAAAGTGGTTGGACGGTGTATCAATGTGCTGTCCAACCACTTTTACTTTCCTGCTATATAGTATGCAAAACTAGATAACCTAGAATACAATATAGCTAATGAACGGAGGATCCTTATGAACCACGCCAAACGCGTTATCCCGATGTCCGATTCGTCGGTCAGCATTAAGCCTGAGGATATTCAGCCCACTGTGCTGCCCGATGCATTTATTCAGTCCGATATCGTGCGCAAACTCAATACGTTGAGTCTGTCGCGCTATGATCAGTTGCCCAATGTGACGCTCTACCGCGACCAGGTCATTGAGTATGTCGCGCTGTGGATGGAGCCGCTGTCCATTTGCGTTGAGCAGCCTGTCATTACGCCATCGATGATCAATAACTACGTGAAGGTCGGCCTGGTGCCTGCTCCGGTCAAAAAGCAATATGGTCGCGAGCAGATTGCCCGCCTGATCGCTATCTGCATCTTTAAGCAGGTGCTACCTATTGCTGCGGTGCAGGCGCTCTTTAACATTCAGCGTTTGAGCTACGATGCCCCGACGGCCTTCGATTATGTGGTCGATCAGCTCGAGGCATCGATTCGTGCGGCGTTTTCCGTCGAGCAGACTCCCGTGCCCGATACGGCGCATCAGGTAACGCGTGAGTCGCTGCTTGTGCGTAGCGCGGTATCGTCCTTCGTTTCGAAGGCTTACCTGATGAGCTATCTCAAGTTCAACGGGTTTAATAGCTAGCCGACGTATAAAACGGGCGGTACAAAGAGCCATCTGTCGCTTTGTACCGCCCGTATTTTTGCTTGATTGGACTTTATTTGCTCGAAGCCACGCCCATGCCGTAGCCGATAATGAGCCCATGCATTTCGGCATAGTATGAATCTAGCCCGTTACAGGGCATGATGATGGTTTTGGAGCCGGGCCAATGCTCGACTATGCGGTCAGTAAGCGCCTGGGCTCCAGCTTCGTTCTCAACGTGATCGATGACGACCTCGCCGCCCGTAAAACCCTCGGCTTCCATGGTATCGATGATCTTGTTGAGCATCTTCTTTTCGCCACGCGTGTGCCCGACGAGTTCGATTTTACCGGCCTCGCTCGCCGTGCCCAAAATGCGGATATTGAGCTTGTTGGCAATAACGCCGGCTGCCTTAGGGATACGTCCGGCTTTGGCGAGGTTTTCGTAATTGCACAAGCTGAAGAGGATTTTGCTGTTCTGCTCAAGGCTATCGAAGTATGCGCAAGCTTCCTCGAATGAGACATCCGGATTGCTTGCAAGATAGCGGTCGAACAGCAAGAAAATGAGGTCCATTTTGCCGCCAGCTGCGCGTGAATTGACTAGATGAATCTGTCGGTCGGGCTCCTCGGCAAGAACCATATCGCGAGCCGTGGCTGCCGCGTTGTAGCTGCCCGACACGCCCTCAGAGATCGGCATGCAGATGGTCTTGTCTGCCAATTTGAAGAGCTCGGCCCACTCCCCTACGCTGGGACAAGCGCTCGAAGAAGCGTTCGTCTCCGCCTGAACAGCGCAGTTGAGCTCATGAACATCGAGCGAAAGGTCATCGACGAATTCACGCTCCCCCACTCGAATTTTGAGGGGCGCAAATGCAAAGATGGTATGGGGCGCGGTCGGTTGCCAATCGCGAAGGTTGCAGCTTGAATCGGAGATAAGTGCCCAGCTCATAGAGGGTCCTTTCTAATCGTTCCCATTCAATTATAGCCATCTTGCAGACCGATTGGGCCGCTATCTAGTATTCAAAACTAGATAGCGGACTGCATGAAAGGCAAAAGAATGGACCCCATGGCTCAAAGCCACGAGGTCCATATCCGTTTGCTTTATCTGAATACTTAGTAACGTACGAAGATGTAGTTATTGTTCATGCCGGCGGCAACGGAGCTGATGATAACACCCGTGTTGTAGTCGGAAGCATGAATCATCTGACCACCACCGATGTAAATGCCGGTGTGGTACGAGTTGACCACAACGTCACCGGGCTGCGGATCGGACACACGCGTCCAGCCCATAAAGGTGCCCGTGGTGCCCAGGCGGCAATAGCGACCAGTGAGGCAATAGCTAACAAAACCAGAGCAGTCGAAGCTGTTCGGGCCAATTCCGCCCCAAGAATAAGCGCAACCAAGCTTGCTGTATGCACGCGAAACAACGGAACCGCCGTCGACGGACTGGCTCGGAGCAGAAGGCGTCGGAGCCAGAGCAGGCGTGGAGGGCTGCGGCGTCGGAGCGGGTGCCGGCGTAGGAGCCGGAGTGTTGCCGCCCTGGTTGTTGTTATTGCTGGTCTGGCCACCGTTGTTGGTGTTCTCGGTCGTACCGGCAGTCTCGTTGCTCACCGTGGCCTTCTCGGCGGTGCTGGCGTTGATGCCGGCTTGCAGCGCAGCGTCGGCCTCTGCGGCAAGCTCGGCCTGCAGCTGCGAATCCAGGGAGTTTACGACGTTCTGGGCTTCAGCCTGCTGAGCGTTAAGCTCGTCGACCTTCTTTTGCGTGGCGGCGACGTTCTTCTCCTGCTCGGTCTGCTTATCGGTGAGCTGCTGCTTAAGCTCCTTGACCTCTTGAATGGTCTGAGCCTGCTTATCGGAAACTTTGCCGTAGTAGAACAGACGGTTGAGCATATCGCTCAGGTCATCGACGCCCGTCAGAACCTGAAGCAGGCTCAGACCGCCGGTTTTGTACTCGCCGGCGACATAGGTCGAGAGCTTGGCTTGACCATCGGCGATCTCCTGCTGCTTTTGCGTGATCTCGCCGGCAGTCTGATCGAGCGCCTGCGTCTGCGTGGCGAGCTCATCGTAAATCTGCTGAGTTTGGGTACCGATCTGCTCGAGCTTCGTACGAGCAGCGGCAAGGTCGGATGCGGTATCGGCGTAGGCAGGAGCCGCGAGGCCCAAGCCCAAAACACAAGCGAGGGTTGCCGTAGCAGCGCAGCGTGCCATGTTTTTGTGCGTGTTTGCTGTGCGCATGTAGCTTCCTTTCCAGTAACTAAGGGTAACGGCTAGTCCACCGTCACCAGGCTAAAGAGCTCCACATCGTCATCAGACGGCGTGAGCTTCTCGCGCGGGTTGAGAAACGCAAGCTCAAGGATACAACCGTAACCGACAAGCTTTGCGCCCATATCTCGCACCAGTTTACCTGTTGCCTCGACGGTTCCGCCCGTCGCGACCAAGTCGTCTAGAATCAACACGGTATCTTTAGAGCTGATAGCGTCGGCATGGATCTCAATTGAATCGGTGCCGTACTCGAGCTCGTAGCTCTGGCTTAAGGTCTCGCGCGGTAGCTTGCCAGGTTTACGTGCGGGAACAAAGCCGGCGCCAAGGGCTACAGCCACCGGTACGCCAACAATAAAGCCGCGAGCCTCGGGACCCACGACCTTGGTGATTCCCATGCCGGCAAAGTGCTCGGCGAGGGCATCGGTCATGGCTTTGAGCGCCTCGGGATTGCCAAAGAGCGGCGTGATGTCCTTAAAGATGACTCCGGGCTCGGGATAGTCGGGGATGTCGACGATTTGAGATTCGAAGTCGTACATTACATGACCTTTCAATGGGTTGCCGAAATTTCGGCAGCGGTTATTTGCCGGCGGTGGCGGTGCCGGATTGCGAAGGGGCGACGACCTTGAGCGGCTTTACGATAGAATCCTCGTGCGAAGCCGGAGCGGATGTCTCTTCGTTTTTGGCCTTGGTGGACTCGGAGCGAGTGATTTCCTCATCGAGTGCATCGATGTCGGCGTCCTCGACCACGGCGTTGAGCGACTCAAAAACGCGGTTCTTGAGTAGCGCAGTGTGCACACCTTCCGTCAGGTCGTGAAGCTTCTTAAACGCACGCTCGAGCTTGGCGTCGCGCTCGTCATCGGAGGTATCCATTCCGAGCATGCTCACGAGCACCTGCTCAAACATCGAGGACTCGCGGTTGGCGGAAGACACGTACTGACGCAGGTTGCGCGGCTCGATATGGAAGCGTGACAGCTCAGAGCAGTAGCGGATGATCGGAAAATCGCGGCCATCGACAAGCTCGCGATTCTGCGGACTCTTGATGATACGAATGAGGTCGTTCTCGGCGAGTGAGCGGATAAACGAAATCTCGACGCCCAGCATATCGGGAATGGTCTCGATGGGATGCAGCTTTTGCTTAGTCTCCTTGGGCTCCGTCTTGAGCGGAACATCGGACAGCAAGCCCACCTCGTAAGCGAGCGTTGACAGGTCCGTGGCGTTTTCCAAGCGCTGCTTAATCACGTTGAGCGGCATGTAGCGGGTCTTCTGCAAGTGCAGGATGACCTCCAGGCGATCAACGTCCTCCTTGGAGTACTGACGGTATCCCTTAGGCGTACGATGAGGGGTAATGAGCCCCTCATCCTCTAGAAATCTAATTTTTGAGTTCGAAAGATCGGGGTATGCGCCTCGAAGTAGGTTGACGACTTGGCCGATACTCAGATAGTTGCGTTCGGCCATGCCCTACTCACCGGTTTCGATGCGCTCCGGCGTGCTCTCGTGGTAGATGAGCGTAAACGTACCGATCTGGACGGAAGAACCGTCGTGCAGCGGGGCTGCATTGACGATGGCACCGTCGACCCAGGTGCCATTGAGCGAGCCCAAGTCCTCGATGCGAGCGCCGAGGCCCTCGCGAATAATGCGCGCGTGGCTGCGCGAAACGGTCATGTCATTGAGGAAGATGCCGTTCGCGGGATCGCGGCCGATGGTGGTCACGTCATCCTCGAGCTCAAAGGCGGCACCAGTCTGCGGACCCTTGACGATGGACAGAACGGGGGCGGTGATGCGCACGTTGGCCATGAGGTCGGGAACGGTGACGTCGCTTGAAGGCACGCGGAATACGCAGGTAGCGTCAGCAGTCTTATCATTCTGAGGCATATTGTTAACCATGTTGTCCATGACAACCCCTAACTTATCGCGGACGTGCCGCAAATAATGAACCGTACGTAATCATACCCCAACGAATCAGTCTTCGATTTCAGGGTTCAGAAAGTCGATGTCCTCGTCTTCGGGATGCATGAGAGCCTGTTTAATGGCCGCTCCGCCCTTAATGGAGTAGATGACAGCCGTGAGCATGGAGAAGATCACGCCGCCGTACACAAAGAAGATGCCGAGGGGCACCGAGCTTCCGTTGAGGCCCGGGAAGGCCGTAAGGGCTGAAGGCAAAAGATGCAGGCCGTCAATAACGGGGAACCCGAGTAGCATGAGCGAGAAGCCGGTCATGAGCAGCGCTGTGGCAATCTTTCCGGGGAAGACGACATCGATGGGGCGACGGTGATAATGGCGCACGATAAGCGTGCCGATGCCCAAATAGATGTCGCGGCCAATAATGAGCACGCAGACCCAGATGGGCAGCTCTCCGCGAACCACCAGCCCCAGCACGCCGGTGAACAGCAGCGCACGGTCACAAATGGGATCCATGACCTTGCCGAGCCACGAGACCGTCTTAGTCATGCGGGCGATCTGACCGTCCATCCAGTCGGTGGAGGCGGCAACGGCGTAGATAACGATGGCGATGACGCGGTTGTTATCCGTCACAAACAGGTACAGAAATACCAGGGTGAGGATCAGGCGCGTAAAGGTGATGAAATTGGAGATCGTAAAGATCTTATTCGACGGGTAATCGGAAGTGCCGATAAGCTCCTTTTTGATCTTCTTTTTGATGCCCACAGGACTCCCCCGCTGGTTAACGACAAAACTTTCGATACTATACCCGTTCCGGCGATGTCTATCCAGCGTAAGCATAGAGAGTCCAGACATGTGGAGGGCGCTTTTAGGCGGCGGGGATTTCGCATTCGTGTACATCAGCCTCCAAACATGTCGAAAAATGTCGATTTTGGTGGCTGATGTACACGTTTTGATTCGGTGATTACATCGAGCGGGAACGTCGTTGCTTTAAGCAAATTAATCATGATGACTAAAAACAAAAAAGGTCAGGCACTAGGTGCCTGACCTGCAAACTTCTGGTCGGGACGACTGGATTCGAACCAGCGACCCCTTGACCCCCAGTCAAGTGCGCTACCAAGCTGCGCCACGTCCCGAAGCTTTTGTTTGTTGCTCTGCTCTCGCTCGCAACAGGGAGTATATTAACCCGAAACTTTAGACTTGTGCAAGAACTTTTTTACAAATTTTGAAGCAAGTCCAAAATTGTATCTGCGAGCTGGGGTTTTGTTAGTACGGGAAGTTCTTGCGTACCCGTTGTGCTCACAATCCAGGCCTTGTTGGTGTCGGTCCCAAAGCCCGAATCGGTGCGTGAGACATCGTTGGCGATTATTACATCGCACCCCTTGCGGGCCAATTTGCGCTCTGCGTACTCGACAACGTTATCGGTCTCGGCCGCAAATCCGATCACGCATCGCTCGCCCTTCTGGCGCGAGAGCTCGGCCAAAATATCGACCGTCTCGACCAGTTCGATGCGATCCAGGCGCTCGTTAGCCTTTTTGAGCTTATGGTCGGCAGGGGCCGCCGGGGTATAGTCGGCGACGGCAGCCGCACAAATTGCCGCATCGGCCGTCTGGAAGGCGCTCAGTGCCGCCTGGAGCATCTCTGCGGCGGTTTGCACGCGCACGCACTCCACGCCGCGGGGAACATCGAGCGATGTCGGTCCCAACACGAGCGTGACTTCGGCACCGCGGCGTGCGGCCTCCCCCGCCAGGGCGATGCCCATCTTGCCCGAAGAGCGGTTGCCAATGAATCGCACCGGATCGATCGGCTCGTGCGTGGGGCCGGCGGTAATCACGATGCGCTTACCTGCCAGGTCCTGAGGCGCGGGGTTGAGCACCTCGCAGACAGCCTCGACGATGTCCTCGGGCTCGCTCATACGTCCGGTGTCCACGTCGCCGCAGGCAAGGTAGCCGCTGCCGGGTCCCACCACATGGACACCGCGCTCGCGCAGCGTGGACATGTTGGCCTGCGTCGCCGGCGCCTTCCACATGCCGTTGTTCATAGCGGGTGCGATCACGATGGGTCGCGGCGTCGCAAGCAACGTAGTGGAGATGAGGTCGTCGGCGATGCCGTTGGCCATCTTGGCGATGATATTGGCCGTCGCGGGCGCCACGACCACCAGGTCGGGCTCCTGCGCCAGCGAAATGTGGTGGATGGGGTCGGAGGGATCGTCGAATAGGCCCACGGCAACGGGCTCGTTGGTGAGCGCACGGAAGGTGAGCGGGCCCACAAACTCGGTGGCATGCTCGCTCATAACGACCTTGACGCGCGCGCCACGCTTTTGCAGCAGGCGCACGATATTGCACGACTTATAGGCGGCGATCCCGCCGGTAATGCCCAGCAGGATCGTTTTTCCCTCAAGTTGCATTGAATTGTTGGATGCCGCCATCGTTTAAGCTTCCTTGCTCGGGAGCACCAGGAGACGGTGGCAGTACGGGCAGTGCGTAATTGACCTACCGTCGTGGTTAAGGTCGCTCATGGACGATGCCTGCAGTGCGGTGTGGCAGACCGTGGGGATGTTGCCCTGGATGGTCTCGACGGCCAGGCCACGGAACTGCTTGAGCAGACGCTCGTAGTCGGTGAGAACGTCGGCCGGCAGCGTGGCAGCAAGCGCGGTGCGCTCCTTCGTGGCGGCGTCAATCTGAGCCTGCAGGTCGGCAGCCTTGGCACGGGCGGCCTTGGTGTCGGCCTTTACGCCCTCCTCGAACTTGGCGATGATGGCCTGTGCGCGAGCCTCGCGGTCGAGCGCCTCCTTATGGGCGACAACGACGTCCTTGCGGGTGTGCTCGATCTTGTCCAGACGCTTGGCCAGGGTGGCGAGCTCGTTCTCCAGGTCCTGAACCTCGCGGTAGTCGGAGCCGTCGACGTGGCGCTTCTTGGCAGCCTCGATGGCGTTGTTAGTCTGAATCTCGGTGGTGTTGAGATCGTCAAGCTCAATGTCCAGATCCTTGCGCTGGGCGTAGAGCTTGGTCATCTCGGACTTGAGCTTCACATAGGTCTTGCGCTTGGAAGCGAGCTCCTTGAGCTCCGGCATATTGGCAAGTTCGCTCTTGTTGCGGGCGAGCTCCAAATCGATCTGTTGCAGCTTGAGTAGCGTAGCGCCGGCGCTCATAAGTTCTCTCCTTTTGTCACAGTCCACCATTGGCAAGGGTTCAGTATTTTAATCGCATGACGGGGGTCGACCCCGGCGTCAACTGCAGAGTTCATCAATATATCAACGAACGGCTCTTCGGAGCGGTCGTGGCCGAGCAAGATCACCGGCAGCCCGCGCAAGGCAAGGTCTTGCGCCACGTGGTAGCCCGCCTCGCCGGTTACGATGACATCTGCGCCCGCGGCGATGGCGAGCTCTCCAAAGTCGCCCAGGGAGCCGCCCAAAATGGCGACGATGCGGCACGGGCGATCGGCTTCGCCCCACACACGCGGGTCGCTGCCGAAGGCCGTGGCAGCACGGGTGGCAAGATCGCGCAGCGTGCACGGGTCGTTGAGCGTTGCAAGCGCGCCCAGGCCGGTGGCCTCGGGGTCGTCCAAGTGCTCCAGTGAGCTCACGGGTGTGGCACCCAGCAGCTCGTTCAGGCAGACGCGGGCTTCGTGCGACCGGTCCAGGTTAGTGTGGAGCGAGATAATGCTCACGCCGCAACGCGCTGCCTCGTAGAGCGCCGCGCTGCATTGGGGGCGTGTGGCATCCGCCGGACAAAAGGCCTCGGGCGCCTTGATGTATATGGGATGATGCGTCAGCAGCACGTTGGCACCGGCTTCTTGGGCGCGACGAACATTGGTCTCGGTCGCGTCGAGCGCACAGGCTACGCCAGTAATCTCCGCGGCAGGGTCGCCAACGGAGAGACCTACGTGATCCCAGCTCTCAGCGTCCGTCTTGGGATAGCGTGCCAGCAGCGCACGCTCGAGCTCGGCGACGATCATACGGCGCCTACGATCGAGAGCAGCGTCTGGGCAAACTCGTCCAGATCGCCCGGATTCACGCGGTCATCGAAGGAAATGCGCAGTGCACCCAGGGCCTGTTCGCGGCCAATACCCATCGCGCTCAAAACATGGCTCGGATCCATACTGCCGCTCGAGCAAGCCGATCCGGCCGAAACCTCAAAGCCGGCGGCGTCGAGCTTGATGATGAGCTCCTCGGAGTCCATGCCGTCAATGTAGATCGATACCATGCCGGGCAGACGGTCAGCCTGCGCGTAGTCGCCCATGGTGGCATGAATACGCGGATGGGCCGTAAGCGTGGTGTAGAGCTTGTCGGAAAGGGCTTGCAGCGTTGCACGCTCCTGGGCCACATGGGGCGCCAGCGTTCGGGCGGCAGCGGCAAAGGCCAGCTGCGTGCGCAGGTCCTGCGTGCCGGCACGTCGTCCGGCTTCCTGTCCGCCGCCAAAGATGCGGGGGCGCAGCGGCGTGCGGCTCTTAAGGAAGAGCGCGCCGGATGCCACGGGGCCACCGATCTTGTGCGCGGCAACGGTCATGGCGTCAACTCCCAGCTCGGTGACATCGAGCGGAATGTGCAAGTAGCCTTGGATGGCATCGGTATGAAACAGGGCGCCGGCAGCATGTGCGGCCGCGGCCAGCTCGCGGATGGGCT
>CABUKY010000046.1 GCA_902492185.1 uncultured Collinsella sp.
TGGGTCGCTACTTCGCCCGCTTCGACGAGAGCCCGACCGAGCGCGTCAACGTCAACGGCCAGTACATGAAGGAGTACTGGGGCGAGGGTTCTGCGCGTGCTCGCAACTGGCAGCGCTACGACTTGGGCGGCGCCGCGAAGCTCAGCTTCGTCGAGGGCGTCGACTCCTACGTTCCCTACGCCGGCTCCCTCAAGGACGGCGTGGGCGGCACGCTCTATAAGGTCAAGTCCACGATGTGCAACTGCGGTGCCCTCTCGATCCCCGAGCTCCAGGAAAAGGCACGTCTAACGCTGGTCAGCTCCACCTCCATCGTCGAAGGCGGCGCCCACGACGTAGTCGTCAAGGACTCCCAGCAAAGCGTCAGCTACCGCTAAGCGGCTTTCCCAAGCACCGCACCTTGCCGTTCAAACCGTCGCTCGCGTACCAAAGTACGCGTCGTTCCTCTTTCACGGCAATCTGCGGCACTTGGAAAACCCGACCATGCTTGGGCGGGTAACAATTAGTGGTTGATTCAAAACCACGTTATTTAGATAAAGCGAGATGCCTGCAAGTCGCAGGCATCTCGCTTGTCGTATTTGCTATCATCAGTCAAGTTAACCTTAGGGTCGGTCGGCTTAGCTTTGTTCGCTACAAGTTCCGCACGCAAAGGAGAGCACTTAATGTGCTCTTCGTATTGCGCAGGACTGTCCGCAGTAGCGAACAAAGCTAAGCCGATCGACCCCAGCTAAGATTAAAGGAGCTGATATGTGCGATTGCACAGATCATAAGGACGAGATCCCTGTCTACGACGCGCAGGCCATTGAGTCCAGGTGGATGAAGGCCTGGGAGGACTCCAACCTCTTTGCCGTCGACACCGATGACAGCAAGCCCAAGAAGTACGTGCTCGAGATGTTCCCGTATCCGTCGGGCGACCTGCACATGGGCCACGCGCGCAACTACACCATCGGCGATGCCATGGCCCGTCAGGCCCGCATGCGCGGCTACGACGTGCTGCACCCCATCGGCTTCGATGCCTTTGGCCTGCCCGCCGAGAACGCCGCCATCAAGCACAACACACAGGCTGCCGCCTGGACTTATAAGAACATGGACCAGGCGCTCGCCACGATGAAGCGCATGGGCTTCTCCTACGATCTGGATCGCATGGTCAAGACCTGCAGCCCCGACTACTATCGCTGGGGCCAGTGGATCTTTGAGAAGATGTGGGAAAAGGGCCTGGTCTACCGTAAGAAGAACCCGGTCAACTGGTGCCCCACCTGCAAGACCGTTCTGGCCAACGAGCAGGTTACCGAGGGCAAGTGCTGGCGCTGTGGCACCGAGCCCGAGAAGCGCGACCTTGAGCAGTGGTACTACAAGATTACCGAGTACTCTCAGGAGCTGCTCGACGACCTGGAGAAGCTCCCCGGCTGGCCCGAGCGCGTCAAGCAGATGCAGGCCAACTGGATCGGTCGCTCCGAGGGCGCCGAGGTCGACTTTACCCTGTGCGACCAGGATGGCGAGCCCATCGAGGGCGACGAGGGTAAGATCACCGTCTTCACCACGCGCGCCGATACCCTTTTTGGCGTCTCCTTCTTTGTCCTGGCTCCCGAGTACGCCGGCCTGCACGAGCTCGTCGAGGGCACGGAGTACGAGGAGGCCGTCACCAAGATCGTCGAGGACTCCAAGCATATCTCTGCCGTCGAGCGTGCCCAGGGCACCCTCGAGAAGCACGGCGCTTTTACCGGCCGCTACGTGGTGAACCCCGTGAACGGCGAGAAGGTCCCCGTGTGGGTTGCCGATTATGTCGTTGCCGACTACGGTACCGGTGCCGTCATGGCCGTTCCCTGTGGCGACCAGCGCGACTTTGAGTTTGCCCGTAAGTACGACCTGCCGATCGTGCCGATCATCCTGGACGATGACGATCGCGCTGCCGTCGAGGCCAGCGGCGAGACCATCGATACCTTCCATGCCGAGACCGTCGACTGGGATTGCGCCCACGCTGCCGAGGGCACGCTCGTCCAGTCTGGCAAGTACACCGGAATGCGCGGCGGCAAGCACTCCGAGGGCGAGGCTGCGATCGTGGCCGACCTCGAGGCCATGGGCTGCGGTCGTCGCAAGGTCGAGTTCCGTCTGCGCGACTGGCTCATCAGCCGTCAGCGCTATTGGGGCAACCCCATCCCGGCTATCCACTGCGAGCACTGCGGCATCGTGCCCGTGCCCGAGGATCAGCTGCCGGTGACGCTGCCCGAGAACCTGGACCTGGGCGCAGGCGAGACCCTCGCCGAGTGCAAAGAGTTCTATGAGACTACCTGCCCGGTCTGCGGCCGCCCGGCAAAGCGCGAGACCGATACCATGGATACCTTTACCTGCTCCAGCTGGTATTACCTGCGCTATACCGATCCTCACAACACCGAGCTGCCCTTCTCCCGAGAGGCCGCCGACCGTTGGATGCCTGTCGATAACTACATCGGCGGCATCGAGCACGCCATTCTGCACCTGCTCTACAGCCGCTTCTTTACCAAGGCCCTGCGTGACCTGGGCCTGCTGAGCGTGGACGAGCCCTTCACCAACCTGTTGTGCCAGGGCATGGTCAAGGACGAGAGCGGCGACACCATGTCCAAGTCCAAGGGCAATGTCGTGCCTCCGAGCTCGGTCATCGAGCCCTACGGCGCCGACACCATGCGTTTGGCGATCCTGTTTATCGCCCCGCCCGAGAAGGACTTCGACTGGGATCCCAAGGCCGTTGAGGGCGCCAACCGCTTCATCAAGCGCGCCTGGCGTATCGTTTGGCAGCTCGTCCAGTCCGGCGACGCCAACGTGGCCTTCGACAAGTCCGCGCTCGACGAGGTCGCGATGAAGCTCTATCGCGAGCGTCACCGCACCATCGCCAAGTGCACCGAGGACTTCGATCGCGGCCAGTTCAACACCGCCATCTCGGCCGTCATGGAGCTCGTCAACGCGGCGAGCGCCTACCTCAACGCCACCGAGGATACCGCCCGCGACAAGGCGCTGTGCTACGGCGTGGCTAAGGATATCGTGAGCGTCCTTGCCCCCATCTGCCCGTTCTGGGCCGACGAGCTGTGGCACGAGGCCCTCGGCTGCGAGGGCAACGCCTACACCGCCGCCTGGCCCGAGTTCGACCTGGCCGAGTCCGTTGAGGACACGGTGCAGATTGTGGTCCAGGTGCTCGGCAAGGTCCGCGGCCGCGTCGACGTTGCCCGCGATGCCTCAAATGAGGATATGCAGGCTGCCGCCGAGGTCGCTGTCGCCAAGTGGCTCGAGGGCAAGACGGTCGTCAAGGCCATCTGCGTGCCCGGCAAGCTGGTCAACCTGGTGGTCAAGTAAGCACTGCGCGCTTAACTGGCGCATAAAAGACGAGGGGCGATCCGGTTGGGTCGTCCCTCGTCTTGTGTTTTATGCCCTGCTTAGTCAGCGCGTCGCACCTTCTTCTATGGGATGTGTACCAGGTCCCTAAAGTAAACGTTGCCCGTTGCCTCTTCGAACATCCAAATGTTGAGGTAGATGTCGTTGAGGTCGTTGTTCACATCAAAGTCCGGATCGTCGAAGGTGCCCACAAAGGTGAGCATGGCGCGCGTTTCTTCTCCGGCGGCGACCGGTTGGCGCATGCGTACGTCGCGGGCCTTACCGTTGACGTAGGCATATGAGTCCACATCGCCAAACATCATGTCGACACCGGTGTTGTTGGACACCGTAAAGACGAGCGCGGCGTCCCCGTAGCCGTCGGTGTCCTTTCCCACGCAGGTAACATGGACGCTCTCGTCTGCCTCAAGGTCGATGGGGAACTGTTCTTGGGAATCGGGACCCAAGCTCTGGGGATCGATTTCGTCTTCGTTGATTTTATCGAAGCTACCCTGTGGCGTCGTTTCCTCGGCAGCTTCGGTGCTTCCGGGAGTCGGCTCAGATGGCCCGGTTTTGCCATCGATATTGCTGCATCCCATCAGGGCGAACGAGCAGACTGCGATGGCGAGCGCGGTCGTGCAGAGGGTGCCGAGACGTTTCATGGGTGCCTCCTTGCCGTAGGGTTTTGGAAGGTTGTGCGGCCAATGCGCGCGGCCGGCCTTTTGCTGCAGAATGTCCCTAGCTGTAGTTTGGCCGATGTGCACCCAAGAGCGGAATGCCCATAGGGCCCGATTCGCTTGGCGGGTTGGGACGTTTGGCCCGTTTTGGCCCTTTTGGGGGAGCGCCATATGGGGGTTCTCGCCCAATTATCCGTTTCTTGTGGAGAACCTGTGCTTGCACTCATCTGCAGGTTTGCGTTGTGCTTGCACGTTTCCGCAGCTATTGGTATAGTTTGCTTGCAAATGAAGTTGTAATTGAAAGAAGTGGGGTTTCGGCCCCGCTTCTTTTTTGTATGGATGGAGGTGCCGCAATGGTCAAGACCAAGACCGAGCAGGCGATCATCGACGCGCTCGAGGCCGTCGCTCCCCAGCATGATGTCGACATCGTCGACGTCGAGCTCGTGGGTGCCACCAAGGCCCCCTGCGTGCGCGTGCGTATCGAGGGTGCCGAGGGTCAGAGCCTTTCGCTCAACGACGTCACGGCCAACACCAAGTGGGTCGGCGATGTGATCGAGGAGCTTGACCCTATCTCTTCGAGCTATACGCTCGAGGTGTCGAGCCCGGGCATGGCGCGCCCGCTACGCCGCCCGTGCGACTTTGCCCGCTTTGTGGGCGAGAACTGTGAGCTCACCTCCACTGCCACCGAGGGCCGTCGCAAGTACGCCGGCAAGATTGCCGCCGCCACCGAGACGAACGTGACCCTCGAGCTCGAGGACGGCGAGTCCGTTACCCTCGATTTCTCTGATGTTAAAAAGTGCAAGTTGAAGCCCACCTACGACTTCAAGCCCGCGAAGGAAGGAAAGTAAGATGGCAGCATCCGACATGATGTCCGCCCTGATGGAGCTTTGCCAGGAGAAGCACATCGACCAGCTCTACCTGATCGACCGCCTGGAGCAGTCGCTCGCCAAGAGCTATGCCGAGATCCTGCATCTTGAGTGGGGCGCCAAGGTGACCATTGACCGCACCACCGGCAAGATCTACGTCTACCGCCTGGAGCCGATCGACGATTCCATGGACGAGGAGGGCAACTTCACCGAGTTTGAGGAGATCGACGTCACCCCCAAGAACACGAGCCGCATCGCCGCCCAGCACGCCAAGGCCGAGATCAACGCCATCGTGCGCAACTCCGCCCGCGAGCAGATCTACGAGGAGTTCTCCGGCCGCATCGGTGACCTCATCAGCGGTACCGTGCTGCAGTCCACGCCCGACTTCACGATCGTCAAGATTCGCGAGGGCGTCGAGGCCGAGCTGCCGCACTTCGACCAGCGCCGTTACGAGAACGAGCGCAACGAGCGTCCGATGGGCGAGCGCTACCTGCACAACCAGCACATCAAGGCCGTGATCATCGACGTTCGCGACCCCAACTCCAACCTGCAGCCGGTTCGTGGCGAGCACAGCCGTCCGCCGATTGTCATCTCCCGTACCCACCCCGAGCTCATGCGTCGTCTGTTTGAGCAGGAGGTGCCCGAGATCTATGAGGGCACCGTCCAGATCAAGTCGATCGCCCGCGAGCCCGGCCAGCGCTCCAAGGTCGCCGTCCACTCGCTCGACGACCGTCTGGATCCCGTGGGCGCCTGCGTCGGCCCCAAGGGCAGCCGTGTTCGCGCTGTCGTGGGCGAGCTCCGTGGCGAGCGCGTCGACGTCATCCTGTGGGATGCCGATCCTGCCGTCTACGTCGCCAACGCCCTGTCGCCCGCTAAGGTCACCCGCGTCCTCATCGACGAGGAGAAGGCCTACGCCGGCGTCATCGTGCCCGACGACCAGTTGTCCCTCGCCATCGGCAAGGAGGGCCAGAACGCCCGCCTCGCCGCGCGCCTGACCGGCTGGCACATCGACATCAAGTCCGAGACGCTTGCCGCCGACATCCTCAAGAACGTTCCCGTTCACGAGGAGCCCGCCGCCGACCTGATCGGTGACGAGGAGGACGAGGACGTCCGCCGCTGCGAGTACGTGTCCGAGGACGGCATCCAGTGCCGCAACCAGGCTCGTCCCGGCTCCCGTTTCTGCGGTGTCCACGACACCGACGCCTTCGATGATGCGGAGGACCTGATCTAGCGCGCGGTTGCGCCGGGCGGGTCCCGGCGCGTCTCCCACGCTCGTTCAGTCTCTAGGCACCCAAGGTGCCAGAAAGGGTAGGTGAAGTCATATGGCAAAAGTCCGTGTGTCCACCCTGGCCAAAGAGTTCGGCATGACCTCCAAGGAACTGATGGGTCATCTCGCCGATATGAAGATTCCCGCTAAGTCCGCTTCCTCCACCTTGGAGGACGCTTATGTCGCTATGGTCCGCAAGCAGCTCGCCTCGGTGATCGAGGCCCGCGCCCAGGAAGTCGAGGCCGCCAAGCAGGCCGAGGAGCAGGCAGCTGCCGCCGAGGAGGCCGCTCGCGCCGCTGAGGCCGAGCGCGAGCGCATCGCCGCCGAGAAGGCCCGCGAGGAGGAGCGTCGCCAGTTCGCCGCAGCCCAGGCTGCCGAGGAGGCTGCCCGCGCCGAGGCCGAGGCCAAGAAGAAGGCCGAGCAGGAGCGCCTTGCCCGCGAGAAGGAGGAGGCTGCCCGCGAGGCCCAGCGCCGCGCCGTTCCCGCTTCCGACTCCGGTTCGCGTTTCCGTTCGCTGCTCGACCAGATCGCCGCACAGGAGACCGTGCTCAAGGAGAAGAAGGACGCCGAGGACAAGGCCAAGGCCGAGCGCGCCGCCGAGCGCGGTAACCGTCGTGGCGGCAACAACGACCGCCGCGGTGGCCGTCGTAACGATCGCAACGCTTCCGACAACAACTCCGAGCGCAACGCCTCCGAGAGCCGTCCGCACAGCCATCGCACCAACGCCAGCAACAACGTCGCTGCCGGCATGGACTTCCCCAACCCCGACAAGCAGGGCAAGGGCAAGAAGCGCAAGGGCGGTCACAACAACGAAGAGGACCACTACAGCCGCATGGCTCGCGAGGCCGAGGAGTACAGCCGCGAGAAGGTGCTCGAGGAGGCTCGTGCCGCCGTCGAGGAGGCCTCTCGCGAGTCCACCGGTCGCCGCAAGAAGCGCAAGGAGAAGCGCGAGCGCGAGGCTGCCAAGGCTCAGGAGGAGCGCAAGATAGAGGAGGCGCTGGCCCAGGGCGTGAACCCCGAGGACCTCGACGCCATCAAGGTCTCCCAGGGCGTTACCGTCCAGGAGCTTGCCGAGGCGCTCGACGTTCCGGCCAACGACATCATCAAGCGTCTGTTCCTGCTTGGTACGCCGCTCACCATGACGCAGTCCATGTCCGACGACCTCGTCGAGCTCGTCGCCGACGACCTGGGCCGTCAGATCAAGATCATCACCCCCGAGGAGGAGAACACCTTCTCGTTCTACGACGATCCCGCCGACCTCAAGCCGCGCGCCCCGGTCGTCACCGTCATGGGCCATGTCGACCACGGCAAGACGTCGCTGCTCGACGCCATCCGTCACACCGGCGTTGCTGCCGGCGAGGCGGGCGGCATTACGCAGGCCATCGGCGCTTCGCAGGTCATGATCAACGACCGCAAGATCACCTTCATCGATACCCCGGGTCACGCCACCTTTACGGCTATGCGTGCCCGTGGTGCCAAGGTGACCGACATCGTCATTCTGATCGTGGCTGCCGACGACGGTGTCATGCCCCAGACCGTCGAGTCCATCAACCACGCCAAGGCCGCCGGCGTACCCATCGTCGTCGCCGTCAACAAGATCGATAAGCCGGGCGCCAACCCCGACCGTGTGCGTCAGGAGCTCACCGAGTATGGCGTCATCCCCGAGGAGTGGGGCGGACAGAACATGTTCGTCAACATCTCGGCCAAGCAGAAGATCGGTATCGACGACCTTCTGGAGACCGTGCTGCTCCAGGCAGACGTGCTCGAGCTCAAGGCCAACCCGGACACCTTTGCCTCCGGCAACGTCCTCGAGGCCAAGCTCGACAAGGGCCGCGGCTCGGTCGCTACCGTGCTCGTGACCCGCGGTACCCTGCACGTGGGCGATACGCTGGTCGCCGGCCTTACCTATGGCCGCGTCCGCGCCATGCTCGACCCCAAGGGTCGCGCCGTCACCGAGGCCGGTCCCTCCGACGCCGTCGAGATTTTGGGCCTGCAGTCCGTGCCCAACGCCGGCGACGAGTTCCGCGTGTTCGAGGACGAGCGCGAGGCTCGCGCCCTTGCCGACGAGCGTTCGCTCAAGGCTCGTATCGAGGAGCAGAGCCGCGTCAAGCACGTCACGCTCGAGAACCTCTTCGAGACTATCGCCGACGCCGAGGTCAAGGAGCTCAACCTGATCATCAAGGCCGACGTCCAAGGTTCCATCGAGGCCCTTCAGGACTCGCTCGACAAGATGGATCAGTCCGAGGTTCGCATCAACACGATCCACTCCGCTGTTGGCGCCATCAACGAGACCGACGTCGTCCTGGCCGACGCCTCCAACGCCATCATCATCGGCTTTGGCGTCCGTCCTGATGGTAAGGCCCGCTCCGCCGCCGAGCGCGAGGGCGTCGAGATCCGTTGCTACGACGTCATCTATAAGTGCCTCGAGGAGCTCGACGCCGCCCGTATCGGCATGCTCAAGCCCACCGAGGTCGAGGTCGCCACGGGTACCGCGACCGTCCTGGACACCTTCAAGGTGCCCAAAGTCGGTATCGCCGCCGGTGTCCGCGTCGAAGAGGGCGAGATCGCCGCGACTGATTCCGTGCGTCTGGTGCGCGACGGCATCGTGGTCTTCAACGGCAAGATCGCCTCGATGCGCCACTACAAGGACGAGGCCAAGAGCCTCAAGAGTGGTTCCGAGGGCGGCATTGGCCTGGAGAACTTCCAGGACATCAAGCCCGGCGACCAGATCGAGGGTTACCGCATCGACCAGGTTGCCCGTACCGAGTAGGGGGTAGCGCTATGAAGCAAACGCAGGCAACCCGCCGTCTGGGCGAGCAGCTTCGCGAGAAGCTCGGTTATATCCTGCTCTTTGAGGTTTCCGATCCGCGTCTCGACCTGGTTACTTTGACTGCGGTCGAGGTCGCGGTGGACCGTTCGTTCGCGCGCGTGTACGTGTCGTGCGATGCGAGCCGCTACGACGAGGTCATGGAGGCGCTCGCAAGCGCTAAGGGCCGTATTCGCAGCCTGTTGGCTCGCTCGCTCGATTGGCGTGTCACGCCCGAGCTCGATTTTCGCATCGATCGCTCGACCGATGAGGCCGAGCGCATCACGCGTGCGCTGGAAAACGTTCCCGCCACGCTTGCGATCGAAAAGGACGAGGACGGCTATCCGATAGCGGATGTCGCCCAGGAGGCAGCTTTAGATGACTAATTCCGCCGACCTCGCCTCGTGCGAGTCTGCAGATATTCAGCGACGCATCCTCGAGCTCATCGAGGATGCGTCCTCCATTGCGATTTCGGGACACACTTCTCCCGACGGCGACGCCCTGGGCTCTGTGCTGGGTCTGGGCCTTTCTCTCATGAAGTTTTTCCCCAACAAGGACATTGCTCTGCTGCTGGCAGACGATGACCCGGTTCCGCGCATCTACCGCTTTATGGAAGGCTCCGATCGCCTGGTGCCGGCATCTGCGTACACTGGCAATCCGGACCTGTTCATTTCGGTGGACGTACCGGTCGTCGAGCGTCTCAATAATTCCGCCGAGGTGCTTCGTCGCTCCAAGCATGTGGTGTGTTTCGACCACCATCCGGCGCGCGAGGAATTTGCCGAGCTCAGTCTGAGGCGCGTCGAAGCTGCAGCCTGCGCCATGATTATCGACCGCTTCTTGGACAATTGTGGCATTGTCGCACGTGATGGCGTTGCGACTTGCCTGCTGTGCGGCTTGGTTACCGATACCGGCCGTTTTCAGTACCAAAACGCCGATGCCGCCGCGTTCCATGCGGCCTCGCGACTGGTTGCCCACGGCGCCGATCCGGCGCGTGTGGCACTCGAGGTATACCAGAGCATGCGCGTTGAGTTTTTGCACCTCAAGTCCATCGTTATGGGCCGCATCAAGACGGTGGCCCACGGGCGCGTTGCGTATAGCTATGCGTACCAGAGCGACCTTGAGGCCTGCGGTGTCACCTCGGACGAGTGCGACGGCCTGGTCGATGTGGTGCGTTCGGTGATGGGCGTCGAGGTTTGCATGTTCTTAAAGGGCATTGAGGGCGATACCAAGGTGCGTGGCAACCTGCGCTCCAAGGGCGACCTCGATGTGTCCGAGATTGCTGCCAACTTTGGCGGTGGCGGGCATCATGCCGCCGCCGGCTTTTCCAACAACGGAACAATTCGCGAGACGCTCGCCGTGGCACTTCCCATGCTGGCCGAGCTGGTGGGGGAGGATCCCGCTTCGGTGACCGTCGAGCTCTAACTTATTGGATGGTACATGGCTCGTCGAACGCCTTCTCAATTGAATATGCTGCTCGCCGTCGATAAGCCGGTGGGCTGCACGTCCCATGACGTGGTCTCGCAATGCCGACGCGCTCTCCATGAGCGGCGCGTCGGCCATGCCGGTACGCTCGACCCCATGGCATCGGGTGTCATGGTTGTGGGCGTGGGTCAGGCCACCCGTTTGCTGGGCATGCTCACGCTCGATACGAAAAACTACGTCGCCGACATTTCGTTTGGCTCCGAGACCAATACCGATGATGCGGAGGGCGAGGCGGTCCGCACGGTGGCTGTTGCCGACGAGCTCCGCGATCCTGCCTATGCGCGTGAGCGCTTGGCCGCCATGCTGGGTCCGCAGATGCAGGTGCCGCCGGCGTTTTCGGCTATCTCGGTCAATGGCGTTCGCGCCTATAAGTCTGCTCGCGCGGGTAATGCGGTGGACCTACCTCCGCGCCCCGTCGAGGTCTATGCCGCCGACCTGATCGCCGTGGGCGGCGAGGGTGATACATGTGTGTGGACCGTGGCGTTCTCGGTGAGCAAGGGCACCTATATCCGTGCGCTCGCTCGCGACTTGGGCCGCGCCTGTGAGAGCGCCGCGCACATTTCCGCGCTGCGCCGCACGGCCTCTGGTGTTGTTTCCATTGGCGCTTGTCATGCGGTCGAGGAGCTTTCTCACGAGTCCGCCGCTGGCTTTGCCTTGGATCCCATTGCGGCCTTGGGCGCCACGCGTGTTGACTTGCCGGGCAATCTTGCCGACGACCTGCTCTGCGGCCGACGCATTCCCGTTGAGCGTGCGCTTGCCGATTTCGATGCCTCGAAGGCGCCGTTTGCGCTGGTGCTCGATGGGGGACTCAAGGCGCTCGCCCGCATTGAGGGTGGCCGCTTTGTCATGGAGCACGTGTTTCCGCAGGCAATCGGCGGTGTTCGATGATGTTGTCCGCTCGCGAGCTCGCGCGTATCTTTTTCGCGGGCGAGTCGGACGAGGCTCGCATCGTTACTGCCGATGTGTTTGATAAGTGTGAGCACCTGGGTGCCGCATCGATTGCCATCGGCGTGTTCGATGGCGTGCACCGTGGACACCAGGAGCTCATTGCGGCGCTTGTCCGTGATGCCCGTGCCCATGGCTGCAAGGCGGTCGTAGTTACCTTCGATCCCGACCCGGACGTCGTGGTGAGCCCTTCGCCCGCTCAAAAATTGATGACGACGGCCGACCGTCTGCATGCTCTGGCTCAAACTGGGGTCGATGCGGTGGTGGCCGTTCCCTTTACGCCTGAGGTTGCGGCGCTTGACCATGTTGCTTTTCTCTCGCTGGTGTCG
>CABUKY010000047.1 GCA_902492185.1 uncultured Collinsella sp.
CCGAATTGTTTCCTGGCTGTTTCGGGGGAGTGGAATGAGCAAAGAGTGTGTCGAGCAGGTCGAAGGCGCAGGGGCTTCGGTGCCGATGACCGATATATCGAACATTGATGTGCCCGAGGGCACCGACGAGCTCAGCCGCAACACCCGTCGCGCATGGCGCGACCGCCTGAACAGCGCTTCGACGCGCAAGATGATCACGGGCGTCTTGGCTACGCTGGTGGGCGGTTCGTTTTGGGGCTTCTCGGGCACCAGCGCGAGTTTTTTGTTCGATACCTACCATGTCGATACGCTGTGGCTTATGAGCGTGCGTCAGATTCTCGCCGGCCTGCTCTTTATGGCTGTGGTTGTCACGCGCGACCGCGCACGCCTGGTCAAGCTTTGGACCACACCCGCCGATCGCAAGCAGCTGCTGCTCTTTACCGCCTTTGGCCTGCTGTTCAACCAGTTTTGCTATCTTTCGGCCGTGCGCCTGACGAACGCCGGAACCGCGACGGTGCTCCAGTGCCTGCAGCTCGTTATCATCATGGGCTACACCTGCGTGATCGATCGCCGCATGCCGCGTACTCGCGAAGTCATCGGCATTGGCCTGGCTCTGGGTGGAACCTTTTTAATCGCCACCGGCGGCGACCCCACCAGCCTGAATATCTCGCCGCTTGGCCTGGCAGCAGGTCTTATGTGTGCGGTCAGCGCCGCGTGTATGGCGGTGATTCCCGCCAAGATCCTGCCCGAATACGGCAGCCCCATCGTCACGGGCTCGGCAATGCTCACGGCGGGCGTGATCTCATGTGTCTTCGTGCAGCCCTGGGCGCATGTGCCGGCACTCGACGCTGCCGGCGTCGAGGCGCTCGCGGTGTTCGTGGTTATCGGCTCGTTTTTTGCTTACATGCTCTATATGCAGGGCGTTAAGGACATCGGCTCGGTGCGTGCGAGTCTCATCGGAACCGTGGAGCCCGTCTCGGCGACCATCACCAGCGCCGTTATGCTGGGCACGGTGTTTTTGCCGACCGACCTTATCGGCTTTGCCATGATCATCGTGATGATGTTCCTCACGGTGTAGCTGGCGCCGCTGCCAAGACGGAAAAGGTGTTGTGCCGCATTTTCGCCAATTGATGTCCGTGTCTGGAGTTTAGCTGTCGATGCTCAAAATGCCATAAACTAGTAACGTTATGGACTTTTTCATTGCGACTCAATTGCGAGGATTTCTTTATGGCTGGTAATCACTTTAAGGGCAGCGATAGCGGCCGTCCTGCAGTTCCGCCGCGTCCGAACGGGGCTGGTAAGGCCGGCACGCCGGGCGGCGCTGGACAGGGCGGTTCCGGTAAGCGCGTGTCCCCGGGCGAGACGGCGATGTTTACCGCTCTGTACGAGCAGTCTCAAAAGGCAAAAAAGACCGGCCGTGCAAGAGGGAATGTCTTTGCGGGCGGTGCAACCTCCGCGTCGCAGCCGAGCGGGGCTCCTTCGGCACCTGCGAACAACGCAGGTGCTGCCAACGCCGCGAATGCCGCCGGCAACGTTAATGCCGGCAAGGCCGACAACAATACTCCCTCTGCCGGTGGCGCGGGGCTTACGGGTAACCTTGGCACGATTTACACCGGCGCCTCCGAGACTGGCACGTTCGCCCGCCTGGATGATAGCGGTGCCGAGTTTGCGGGCTCGGGTTCCAAGGAAGATTATTACGATTTTGGCTTGAACTACGGTAGCGATGCTTCGTCGAGTTCGACCTCTGACGGTCTGGTCCGTCATCGCCATCGCAAGGGCGAGCGCAAAAAGCGTCACACCGGCGCCATTATTGCCGCTGTAGTCGCGGTGCTTCTCGTTGTGCTTGGCGCAGGCGGCTTTATGCTGCTTAACTCGGCAAAGACCGTAAAGAGCGAAGCGAAGGAGGCTGTCGAGATCGTCGGTGGCCTTAAGGATAAGGTCACGTCGGGCGATTTTTCGACGCTGCCTGACGACGCGAAGAAGATCGATGAGCTCTGTAACAGCATGAAGGCGGAGACCTCGAGCCCGCTGTGGACGGCGGCTTCGTTTATCCCGGTGTATGGCAGCGATATCAATGCGGCCCGCACCATGATTGACGCCCTGTCCGATGTCTCGAGCAATGCGCTGGTTCCCATGGCCGACAACCTCTCGCAGGCTACGCCCGGCAAGCTGTTCCAGGACGGCATGATTAACGTGTCCGCGCTGCAGGCGGTCGCCGATTCGCTTTCCAGCAGCTCGAAGGTGTTCAAGAGCGCCAACGAGAAGGTCCAGGGCATTGGCGATACTCATATTTCCCAGGTGACCGAGCTGGTCGATAAGGCCAAGGACGGCTTTGCCACCCTCAACGGTGCGGTTGACGCGGCGGAGAAGGTCGCCCCCGTCCTTCCCCAGATGCTCGGCGCCAACGGCCAGACGCGCAACTACCTTATGTACGCCATGAACAACGTCGAGATTCGTGCTTGCGGCGGCTTTGGCGGTTCGCAGGGCCTGATTTCGGTCACTGACGGCCAGATGTCGATTGGCGAGTTTGTTCCCCGCATTGGACTCAGCGAGGATGAGGCAGTCGAGAGCGTCGACGAAGAGGATGAGGCGCTGTTCGGCAACCACAGTAACCTGTACAACTCGGGCAATACCTATTCGCCTGATTGGCCCCGCAACTCGCAGCGTGTCGCCGCGCTGTGGAAGTCCCAGTATGGACAGGACGTTGATGGCGTCATCGGTATCGACCCGGTGTTCCTGCAGTATCTGCTGGGCCTGGTCGGTAATGTCTCGCTGCCCGACGGAACGGTTGTCGACGGCACCAACGCCGCAAAGGTCCTCATGCACGATGTGTACTGGAACTATCCGGTCGAG
Source organism: uncultured Collinsella sp. (assembly GCA_902492185.1). Taxonomy (GTDB): domain Bacteria; phylum Actinomycetota; class Coriobacteriia; order Coriobacteriales; family Coriobacteriaceae; genus Collinsella. The sequence continues at coordinate 2,833 of CABUKY010000047.1, forward strand.
GAGTCGGACGGCATCTTTGCATCCGTCGCCAGCGCTGCCTTCGACAAGATCCTTGGCGGTATCGGCGATGTCGATGTTACGAAGCTTGTCAGCGCCGTTGAGCGCGGTGCCGAAGAGGGCCGCCTGATCGCGTGGATGAGAAACGATGATGAGCAGAATGCCATCAAAGAGACGGGCATTGACGCTTCGCTGCCCGATCCGGATGACCCGAGCGCCGATCCTGTTGCCGGCGTTTACTTTAACAACCTGAGCTTCTCCAAGCTCGACTGGTACCTGAACGCCGATACGCAGATTGGTCAGGGCGTGAAGAACGGTGACGGCACGTGCTCCTATCGCATCACCGTTACCCTGACGAACATCATGACGCAGGAGGAGGCTGGCAAGCTGCCCGACTACGTTGCGGCGAGCGCACCCGATGCCGCGCGTGACGACGAGCGTCTGAATGTCTCGTTGTTTGCCCCGACGGGCGGCAACATTACTGATCTGACCGTCGAGGGCACCCAGTTTGGTCTTGGCGCCGCTACGTGGCATGGAATCCCCTTCTATTCGGGCACCGTTGACCTGCATGCTGGCGAGACGACGACGATCACGTATACGCTGACCACGTCGGCCGAGGCGGGGGACAAGCCGCTTACGCTGCGTCAGACTCCTACATGCCAGGCGGCTCGCGACAGCGCGTCGGCGTAGGGTTTTTCTGGTAGCGCAGATAATCGAGTACCATTTTGGGGCGGACAGGCAATCTGTTCGCCCCTATTTTGTAAGGAGAGCGCATGAAGTACTTTGGCACCGACGGCTTTCGTGGTGAGGCCAACGTTGGGCTGACGGTAGAGCACGCTTATAAGATTGGCCGTTTTGTGGGCTGGTATTACGGCGCCAACCGCGAGCGCAAGGCACGCGTGATCGTGGGCAAGGACACGCGTCGCTCGAGTTATATGTTCGAGGCGGCGCTGGTGAGCGGCCTGGTCGCGAGCGGTGCGGACGCCTATATGCTGCACGTGATCCCCACGCCGGGCGTAGCGCATCAGACTGTGGAAGGCTGCTTCGATTGCGGCATCATGATCAGCGCGAGCCACAACCCGTTTTGCGATAACGGTATTAAGCTCGTCAACAGCGACGGCTTTAAGATGGACGAGGACGTGCTGGAGCTCATTGAGGACTACATCGATGGCAAGAGCGAGGTGCCGCTGGCAACGGGCAACCACATCGGCGCCACGGTGGACTACATGCAGGGTCGCAACCGCTACATTGCTTCGCTCATCGCCAGCGCGAACTTTTCGCTGCAGGGCGTCAAGATCGGCATCGATTGCGCCAACGGCTCGGCATCCTCGGTGGCCAAGCCGGTGTTTGACGCGCTGGGCGCCGATGTGCGCGTGATCAATGCCGCGCCCGACGGCTTTAACATCAATGTCGACTGCGGCTCTACGCATATTGAGCGCCTGCAGCGCCACGTGGTGGAGCAGGGCCTGGATGTGGGCTTTGCCTACGACGGCGATGCCGACCGCTGCCTGGCCGTGGACGAGCGCGGCCGCGTGGTCGACGGCGACCAGATCTTGTACGTGTGCGGCGTGTACCTGAACAAGCACGGGCGTCTCTCGGGCGGTACCGTGGTGCCGACGATCGCCAGCAATTTTGGCCTGATCAAGTCGTTGGAGCTTGCCGGACTGAGCGCCGTGACCAGCGGCGTGGGCGACCGTCACGTGTATGCCAAGATGCGCGAGGGCGGCTACAGCCTGGGCGGCGAGCAGACGGGCCATACGATCTTTGGCGATATCGAGCGCACGGGCGACGGCATTATGACCTCGCTGCGCGTGATGGAAGTGATTCGTGCCGAGCGCGAGACGCTCTCGCAGCTCACGGCTCCGTGCAAGCTGCTGCCACAGGCGCAGGTGGCCGTGCACGTGGCGGACAAGGACGCCGCGCTCGAGAACATGGGCGTGCAGAACGCCATCGCCGAGGCCGAGGCTGCGCTGGCAGGCGAGGGCCGCGTGCTCGTGCGCAAGAGTGGAACCGAGTCGGTTATCCGCGTGCTGGCCGAGGCGCCCGACCAAGCATCCGCCGATGCCGCCATGAAGCGCATCGCCGCCGCGCTGGAAGCTCTGTAAGGTAGTCATTGGGGACGTTCTTAAACGACTAGGTGGAAAGGGGACGCTGCGGATTGGTTCCGCGGCGTCCCCTTTGCGTTGGCGTGTCGGTTATGCCTTACAGCTCGTAGAGCGTGGTGAACTTGTCCTGCAGGTAGCTGCAGTAGTAGCGGGCATCGAACGCCATGCCGCACGCGCCCTTGATGAGCTCCGGCGCGTCCTTGGCGCGGCCCCACTGCCAAATGTGCTCGCCCAGCCAGGCGCGGACAGGTGTCAGGTCGCCGCTCGCGCAGGCGCCGGTAAGGTCGACACCGTCGCGGCACATGGCCGGCACAAACATGGCATCGTAGGCACTGCCCAGCGCATACGTGGGGAAGTAGCCAAACGAGCCGCCGCTCCAGTGCGTATCCTGTAGGCAGCCGTGCGTGTCGTCGGGAACGGGAATGCCCAGGTACTCATCCATAAAGCGATTCCAAAGCGCGGGGATGTCCTTGGCCGTGGCCTCGCCGGTAAACAGCATGCGCTCGATCTCGTAGCGCACCATAACGTGCAGCGGATAGGTGAGCTCGTCGGCCTCGGTGCGGATCAGCGAAGGCTGCGCGATGTTCACGGCGTGGTAGAGCGTGTCCTCGTCGACGTCGCCGTAGACCTCGGGTGCGTGGCGGCGCAGCACCTCGAGCAGCGGTCCCATAAAGGCACGGCTGCGGCCCACGGTGTTCTCAAAGAAGCGGCTCTGGCTCTCGTGGATGCCCATGGAGGTGCCGCCCTCCAGGCAGGTGCGCGCATAGGCGGGATTGACGCCCAGCTCGTACATGGTGTGCCCCGCCTCGTGGATGATGCTGTAGACGTTGGAGATGCAATCGTCCTCGTAGATGTGTGTCGCGATGCGCGCGTCACCCACGGCAAAGCCCTCGCTAAACGGGTGCTCGGTAAAGGCAAGCGTGGTGTCGTCCAGGTTCAGGCCGACGAGCTTCATCAGGTCGAAGCTCATGGCGCGCTGGGCGGCCTCGGGCACGCGGGCGTGCAAAAAGTCGGCAGCGGGCTGCTGGCCGCGCTCGCCGATGGCGTGCACGAGCGGCACGACCGTGGCCTTGACCTCCTCGCAAAACGCGTCGAAGCTCTCGGCAGAAAGGCCGCGCTCGTACTGGTCGAGCCAAACGTCGTATGGGTCGCGCTTGGGGTCCATGAGTTCGGCCTGATGCTTAAGTTGGGCGACGATTCTATCCACATAGGGCTCAAAGCTCGCCCAGTCGTTGGCCGTCTTGGCCTTATGCCACACGGCGTCGGCCTCGCAGGTGAGCCTGGTCCAGGCCTCGGCCTCCTCGGTAGGAATAACGCTTGCCTCGCGCTGGTCGCGGCCGAGCACGCGAATCTCGTCGAGCAGCTGCGGGTCGTCTACGTGTCCGCCTGCAACCGTCTCGCGCGCTAACGAGCGTACGAGCTCAACGGACTTCTCGCTGGTCAGCAGCTTGTGATGCTCGCCGGCAAGCGTGCCCATGGCGTCGGCACGGGCGGCAGCGCCGTTGGCAGGAGCAATCGTCGCCCCATCGAACTCGGCAATCTTGAGCAGGTACTCGCGAGTCCACAGCTTGCCCTCGAGTTTGCGGAACTTTTTGACGGCCTTGTCGACTTTAGCGGCCTTGACGCCCTTGGCGGCCTTTGCCACGGCGGCCTTGGCCTTCTTATCGAGTTTCTTTCCCATACCGTATCCTTAATCTCGCAGGCCGAGCGCCGCAGGCGGGTGCGCGGCCAGTTTGCACAGCTACCTGCCTTGTACCCAGCGCGAACAAAACGGAACGCGGCGATGCGCTCGCGAAATGTGTTATCCTATAGCCCAATGCGTTGACGGAGAGGGTTTTGCCCGCCGCGTCGCCGGCAAGAGAGGGAAGGTCATGGGCTGCAAGCCTTCCTGCGGTGGCAAGGGCCAAGCGTTCACTCCCGAGCAGCGACCTCAACGGGCACGCGGCCAGTGGCAGCAAAGTCCCAGTAGGGAAGCCGTGAGCCTCGCGACAAGAGGCACAGAGTGGGCGCGGCGGGCCAGACATCCGCCGGGTCAAACAAGGTGGTACCGCGGAATTCAACCGTCCTTGGGCAATGTACATGCCCGAGGGCGGTTTTTTTGTTACCGAACCGGGCCGCGCATCCGCAACATCGGGCGGCGTCAGCCGTCCCGGAGCGCGGATGTGCGAGAGACGAAAGGGAAGACATGAGTCTGATTGATGATCTGGTCAAACTCGAGGAAGAGGCCAAGGAGCTCGTCACTAGCGCTGACGACGCCGCCAAGCTCGAGGCCGCGCGCGTTGAGCTGCTCGGCCGCAAGGGCCGTATCACCGGCCTGATGCGCATGATGGGCAAGCTCGCTCCCGAGGATCGTCCCATGATGGGCAAACGCGCCAACGAGATGCGCCAGCTGATCGAGGGCATGCTCGACGAGCGCACCACCGAGATGAAGGCCGCCGCCCTCAAGCACGCACTCGAGCACGAGGCCGTCGACATCACGCTGCCGGGCATCCGTCCGCAGATCGGTCACCAGCACCTGATCAAGCAGATCATCGAGGAGGCCGAGGACATCTTCTGCGGCATCGGCTACACCGTCGAGTCCGGCCCCATGGTCGATACTTCCTACTACAACTTCACCGCACTCAACGCGCCCATGGATCACCCGAGCCGCTCGGCTCGCGACACGTTCTATGTGGTCGACAACAACCCCGGCAGCGTCGCGCATCCCGAGGCTCACGCTCACGGTGAGTCCGACGTGCTGCTGCGCACCCAGACCTCGGGCGTGCAGATCCACACCATGGAGTCGCAGAAGCCGCCCATCTACATGATCTGCCCGGGCACCGTCTACCGTCCCGACACGGCCGACGCCTGCCACCTGCCGCAGTTCAACCAGATTGAGGGCCTGGTCGTCGACGAGGGCATCACCTTTGGCGATCTTAAGGGCACGCTCGACTACTTTGTTAAGTGCATGTTTGGCGAGGATCGCAAGACGCGTTACCGCCCGCACTTCTTCCCCTTCACCGAGCCCAGCTGCGAGGTGGACGTGAGCTGCCACGTGTGCGGCGGCAAGGGCTGCAACTTCTGCAAGCACAGCGGCTGGATCGAGATCCTGGGCTGCGGTATGGTCGACCCCAACGTCCTGATCAACTGCGGCATCGACCCCGAGAAGTACACCGGCTTCGCCTTTGGTATTGGCGCCGAGCGCGTCGCGGCACTGCGCTACGACCTGCCCGACCTGCGCACGTTGATGACTGGTGACATGAGGTTCTTGAACCAGTTCTAGAACGCTTTCTTCTTAGTTGCAGTTTCCGGCTCAAAGCCGCATTTATGAAAGGAGACCAGTTAGATGCGCGTTTCTTACGACTGGCTCAAGACCATGATCGATATTCCGGAGGATCCCAAGACCCTTTCGGACGAATATATCCGTACCGGCACCGAGGTCGAGGCGATCGACACCGTGGGCGAGTCCTTCGACCACGTGGTGACCGCCAAGGTGCTCACCAAGATCCCGCACCCCAATAGCGACCACATGTATGTGTGCTCGGTCGATGTGGGCGACAAGAATCTCGACGCCGACGGCAATCCCGCTCCGCTGCAGATCGTCTGCGGCGCGCAGAACTTCGAGGCCGGCGACCACATCGTCACGGCCATGATTGGCGCCGTGCTTCCCGGCGACGTTAAGATCAAGAAGAGCAAGCTTCGCGGCGTCGTGTCCATGGGCATGAACTGCTCCGCGCGCGAGCTCGGCCTGGGTGGCGACCACTCCGGCATCATGATCCTGCCCGAGGATACGCCCTGCGGCATGCCGTTTGCCGAGTACGTGGGCTCGAGCGACACCGTGCTCGACTGTGAGATCACGCCCAACCGTCCCGACTGCCTGTCCATGATCGGCATGGCCCGCGAGACCGGCGCCATCTTCGACCGCGATTTCCACGTTGAGCTGCCCGCCATCAAGGTCGAGACCGGCCGCGCGACCGACGACGAGCTTTCCGTCGAGATCGCCGACGAGGGCCTGTGCGACCGCTACGTTGCCCGCATCGTGCGCAACGTCAAGGTCGGCCCGTCGCCAGACTGGATGGTCAAGCGCCTTAACGCCTTGGGCGTGCGCCCGCACAACAACATCGTCGACATCACCAACTATGTGATGATGCTCACCGGTCAGCCGCTGCACGCCTTTGACCTGGACACCTTTGCCGAGCGCGATGGCCACCGTCGTGTGGTGGTTCGCGCCGCCCAGCAGGACGAGAAGTTCACGACGCTCGACGGCGAGGAGCGCGTGCTCGACGCCGGTATGGGCCTCATCACCGACGGCGAGCGTCCCGTGGCGCTGGCCGGCGTAATGGGCGGCATGGATTCCGAGATCGAGGACGACACCGTCGACGTGATGGTCGAGAGCGCCTGCTTCAACGCCGGTCGCACCTCGCACACCAGCCGCGATCTGTCGCTGATCTCCGACGCCTCCATTCGCTTTGAGCGCCAGGTCGACGAGACCGGCTGCGTGGATGTCGCCAACGTTACCTGCGCGCTGATCGAGGAGATCGCCGGCGGCGAGGTTGCTCCCGGCTATGTGGACGTGTTCCCCGCGCCCAAGACCATCGACAGCATTAAGCTGCGCCTGGCCCGCGTGCGTGCCATCTGCGGTGCCGACATCGAGCCCGACTTTATCGAGCGTTCGCTCACCCGCCTGGGCTGCACCGTCGAGCGCGACGGCGAGGACTTCATGGTCACCCCGCCGAGCTTCCGTCCCGACCTGCCGCGTGAGATCGACCTGATCGAGGAGGTCCTGCGCCTATGGGGCATGGGCCGCGTTACGGCGACCATCCCGGCTGCCAAGAACCACATCGGCGGCCTGACCCGCGAGCAGAAGCTCACCCGTAAGGTCGGCGAGATCCTGCGCGCCTGCGGCCTCAACGAGACCACGACCTTTGGCTTTGCCGCCCCGGGCGACCTGGAGAAGATTGGTATGTCCACCGAGGGCCGCGGCTGCCCCGTGGTTCTCATGAACCCGCTGGTGGCCGAGCAGACCGAGATGCGCCGCTCGCTGCTGCCGGGTCTGCTGCAGTCTGTGGCCTACAACGAGGCCCACGGCACGCCCAACGTGCACCTGTACGAGGTCGGCAGCCTGTTCCATGGCCGCGAGAACGCCAGCCTGCCCAAGGAGACCAAGTCCGTGGCGGGCGTGCTCTCGGGCCAGTGGAGCGAGCAGTCCTGGAGCATGAAGTACCGTAAGCTGCGCTTCTTCTTTGGCAAGGGCATTGTCGAGGAGCTGCTTGCTCAGCTGCGCATCGAGAAGGTTCGCTTCCGTCCCGTCGAGGGCGAGGGCTATGCCTTCTTGCAGCCGGGTCGCGCCGCCGAGGTTCTGTCCGGCGGTACCGTGCTGGGCTGGGTTGGCGAGATTCACCCCGAGGCGCGCGAGGCTATGGGCATTGACGAGGTTGTCGTTGCCTTTGAGCTCGACCTGGACAAGCTGATCAAGGGCGCCCGCAACCAGGAGAACTACCGTGAGTTCTCGCAGTACCCGGCCGTTGAGCACGACCTTGCTATCGTGGTCGACAACACTGTGACCTGCGAGGATCTTGAGCGCCGTATTACCAGCGCCGGAGGCAAGCTGCTCGAGGATGTGCGTCTGTTCGACGTCTACCGCGATCCCATCCGCATCGGAGCGGGCAAGAAGTCCATGGCCTTTGCGCTTACGTATCGCTCCGACGACCACACGCTTACCAGCGAAGAGGTCGAAAAGGCGCACCAGAAGATCGTTACCAAGGTGTGCAAGGGCGTAAACGGCGAGGTCCGCGGCTAGGTCCTGCGCCGGATATAGGCCAGCGTCGGCTGCCGCCGAGTCTTACGTGACTGCTGTTTTCGGTATAAGGCACCGTTGAGCCTGCATATATGACACGCGCATTACATAACGGCGTGCTGCTTTGTCGGCAGTGCGCCGTTTTGCTATGATAGCCCGCGGCGTGTTACGAATCTGACATTACGTAACACTGGAAAGGTGATTCAAGCGGCGTTGCAATTCCGTGCGCCGATAACCGGGAGGCGTACATGCACATTCCAGATAATTATCTGTCCCCGCAGACCGATGCCGTCATGGCGGTGGCAATGGTGCCCGTCTGGGTTCACTGTATCAAGAAGGTGCGCGCCACGCTCGATCGCGAGCACATGGCTTTCCTGGGCATCTGCGCCGCATTTTCCTTCTTGCTTATGATGTTCAACGTGCCGCTGCCCGGCGGCACCACTGGCCACGCCGTTGGTGGCGCACTCATCGCGCTGCTGCTGGGCCCCGAGGCCGCGGCCATTGCGGTTTCGGTCGCGCTGGCGCTGCAAGCGCTGCTGTTTGGCGACGGCGGCATCCTGTCCTTTGGCGCTAACTGCTTTAACATGGCCTTCGTGTTGCCGTTTGCCGCAGCCATCGTGTTCCGCGCGCTTAACAGCCGTTTGCACGACAAGAGCTGGGGCACCTCGGTTTCGGCCATCGTAAGCGGCTGGGTCGGCCTGTGCCTGGCGGCCCTGTGCGCAGCAATCGAGTTTGGTATTCAGCCGATGCTTTTCACGAATGCTTCGGGCGCTCCGC
>CABUKY010000048.1 GCA_902492185.1 uncultured Collinsella sp.
GGTCATGCCGCCGAAGTTGAAAGGCAGATTGCCGCTCTGGCGGGCTTGCAGCGTCAACTGGTTACGCGGGTTGGTAAACCCGCGTAACCCCCTAGCACATCTTTGCGCCGGCGGGGATGGAAGCGTCGAGCTGGATCAGGTTGAGGCGCTCCTCGCCCTCCTCCTCGTGGATGGCGCTGATCAGCATGCCGCAGCTGGGAATACCCATCATCTTGCGCGGAGGCAGGTTGGTGATGGCGAGCAGGGTCTTGCCGACCAGGTCCTCGGGCTCATAGTAGCCATGGATGCCGGAGAGGATGGTGCGGTCGGTGCCGGTGCCGTCGTCGAGCGTAAAGTTCAGCAGCTTCTTGGACTTCTTGACGGCCTCGCATGCCTTGACCTTCACAGCGCGGAAATCGCTCTTGGAGAAGGTATCAAAGTCGACGAACTCCTCGAACAGCGGCTCAACGGCGATCTTGGAGTAGTCGAGCGTGGGCTTGAGCGGCTTGACGAACGGGCTTGCGGCGTTGCCGGCCTCGGCAGCCTTGGCAGCGGCGGCACCGGACTGGAAACCCTTCTCGGGCTTCATGTGCGGGAACAGCAGGACGTCGCGAATGGAAGCCTGGTTGGTGAGCAGCATGACCACGCGGTCGATGCCGATGCCGATGCCGCCCGCGGGAGGCATACCGTACTCGAGGGCGCGCACGTAGTCCTCGTCGTACTCCATAGCCTCGTCATCGCCGCCGGCCTTCTCAGCCATCTGGGCAGCAAAGCGCTCGGCCTGGTCGACCGGGTCGTTGAGCTCGGAGAATGCGTTGGCGTACTCGTGGCCGGCGATGACCAGCTCAAAGCGGTGCGTCAGGCGCGGATCGTCCTCAAAACGCTTGGCAAGCGGGCTGACCTCGATGGGGTAATCGCATACGAAGGTCGGGTTGACGATGGTGTCCTCGCCCAGCTCATCGTAAATCTCGGCGATGATCTTGCCAGCAGTCCACTCGGGTTTAATCTCCAGGCCCTTCTCGCGTGCGGCGGCGGCAAGCTCCTCGACCGGCGTGTCGATGGTGACCTGCTTGCCGAGCACGTCCGAAACGATATCGGTCATGGGACGGCTTGCCCACTCACCGGACAGATCGATGGTCTGGCCCTGATACTCGATGACCTCGGGATTGCCGATAGCCTTGTTGGCAGCCTTGATGACGCCCTGGGCGAGTGCCTTCATGCCCTCGAGATCGGAGAAGGCACGATAGGCCTCCATCGTGGTGAACTCGGGGTTGTGGGTGAGGTCCATACCCTCGTTGCGGAAGATGCGGCCGATCTCGAAGACGCGCTCAAAGCCACCGACGATGCAGCGCTTGAGGTGCAGCTCGGTAGCAATGCGCAGGTAGCACTCCTGATCGAGCGCGTTGAAGTGCGTGATGAACGGCTTGGCCGTAGCGCCACCCTGGATAGTCTGCAGAATGGGGGTCTCGACCTCCATATAGCCGTCGGACTCCATAAAGCGGCGGAAGGTGGAGAGAATCTGCGAGCGCTTACGGAAGGTCTCGCGAACATCGTCGTTGGCAATCAGGTCGACATAACGCTGACGATAACGGGTCTCCTTGTCGGAGAGGCCGTGGAACTTCTCGGGCAGCGGGCGAACGGCCTTGGAGAGCAGGGTCGCGCTCTTGGGGGCGACGGAAAGCTGGCCACGCTTGGTGCGCACGACCACGCCGGTCACGCCCAGGATATCGCCCAAGTCAAGGGCCTTAAGCGTGCTCCAGGCCACCTCGTCCATGTCGTTAATACGGCAGAACAGCTGAATCTCGGCGGTAGCGTCGCGCACGACGATAAACATGATCTTGCCCTGACCACGCTTGGCGACCACGCGGCCGCCGATCTTCACGACGTCCTCAGTATCCTCGCCATCGGCAAGATCGGCATATTTGGCCTCAATGTCGACGACATAGTCCTCGATCTCGGAGTGCTCGGGATAGGGGTTCTGGCCCGCCTCGAACAGGGCGGCGCGCTTTGCCAGACGCGTGGCGCGCTCGTCGTTGAGCGTCGAGGCCTGATCGGCGGCGTTCTGGTTCTCTGCCATAAGTTAGCTCCTCAAACTAAAACGCTCCCCAGGATTCGGTCCCAGGGAGCGAAAACATACCTTTACGCGGGACCGTGGTCTAGCGTGCGATCTTGGCGATGGTGTAGACGCGGGTCTTGCCAGAAGGCGTAACGACCTCAACGGAGTCGCCCTCGCCGTGACCGATGATGGCGTGACCGACCGGAGACTCGTTGGAGATCTTGTGCTCGAGCGAGTTGGTCTCGGTGGTACCGACGAGCGTGACTTCCATGACCTCACCGTTGGGATCGATCAGAGAAACGGTGGAACCGATGGAGACGGTCAGATCGCCCGTGGTGGCAGCAACCTGAGCGTTGGCGAGAATAGCCTGAATCTCGGCAATGCGAGCAGCATTCTGGGCCTGCTTGTCCTTGGCGGCATCGTACTCGGAGTTCTCCGAAAGGTCGCCAAACGCGCGGGCTTCCTTGATGTCCTCGACGATCTCCTTGGCGTAATCGCCCTCACGCCAAGCGAGCTCCTCGACGAGCTTCTGGCGGCCCTCAGCGGTCAGTACGATCTGGCTTGCGTCCATACGGATATCTCCCCAACTATGATGTAACGATCAACTGTCAACAAAACGAAAAAGACCGGCTAGCCTGCGGGCAAGCCGGTCAGGTGCTCACCCCAAAGGGATGGGACTACTCTGCGTCCGCGTCGCTGTCCTCTGCCTGCTTTTTCTTGGCAGCAGCGAGCTTGGCCTCGAGCTCTGCGATCTCCTTGTCCTCCTTGGACTCCTCGACCACAACGTCCTCGGCCTGCTTGGTTTCGCCCTTATCGTCGCCCTCCATACCCTCGCGGATATTCTTGACGGTAGAGCCGAGAGACTTGCCGAGCTTCGGCAGGTTCTTAGGTCCGAAGATGATCAAGACAACGACGAGAATAATGATGAGCTCAGGAGCCCTCAGTCCAAACATGTAGACCTCCACAATACAGCGAGACAAGCTCGAATGAGTATACCGCGGGTGCCGCGGTATCACAACAATAGCTAAAAAAAGGGACCGCAAGAAGCGGTCCCTCCTCATGCTCTGGTCGGGTTGACTGGATTTGAACCAGCGACCCCTGCGTCCCGAACGCAGTGCTCTACCAAACTGAGCCACAACCCGTTAGCTCGACTATAGTAACAAAGATTTTCGCCGCGTGCTAGAGAAATTTTTATTTCTTTGGCGCGTCGATTTGAATCGTGTTGGGAATAAGCTCAGTCGCGCAGGCCCACCAGCCATTTTGCTGGGCAGCTCCCGCAAGTTGGGCTGCCGTAGCGACGGTATCGCAAATGGCAAACGAGCAGGCACCCGAACCGCACACGTCCACGGCAACGGTTCCCTCCTGTGCGCGCAGCCAGTCGAGAACCGCCTGGATCCGCGGCTCCATCTGCGCGGATATGACGCCCAGATTGTTATGAACGAGCGCATATGCCGCCTCGGCATCGCCGACGCGTAAGGCAGAAGCAATCGCATCGGGTTTGTCCGCGGGCACCGGGCTCTCATCAAATCGTCGATACGCTTCAACCGTTGAAACGCTCGTCTCGTGCGGTTTGACCAATACGACAGGTGTCGTCGGAAGCACAGGATACTCAGTGGCCAGCACATCTCCCCCGCCGACGTAGAATGCGGGACTCGTGTGCAAAAAGAACGGCACGTCGGCGCCGATACCGCGAGCGACGTCATCGAGCGCGGGGTCGGCGCGGTCGATACCCCACAGCTCGGCCAAGGCAACGATGACCGCGGCGGCATCCGTCGAGGGGCCTCCCAGGCCGGCGCACAGCGGGATACGCTTTTCGATCGTCACGCACACGTTGGCATCGCGACCGTAATGCTCGGCCATAGCGATTGCCGCCCGATAAGCCGTATTTTTTTGCATGGAAAAATCGGATGCCGGAACCGTCTGGACGGTCAACACCTGCGCCGGCGCGACCGTCACGGTATCGGCAAGACCGACGGCTGCCATCAGGGAATCGACCCTGTGATAGCCGCGGGCGTCGCGCTCGGTATGAACTCCCAGATAGAGGTTAATCTTTGCCGGCGCGGTAAGGATGAGGGACCGATCGGTCACCGTTAGTGCTCCTCGAGCTGGTTGCCGAGCGGGGTAAAGATATGTTCGCCGCTCTCGGGGTCGAACAGTTCGACCTGGCCGGTAAGGACATCGATGTACTGGTAGGACTGACGCGATTTGCGGCCGCGACGCTCGTCAACCTCAACGATAAAGACGGCGGGGTGGACGCTCTTGATGGTGCCCATGCGCTCGATGACGCGGGTACGGCCCATGTTGGCCTTAACCTTGACGCGATCGCCCACCATATCGGTCAGCTTCTCGTGGATGTCGTCGACGTGATTGACTTCCATCTCTTCCATGAACAGGGCCTCCAGAGGGTGCAATTCAAAAAGGGGATAATACCCCTAAGATAGACAAAACTCTAATACTATAGCACCCTGCTGCAGCCATACGCAAGCAGCTAAAAAAGCCCGGTCTCAAATACGTACCAGACGACAACCTCACATGACCAGTTCACGTCAGCGAACGACCACCATTCGAGCCAAAGTGTCGCGAAAGAGGAGCGACGCGTACTTTGGTACGCGAGCGACGGTTTGAGCGACAGATTGGCCGAATGGTGGCCGTGCAGCGTCGAGTAGTTACGCGGTTTGGTAAAACCGCGTAACCTAAAGGTTGTCTGTGTCCAGAACGATGGTGAACGGACCGTCGTTGACTAGGTCGACCTTCATATCGGCGCCAAAGATACCATGCGCCACATGCTCAACGTCCTGGGCGACGAGTGTCAGAAAGTACTCGTAAAGTTCGTTAGCGACATCGGGCGCGCCGGCATCCGTAAACGACGGACGGCGGCCGTGGCGGCAGTCGGCAAACAGCGTGAACTGCGACACCACGAGTACCTCGCCGTCGACATCGGCCAGCGCCAAGTTGGTCTTGCCATTCTCGTCCTCGTTGATACGCAGCCCGCGGAGCTTGCCCCACAGCTTGTCGGCTTCGGCGCGTGTGTCGCCGTGGCCCACGCCCAGCAGCACCAGGTAGCCGCGTCCAATACGGCCCACGCACTCGCCGTCGACCGTCACGCCGGCGTTGAGCACGCGCTGCACCACCGCACGCACGGTCTACTCCTCGCCCGTCAGCTTGGCGGACAGATGCTCGAGCGCATGGAAACGATGGCTAATGGCGTTCTTCTCGTCCGCCGTGAGCTCGGCCATGGTCTTGCCCGGCGTATCGACCGGTAGGAACAGCGGGTCGTAGCCAAAGCCGTGATCGCCGCGGCCCTCGTGCGCGATAACGCCCTCGCAGGCGCCCTCGCCATAGGTGACCAGGCCGTCCGTATCGATAAGCGCGACGACGCTCATAAAGCGCGCGGTACGATCCTCGTCTGCCACGCCTTCTAGGTTAACGAGAAGTTTGGCGTTGTTGGCGGCATCGTCGCCATGCACGCCCGCATAGCGCGCGCTATACACGCCCGGCTCGCCGTCCAACGCGTCGACGACCAAGCCAGAATCGTCGGCGATGGCCATAAGGCCCGTCTCCTCGACCGCAGCCTGCGCCTTGATGATGGCGTTCTCCAAAAACGTCGTGCCGTTTTCCTCGGGGTCCTCAAAATCGCCCAGCTGACCGAGCGCCACAAAGCGCACCTCGGGCATGACCTTGCCCAAAATGGCCTCGATCTCGGTGAGCTTATGGGCGTTGCCGGTTGCCACGACGATGGTCGCCGCCGGGTCGAGAGTGTCGATGTCAATCTTCTCAAGTGCCATAGCTGGCCTCCTTTGTCTCTATAGCAATGCCGAGTTGAGGACGACGAGGACTTCGGCCTCTCTCCCGTCTCAATCAACGGCAGTCTTATACTTCGACGTTTTCCCAGATAAAACCTGCCAAAATAAACCTGTCCCTTTTTGGCAGGTTAGGCGAGGGCTTGGCGCTGAAGCTCGATGAGCTCGGCGATACCCTTGTCACCCAGGTCGAGCAGAGCGTTGAGACGCTTGCGGTCGAAGGGCGCCTGCTCGCCGGTACCCTGGAGTTCGATCATCTCACCGGAATCGGTGGCGACGAGGTTCATGTCGACCTCGGCGTGGCTGTCCTCGGAATAATCCAAGTCGAGCAGAGTGTTGCCGTCGACGACGCCCATGGAAATGGCGGCAACCTGGCCCGTGAGCGGGATGCGCTCGAGTTTGCCCGCCTCGACCCACATGGCAAGGGCGTCGTGCAGCGCCAACCAGGCACCGGTAATGCTCGCCGTACGCGTGCCGCCATCGGCCTGGATCACATCGCAGTCGACGGTAACGGTGTACTCGCCGAGCGCCTTCATGTTGACGACGGTACGCAGACTGCGGCCGATAAGCCGCTCGATCTCCATGGAGCGGCCCTTGCGGTTGGCATGCTCGCGCTTGCAGCGTTTACCGGTCGAGGCCGGCAGCATCGCATATTCCGCCGTTACCCAGCCGGCCTTGGCGCCCTTGCGCCAACCCGGCACACCCTCCTCGATGGTGGCGGCGCACAGTACGCGCGTGTCGCCGAACTCCGCCAGGCACGAGCCGTGGGCGTGCTTCATGACGCCGCGGGTGAGCTTAACGGGGCGCAGCTCGTTGGCGGCGCGGCCGTTGGCGCGGTTGACCTGCATGTATTCCATGGAACTATCCTTTCGGCAAAAGATGTGGCGAGGGCTTCGGCGACATTGCGAACCTAACCGAGTTCGTCGATATCGACATGCTCGATGCTTTTGAGCGGCTGGCCAAAGATAAAGCTACCCGCCACCGCAAACTCGGCAATGTTGTCAGACGTGGTGGCAAAGCGATGCTGCGGTTCGGCGGTATCGCCCGCCAGCTGCTCGCGGCGCGTGAGAATATCGGTCAGCTCGCGCGTGGTCTCCTCGGCGGAGCTCACCACGCGCACTCCGGGACCCAGCGCATGGCGAATAGGCCCCACGAGCAGCGGGAAATGCGTGCAGCCGAGTACCACGGTATCGATGCCGCGATCGTGCAGCGGCTCGACTGTGGCGCCGACCAGCGCGCGAACGGCTGGCGTATCAAAAATATCCTCGTTCTCGAGCCACTGCTCCTGCAGATGCGCGCCCGAGGCGAGCTCGTGCTCGACGACCTCGACAAAGCTCGAAGCCGGGCAGCCATACACATCGACACCAGCATCCAAATCCTGGATGGCGCGCGTGTAGGCGCCCGAGCGAATGGTGAGGTTGGTGGCCAGCACGCCCACGCGACGCGTACGCGTGCTGTTGATGGCGGCGCGCGCGCCCGGGGCGATCACGCCGATCACGGGAACGTCGAGCACCTGCTGAGCCAGACGCAAGGCCGCGGCGGTCGCCGTGTTGCAGGCGATGACCATGATCTTAACGTCGTGCCTCGATAGCCAGCGGCCCGCCTGCAGCGCAAACGAGCGAACCTCGTCCTCGGTGCGGGTGCCATAAGGGCAGCGCTTAGTGTCACCGAAATAGTAGACGGACTCGTGCGGAAGCGCCGTTGCGATCGCGCGCGCAACCGTCAGGCCGCCCAGGCCCGAGTCGAACACGCCGATCGGACGCGTGTCCCCGGCCAGATTATCGATATCGGACATTACCTCACCAGATTCTCTCTCGAAAAATGCGATCACTCGTGATGCGTCGCGCTACGAACGGGCTGCGACCAGCAGCTCGGCCGTTGCCACCCAACCGTCGACAATCTTGCCGCGCGTAATATAGGCATTGTCGCAGGCGTCCAAGAACTCCGGGGCACCGGCGCTCGTCAGACCGTTCTCGACCAGGCAGAACATGCCAACATGGCCGGCCATGTAGAAGTCGGACTCGGAGTCGCCGAGCGCAAGCGTCTCCTCGCGCTCGATCCCCAGGTGCTCGCAGAAGCGCGCAATGGCAACGCCTTTGTTGAGACCCGCCGGATTGATGTTGAAGGCGCGGCCGTCCTCGACGCGATTAAGCTCGAGCGTCGTCGGCTTGGACAGGTGAGTCAGATGGCCGTTGCAAGCCCAGACCAGACCGCAGCCGGCCTCGTCCAGGATGGCCTGGACCTCATCGTCGGGCACATCGCCGCGCATGCCGACGGTGACCTCACGGTACTTGTAGCCGGTCGACATGTCGTTGTGGTATTCGATCTTGTGCGGCCAGCGGGCAAGGATCTTCTCGCACACGCCGGTCTGCTCGATCACCTGGTGCGGCGTGAGACCGCAGGCGGGGTCGTAGGGCATGTCGCCCGTCAGATACTCCCAGTCGTTGGCCTTGAGATCGTACATGACCAGGCCGCCCATCTCGCCGATGTAGGAGTTGAGGCCGAGCACGCGGGCGTCCTCATGGATCATGGTGCGATTGCGACCCGAGGTGGGAACCACCTGGATGCCGGCACGGGCGAGCGCGACAACCGCCTCGACGAGCTTGGTCGAGGGATTGCCGTCGTTATCGCGCAGCACGCACGAGCCGGGGGCGAGCATCGTGGCGTCCAGATCGGTAAAGACATACTTGACCTTGGCAAGACGCTCGCGCATCTCGCCCGAAAGCTCAGCGACGGTCGGCAGGGTATTGTGGGACATGGTTACTCCGTTTACGTAGAAGGGTTTGGACTTGGACGGCATGTTTTGATTGAGGGAACACGCTTATGGCGACAGCGCACTCAGGGCGCCGCCGCCATCATGGTTCATTAGTCAAACTGGGTAACATCGATCAGGCGATTGGCCAACGAAAGGTCGCTCTCGATGGGCACGAACTCGTCGCCCACGTGCATGAGCTCCTCGTCACCCTTTGCCAGCAGCAAGACAATGGTAGGAGCATCGGGGTTGACGTACTCCTCGCGCGCCGCCTTGAACGCCGCATGCACGGCAGCTTCGCGATCGAGGATGATCTTGTTCGGCGTATCGTCGGGAACATGTTCGGCAAGCTCGCGACAGACCTTCATCGGGTCCTCGTGAGCTGGATCCTCGTTCGTAAAGATCATCAGGTCGGAATACGGTGCGGCCTCGCGCGGAAGCTGCTCGCGGCGCTCCTGCGCCTTGCCGCCGGCAGCGCCAAACACCGCGATGACCGGGCTGGCGGGAAACGCGCGCTTGACCGACGAGAAAAGCGAACGGAACGAAAGCTGGTTGTGCGCATAGTCGACGACGCAGATCACGCGGCCGTCCTTCGACTCCACGACCTCCATACGGCCCGGCACACGCAGTTTGGAGAGGCCCTTCTTGATAGCCTCGATACCGATGCCGATCTCGCGCGCGGCGGCGATAGCGACCAGCGCGTTCTCCACGTTAAAGTCGCCCGCGATGCCCAGCAGGACCTTCTCCCCCGCCTCGGACTCGTCGGCACACAGGCCATGCAAGTTGAACTCGATGCTAAAGCCGACCATGCGTACGTCGCTCGCCCACAGGCTCGCCTCGGGATGCTCGACGCCAACGGTCACCAAGCGCTCGGCCGTCGACGCTGCCTCCAGCACACGGTCGACCTCTTCGGTGCCCAGATTCACCACGGCAGTCTTTGCCTGGTCAAAGATCCTGAGTTTGCTCTCAAAATAATCCTCAAATGTGGGGTGTTCGATCGGCGAGATGTGGTCGCGGCCGATGTTGAGGAAGCACGCCACGTCAAACGGCAGATTCTCGACGCGTTGGTACTTGAGCGCCTGGCTCGAGACCTCCATGACCATGGACTGGCGACCGGACGTGCGGCAGTTGGCGATATGGCGCCAAACCTCGGGGGCCTCGGGCGTGGTGTTGGTGCTCTCGTAGCACTCGATACCATCGTCGGTACTCACCGAGCCGATCATGCCGCAGGACTCGCCCGCCGCTTTGATAATCGACTGGAGCATAAAAGCGGCCGTGGTCTTTCCCTTGGTGCCGGTGATGCCCACGATCTTGACGTCGTGGTCGGGACGGTCGTAGACCTCCGGCGGCAACAGGGCCATGGCCGTGCGAACACTATCAACAACCAGCATCGCAGCACCGCTCTCCTTCGCCAGCGGCTCCAGAGACTCGACCAGCGACTCCTCGCACACAAATGCGACGGCGCCCGCATCGAGCGCCATGCTCAAAAACGCGGGCTTAAAGGCAGCACCTTTACAGAAGAACACGTCACCTGCCGAGACCGCGCGCGAATCAAACGAGCAACCGGTCACGGCACGCTCGTCAACCTGCTCTGATGCGCGCAGCTCGCCGCACACATCGAGCAGCTTGGCAAGCGTATCGACCGTGGTCACGGTCGCGGAATCCGAATGGTGCATCTTTCACCTTTCTCAGCCATTTGGCAGGGACGGTTTTCATAGTAACTGAAACGTGCTCGCGCAAAAACGGCTCCCGGAGGAGCCGTTACGCGCAGGCATTCGTAGGCCGAGACTAGGCAGCCTGAACAGAAGGCTGGCCCTCGTCGATAAAGAAGCGCTTGTACCACACTAGGAACACGAGCGGCGTATAGATCTTGCGCTGGAAATCGCCCTTGCCCGCAAAGTGCAGATCGAGCAGGTGCATGAGCTCGTCGGTATTGAAGAACTCACTTGCCCACGGCGCGGTGAAGTACTCCTTGACATAGTCGTACCACTTTTGCTCGCGCAGCCAGTAGACAATCGGCACCGGGAAGCCCACCTTGGGACGGGTGGCCCACTCATCGGGCAGCGACTTGTTGGCAGCGTGGCGGAGTACCTGTTTGTTGCCGTTCTCGTTGATGCGGTAGCGGTCGGGAATGTGCTCGGCGAACTCCATGACTTTGCGGTCCAGGAAGGGCACGCGCAGCTCCAGCGAATGTGCCATGCACATCTTGTCGGCCTTGAGCAGAATGTCGCCCGGGAGCCACATGTTCATGTCCAGGTACTGCTTCTTGACCAGTTCGGGCTGACCCTTCACGCGTGCGTAGATGGGTGCAGCGAGCTCAAAGGCGCCGTCGCCGGTGTTGTACTCGGGCTTGAGCACGCCGTCGACCTCGCGCTCCGGCCATACCAGAGCCTGTCCCAGGAACGACTTCTCGGGGATCTCGGCACCCTTGACCAGGAAGTTATGTCCCTTGAAGTACGGCATATGCAGCGCCAGGTTACCGAGCGCGCGACGGATGGGCAGCGGCACCATCTTTTTGTACTTGCGCACCGGGACCGTATCCTCGTAGTAGGCGTAGCCGCCAAAGAGTTCGTCGGCGCCTTCGCCCGAAAGCACCACGGTGACGTCCT
>CABUKY010000049.1 GCA_902492185.1 uncultured Collinsella sp.
ACGTCAATGGTATACGGGTGCACCATCGACGTCTTCAATACAGAAAATATCAGTGTGGAATGTTCCGGAGAGAAACCCCGTCACGCCCCCGGATCCCCTGCGTTTACGGCCTTGAGGTCGGCGTGCGGAGAAGGACGTGGTTGATGGGAATACGTGTCCCTTTCGCTGTTTCGCGGCTTTGCCGCGAAAGGCGCGCTACTTTGGGATGGGTGGGGAACGTGGTTGTTGCGGCAACTGGTCCCCACCCACAAATTACCCTCGGCATACTTGCGCGAACGATTGCTCGTGCTACACTTGCAATTGCTGTTTCAGGGCGGGGTGAAATTCCCCACTGGCGGTAAATCGGGCGGTGCCAAAGGGGTGCCGTGGCGCAGGCGAGGCGTCTGCGACCGAGCCGATGAGTCCGCGACCCGTGCGTGTGTTGGTTCGCATGCCGGCTGAACTGGTGAAACCCCAGTACCAACGGTTAGAGTCCGGATGAAAGAGGCAGGTGATCTTATGTCTGAACAGTCGCAGCATATCCATTTTGAGAACACGAATAGGTGGAGCACCAAACAGCTCGTTACCATGGCGCTGATGTGCGCCTTGGGCGCCCTGTTTATGTACGTGCAGCTGCCCATCCTTCCTTCGGCGCCGTTTTTGACGTATGACCCGTCGCTGGTGCCGGCGATGGTGTGCGGGTTTGCGTATGGTCCCGGCGCCGGTACCGCTGTTGCCGCTATGGCAATCGTTATCCATGCGCTCACCACGGGTGACTGGGTCGGCGCGCTTATGAACCTGGTTGCCACGCTGGGTTACATTCTGCCCGCGGCTATCGTTTACCAGAAGATGCACACCTATAAGGGTGCCGTGATTGGCCTGGTGCTCGGCGTCATTGCCGCTACAGCGCTGTCTATGGTCGCAAACCTTACCATTGGCGTATGGTTCTGGTATGGCTCGGTCGATGTGATCGCCCCGCTCATGATTCCTGCCGTACTGCCGTTTAACCTTATCAAGACCGTGCTTAACTCGGTGTTGACGCTGGCGGTGTATAAAGCAGTCTCCAACCTCATCACGCCTAAAAAGGACCAGGTCAAAGGCCGCGCATGATTGAGTGTCGGGGCGTTTCCTTTAGCTATGACGGTGCCGTGCCGGCACTCGACGGCGTCGATCTAAACATCGAGGATGGCGAGTTTTTCTGCATCCTCGGTGGCAACGGGTCGGGCAAGTCGACGTTTGCCAAGCATTTGGACGCGCTGCTGCAGCCCGATGCGGGAACGGTGTGCGTCAACGGCATGGACGCGTCCGATCCCGAGCTGGTCTACGACATCCGCTCGACTGCTGGCATGGTGTTCCAGAATCCCGACGACCAGCTTGTGGCGACGCTTGTCGAGGACGACGTTGCGTTTGGTCCCGAGAACTTAGGGGTCGAATCGGCCCAGATCGCGCAGCGCGTGCGCGAGGCGCTGAAGGCCGTGGGTCTGGTGGGCTTTGAGCGCCACGAGACCCATGCGCTCTCGGGTGGCCAAAAGCAACGCGTGGCGCTTGCCGGCGTGCTCGCCATGGAGCCGCGCGTTCTCATTTTGGATGAGGCCTCCTCGATGCTCGATCCGCGCGGACGCAAGGGTCTTATGAAGGCCTGTCATGCGCTGCACGAACGCGGCATGACCATCGTGATGATTACGCACTTTATGGAAGAGGCCGCTGAGGCCGATCGCGTTGCTGTCTTCCAAGCGGGCCGCGTTGCCATGTTGGGCACGCCCGAGGAGATCTTGACGCAGGCGGACGAACTCGCGCAGCTCAACCTTGATATGCCGGAGTCGTGCCGTTTGGGCGTGGCGCTTCGTGCGAAGGGCGTGCCCGTTTATGCGCAGGTGCGCGAGGCGGATGTGGTCGCCGGTATAGCGCAGGCTTATGCCGAGCGGAGTAGGACAGGCATCGCCGGGCGGCCTTTCGCATTCGATCCTCGTATTCCCGACAACGTTTCCTCTGCGCTCGATGGCGCAGACGCGCTGGAGCCCGTTATCGAGATTTCGCACCTTTCGTTTAGCTATTCGCTGAGCGCCCGCGAGCGCCGCCGCTGGCATAAGCGCTCGGCCACTGCGGACAAATCGAGCAAACAGGCTCTCTGGGGAAACGTCCCCAGCAGCCCGTGGGCGCTGCGCGGTGTATCGCTGACGGTGCGTCGCGGCGAGTTCCTGGGCTTGGCAGGTCATACCGGTTCGGGTAAGTCGACGCTGGTCCAGCATCTCAACGGTTTGATTCGCCCTCAGGAGGGATCCGTTCGCGCGCTGGGGCTCGATCTGTCAAACAAGAAAGACGCCGCCGCGGTTAAGGCCAAGGTCGGCGTGGTGTTTCAATATCCTGAGCGTCAGCTGTTTGCCGAAACCGTGGCGCAGGACGTGGCGTTTGGTCCGCATAACCTTGGCTTGCCGCAAGATGAAGTCGACCGTCGTGTCGAGTCATCGCTCTCGCGCGTGGGCCTCGACCTTTCCACGGTCGGCGACAAGAGTCCCTTTGAGCTCTCCGGCGGGCAGCAACGGCGTGTGGCATTCGCCGGCGTGCTCGCCATGGAGCCCGAAGTCCTGGTGCTCGATGAGCCCATGGCGGGGCTCGATCCGGCTGCGCGCAGGGATTTCCTTGAGCTTATCGATCGACTTCACCGCGATGGCCTGACCGTTGTCATGGTTTCGCATAGTATGGATGACCTGGCCAATTGCTGCGACCGTATCGTCGTAATGAACGAAGGTGCGGTGTTTGCCGAGGGAACCCCCGTGCAGGTGTTTGCGCATGCCGATGAGCTCAAGTCGATCGGCTTGGGCGTACCTGCTGCTCAGCGCATGGCGTTGGCGCTCGCGGAAGCGGGCGTGCCGCTGCGTCGCGGCGGGCTCTATACGGTTGAGTCGTTGGCCGACGGGTTGGTAGATTTGCTGATCGGTCGCTCGGACGGTCCTTCTAACGTCGCGGACATTGCTAAATCCAAGACGGTCTCGCGAGAGGAGGGCTGCTGATGGAGGCGTTTTCGTTTGGCAGTTACTATCCCAGCGATAGTGCAATCCACCGCCTGGACCCGCGAACCAAGTTGCTCTTGGGCTTTGTGTTTCTGATCACGACGCTCACGGTCAGTGGCTTCCGCGGACTGGCCCCGGTCGCAATTTTCGTTGTGCTGACCTATGCCGTGTCTCGGGTGCCGGTTCGTCGCGTTCTGTCGTCGATGGCGCCGCTGCTGGCAATCGTCGTCGTGGTCGCGGTGCTCAACTTGTTTACCGATCAGAGTGGGCGCATCCTGTGGCAGCTCGGCTTTCTGCAGATAAGCGAGGGCTCACTGCGTTCTGCCGCCTTTATGGCGTGTCGCCTGACGTTGATGATGGCCGGCATGAGCGCCATTACACTCACCACGCCGACGCTCGACCTCACCGCGGGCTTTGAGCGCCTGCTCGCGCCGTTTGCGCGTGTGGGACTTCCTGCGCACGAGCTCGGCATGATCATGGGTATCGCGCTACGCTTTATGCCGCAGTTTGCCACTGAGATGAAGCAGACGGCCGATGCACAGGCAAGCCGCGGCGCGCGCGTGACGGGCGGTCCGCTCGGCGGCGTGCGTATGCTCGGCAGTGTGGCGATTCCGCTGTTCACGGGCGTGTTCCGCCATGCCGAGACGCTGTCTGCCGCCATGGATGCACGCTGCTATCACGGCGAGCAGGGCCGCACGCGCCTGCATGCGCTTGCATTTGGCCGCGGCGATGCGTTGGCGGCGGTGGTGACGGCGTTGCTGCTCATCTGCGTCATCGTCATCAATCTTCAACTTGTTTAGGCGCGATTCGGGCGCAAGAAAGGGGTCCCTATGACCGACAACGACCGCACGGCTCAGCTTGAGCGCGCCTGTTCGTATCTCAGGCGCATTCCGGCGTGGTTTCTGGCCACGACCGATGCAAGTGACGGGCATCAGCCTCGCGTGAGGCCGTTTTCGTTTGCCATGGTCGATGACGGTAAGTTGTGGTTTTGCACGTCGCGCGACAAGGACGTGTGGGCGGAGCTGAGTGCGAATCCCAAGTTTGAGGTATCGGGCTGGAAGCCGGGGGAATGTTGGATCGTATTGACCGGCGAAGCCGCACTTGAGGACGACGCAGTTGCGAGCGACGAGGTGCGTCAAGCGGGTTTTAAGCACATGGTGGGCATTGGCGAGGAACACGAGAGTGCCAACGACGGCCGCCTTGCTTTCTTTTCGGTCCGCAATATTGCCGCGCGCTTCTGTGATATCGACGGCAGCGAGGAGCGCCTGGAGCTCTAGCGCGTCTCAAATTTACTACCCGTTCTGAATTAGCTAGTGCCAGGAGGACACATGGACGGATTGAATACGGTGTTGGAGTATCTGACGTCGGTGCCGGCATGGTATTTGGCGACGAGCGTTGACGGACAGCCTCATGTGCGTCCGTTTTCGTTTGCGCAGATCCAGGATGGCAAGCTGTGGTTTGTAACAGCGCGCACCAAAGACGTGTGGCAAGAGTTGCTGCAAAATCAGCGCTTTGAGGCCACGAGTTGGTGGCCGGGCCATGGCTGGCTCATCTTGCGCGGGCGTGCGGGGCTGGAAGACCGGGCTTCGAGCGAAATGCGCGAAGCCGGGTGGAAGCATCTAGAGCGCCTGGGTGAGCACTATGAGGGGCCTAACGACCCCACGCTCGTCTTCTTTAGCGTCGAGGATCCCGAGGCTTTTATCTGCAATCACGACGAATGGGTGCCGGTCGAGCTCTAGCCAGCTGGCTCATCCTAACAACTTGGTTTTCGCATGGGCGGGCCCCGTATTGCCCGGCGCCGTTAGGAGCGC
The DNA here is from genome assembly GCA_902492185.1 of uncultured Collinsella sp. GTDB lineage: Bacteria > Actinomycetota > Coriobacteriia > Coriobacteriales > Coriobacteriaceae > Collinsella. The sequence continues at coordinate 4,802 of CABUKY010000049.1, forward strand.
CGGTCAATACGGGGCCCGCTCCATTTGTCAATTCCTTCGAGCGAATGTGTCTGGAATGTTTCAATGCATGAATATGCAAGTCATTTACGTGTTAATGCATCTTTTGGTGCTAAAGTTTCAACCCACTTCATAACGACCGCTGCGAAATGCGCATCGGTGCATAAATCGCAGACAAGGAGTCTGATATGTCTTTGAAGGTTGGAATCGTCGGCGCGGCTGGATATGCCGGAGCCGAGCTCATTCGCCTCGTGCTCGGCCATCCCGAGTTTGAACTTGTTGCCATTACGTCCAACGCCGATGCTGGTCAGCCGCTGTCCGCGGTGTATCCGAGCTTTGCTGGTGTGAGCGACCTGGTTTTCACCACGCATGACGCGCCCGAGCTTAAATCCTGCGACGCCGTCTTCTTGGCCGTGCCGCATACCGCGGCCATGGCACAGGTGCCCGCGCTGCTTGCATCGGGCGTTTCCTGCTTTGATCTTTCGGCCGATTACCGTCTGAGCGACGCGTCCGTCTTTGAGACGTGGTATGCCGCCGCGCATACGAGCCCCGAGCTGCTCAAGACCCGCGCCTTTGGTCTGCCCGAGCTGTTCTCCCAGGATTTGGAGACCGCCGCATCCGACCATGCCACCGGAAAGCCCGTGTTGGTCGCCTGCGAGCCTTGCTGCCGCTCCTGCCGTGCGTGCGGGCTGGGTGGCCGAGAACGGTCCCGTGATTGTCGATGCCATCAGCGGTGTGACGGGTGCCGGCAAGTCCTGCAACGCTCGTACGCATTTTTGCAGCGCCGACGAGAATTTGGAGGCCTACGGCGTGGGCAAGCATCGTCACACGCCCGAGATTGAGCAAATCCTTGGCTTAACCGATCGCGTCGTCTTTACCCCGCATCTGGCACCGCTCAAGCGCGGCCTGCTCTCCACGGTGACGATGCCGCTTACGCCGCAGGCTATCGATACCTTGACCCTTGAGGACGTTGTCGACCATTACAAGAAGTTCTACGCCGGTCGCACCTTTGTGCGCGTGCTCGATGCCGGCCAGCAGCCCAAGACGGCTTCGGTCGTCGGTACCAATGCCGCCCAGATCGGCCTTGCGCTCAACAAGCGTGCGGGCGTGCTGGTGGCGACGGGCGCTATCGACAATTTGTGCAAGGGCGCTGCGGGCCAGGCGGTCCAGTGCGCCAACATCGTTTTTGGTTTTGACGAGCGACGAGGCTTGCCCACAGCGGCGTGCCCGGTGTAGCACATTCGATTGTTAACGATTTGGTAGTCGGGTATCGAGTTGGGCGCCACTTTTAAGCTGGTCTACTAATTGCGACCGGTAGGGCGCGCCAGCCGATGCCCGCTTTTTTATTTGATATAAGGAGTCGTAGGGACGATGAATACCGACCTGATTGATATCAAGATTCGCGCCGTTGAGGGTGGCGTTACGGCAGCTGCCGGCTTTAAGGCTGCAGGCATCCATGCGGGATTCCGGAAGAATCCCGAGCGCTTGGACTATGCGCTCGTCGTGCCCGATAAGCCCTGTCCCGGCGCCGGCGTGTTTACGACCAACCGCTTTTGCGCGGCGCCCGTGCAGGTGAGTCGTGCCAACCTGGGCGGTGCGGACAAGGGCTATGGCATTATCGCCGGTGTTTCAATCAACTCCGGTAACGCGAATGCCGCTACGGGCGAGACCGGCCTTGCTTGCGCGCGCGAGACCTGCAACATCGCGTCGCAGGTTATCGGCTGTGAGCCCCAGCAGATCCTAGTTGCATCCACAGGCGTGATTGGACAGATTCTGCCCATCGACACATTTGAGACGGCCGTTCCGTCCGCCTTCGAGGCGCTCTCTGCCCATGGCGGTGCCGATGCGGCCCGTGCCATCATGACGACCGATACACACTCCAAGGAGTATGCCGTTCGCTACCGCAGTGAGGCTGCGGGCCATGCGGGCAACGCCTATACGGTGGGTGGCATGTGCAAGGGCTCGGGCATGATCATGCCCAATATGGCCACCATGATTGCGGTCATTACTACCGATGCCCCCGTCGAGCCGGCGACGCTCCACGCCCTGTTGCTCTCGACCGTGAAGCAGACCTTTAATAAGGTGACGGTCGATTCCGATACTTCGACCAACGACACCTGCATCATGCTTGCTTCTGGCGCCGCCGCCGCGGACGCCGAGGCCATCGTCGAGGGCACTGACGCCTTTGACGAGTTGGCCTTTGCCGTGCACGAGGTGTGCGAGAGCCTGGCGCGCAACATCGCGGCCGATGGCGAGGGTGCGTCAAAGCTCGTGACGGTTAACATTACCGGCGCCGCCAACGACGAGGAAGCCGATATTGCCGCCCGTGCCGTCGCCAACTCGCCGCTCGTCAAGACCTGCATCGCCGGCCACGACTGCAACTGGGGCCGCGTTGCCATGGCGCTTGGCAAGTGCGGCGTGAAGTTTAATCAGGAAGACGTTTCCATCGACATGATGGGCATGCCCGTCTGCCGCGATGGTCTGACCGTTCCCTTTGATGAGGACGAGGCTCTGCGACGTTTTGAGGCGCCCGAGATCGTGATCTCGGCCGACCTGGGCGCAGGCGATGCGGCAACGACCGTGTGGACCTGCGACCTCACGCACGAGTACATCTCCATCAACGGCGACTACCGTTCCTAGATTCCCGACACGCTGCGCATCTTGCCGCGATTGCGGACGGCGAAGCACGGCGCAATAACGATACGAAAGAAGAGGCAGATTATGAAATTCGCACGCGATTGTCGTTCGAGCGAATCCAACGAAGCAACCGCGCAGTTGCTGTTCGAAGCACTGCCGTGGATTAAAAACCTGACCGGCAAGACGGTCGTTATCAAGTACGGCGGTGCAGCCATGGTTGACGAGCAGCTGCGCCGCGACGTGATGAGCGACATCGTTTTGCTCAAGATCATCGGCATGCGCCCCGTCATCGTGCATGGCGGCGGCAAGGCCATCAACGAGGCGCTGAGCCATTACGATATTCCCGTCGAATTTAAGAACGGCCAGCGCGTGACCACGCCGGCGACTATGGATATCGTGCGCGAGGTGCTGGGCGGCAAGGTTAACCAGGAGCTGGTTGCTGCCATCAACCACCACGGCAACCTGGCCGTGGGCGTGTCGGGCAGCGATGCCGGCACGCTCATCGCCGAGCCGCTCGACCCCGAGCTCGGTCGCGTGGGCAAAGTGACGCACGTCAACACCGACTATATCGAGCGCTTGCTCGATAGCGAGTACATCCCCGTCATCGCTACCGTCGCGGCGGGGGAGGATGGCGGTTTCTTCAACATCAACGCCGACACCGCCGCCGGCGCCGTTGCCGCGGCGCTCCACGCGCATAAGGCGATCTTTTTGACCGACGTCGATGGCCTGTACAAGGACTTTAGCGACAAGGATTCGCTTATCTCTAACCTAACGCTCGACGAGGTTAACGAAATGCTCTACGGCGGCGAGGTCGATAAGGGCATGATTCCCAAGCTGCGCGCGGCCGTCGATGCGCTTACCGGCGGCGTATTTCGTGCCCACATCATTAACGGTACTACGCCGCATTCGCTGCTCCTGGAGCTGCTGACCGATGCCGGCGTCGGCACCGTGATCCATTCCACCGAGACGGCTTACGAGTTCGATACGCATCCGCATCCGCTTTCGACGTTTGCTGCGCGTCTGACCGAAAACCTTGACGAGGTCGAGAAGCTTCAGACGGTCTAGCTGACCCGCAGCCGCCCCATTCCTGCACCCATAGCCCCGCGCCGTCTGGCGCCCAACGAAAGGCATCCCATGTCACTTGCAGCTCAGCAATCGCTTGAATCCCATTACGTTATGCATACCTTTGGCCGCTCTCCGGTCGAGTTTGTCGAGGGTCACGGCATGAAGCTCACCGGCGACGATGGCCGTGAGTACCTCGACTTTCTTGCCGGCATCGGCGTGTGCAGCCTAGGTCATGGCGACCCGGCTGTGCTCTCGGCGCTCGAGGCACAGACCAAAAAGCTCATGCATGTCTCCAATTACTTCTACATCGAGCAGCGCGGACAGGTCGCGGCGCTGCTGTCCAAGCTTGCTAACGACGACGTAGATGGTGCGCGCGTGCTTGCCGATGCCGTTGTCGCCGGCGATGAGACCACGGCAGCTGCTCTTGGTGCCCCGGCTGCGGATGAGCAGGTTTGGGAGACCTTCTTTGCCAACTCTGGCGCCGAGGCCAACGAGGGCTCGATGAAGCTCGCGCGCCTGTACGCCAAGCGTGCCGGTAATGGCGGCAACACCATCGTGTGCATGCGCGGCGGGTTCCACGGCCGTACGCTCGAGACCATTGCCGCCACCATGCAGGATTGGCTGCAGGACAGCTTCCGCCCACTGCCGGGTGGCTTTGTGGCCTGCACGCCCAACGATGTCGATGAACTGCGTGCGATCTTTAAGCAGCTGGGCAGTGAAATTTGCGCCGTGATGCTCGAGCCGATCCAAGGTGAGAGTGGCGTGCACCCCATGACCGAGGAGTTTATGGCGGCGGGCGACCTGGCACACGAAGTGGGCGCCGTGCTTATCGCCGACGAGGTCCAGTGCGGCATCTTCCGCTCCGGCAAGCCGTTTGCATTCCAAACCTATGGCGTGGAGCCTGACATCATGAGCCTTGCCAAGGGCATTGCCGACGGCGTGCCCATGGGTGCCGTGGTGGCAAAGAAGGAAATCGCCGACGTCTTTAAGCCCGGCGATCATGGTTCGACCTTTGGCGGTAGCTGCCTGGCCATCACGGCGTGTGCCGCGACGCTCTCCGCGCTCGTGCGCGGCGATTATGCCGACCATGCTGCCAAGGTAGGCGCCTATATGGAGGCAAAGCTCGCTAAGCTGCCGCACGTGACGGAGGTGCGTGGCCGCGGCTTGATGCTCGGCTGTGATTTGGATGATGCTGCGGGCGATGCGCATGATATTGTTGCCCGCGCGCTGCCCGCCGGTGCCGTGATTAACGCTACGGGTGCCCATACGCTGCGTTTCTTGCCGCCGCTCGTCTGCGAGGAAGCCGACGTGGACAGTTTGGTCGAGATTCTGTCGGACGTTTTGGGCTAACGCAGCGCAATACCTCAATTTGGACCGGGTTCCGGACTGCGGGCGTGTCCTATGTGGCATGATTCAGCGGTCTGGAGCCCGTTTTGCCTTAGATTCGCTAAGGCAGGGAGACCTGCTGGTCAAATAACATCAAATATGAGTAGTGTTACCGATTTGGTAGCAGCAATTTTGGACTAATAAGGCCAGATGGCAAGTCGAAATGGCGATGAATGCACGATTTTGATCCAACTGTTAGTCCTAATAATGGACATATGCTGCGTAACTTAAGCAAATACTATCTTTTTATATGTTGCAAACAAAGTAGCAGTACTCATTTTTGCCATTATTTGGCCACGGCCTTTGTGACAGACGTGCTGGCGGGTTCGAATCCCATGCACCGGGCGCAAGCAAAAACGGTCCCCTTGCGAGGACCGTTTCCAATTCTGTGGTGGGCGATGAGGGATGTCCGCGTGCGGCTGGCGCCGCCCGCGTCCCGCTTCGTCGCTCCGCTCCTCGCGTGCTGCGCTGGAAAACGCTTGCGCGTTTCCTCAGCTCCGCACCCTGTCGGGTTCGAATCCCATGCACTGGGCCCAAAAAAGAAAGGCTCCCATTGCTGGGAGCCTATCAAATCAGTGGTGGGCGATGAGGGATTCGAACCCCCAGCCTTGTGCGTGTAAAGCACCTGCGCTAACCGTTGCGCCAATCGCCCGTGCGGAGAGAGTATAGCAAAACAATCGCCTCATTCACCTCATATCCATTAAAGGTAACTCGCGCGTGTCACAGCGGAGCTGATTCAGTTGAGATTGCCTGAACATTCCGCCCCTCTTTACGCCCTCGGGTATACTCAAAAGCTACTGATTCGATTTGATGCCCAGCAACAGCAGAGGGGATAGTATATGTGCGGTTTTGTCGGTTTTGTCGGTGGGACGGATAACCAATCCGAGGTGCTCACCAAGATGATGGACCGCATCGTCCATCGCGGTCCCGACATGGGCGGTCAGTTTATCGACGGCCGCGTTGCCCTCGGCTTCCGCCGCCTGTCGATCCTCGACCTGACCGAGGCTGGCGCCCAACCTATGGCCAACGAGGACGGTAGCGTCGTTATCGTCTTTAACGGCGAGATCTACAACTTCCAAGAACTCCGTTCCGAGCTCGAAGCCAAGGGCTACAAGTTCCATTGCGGCGCCGACACCGAGAGCCTCCTGCACGGCTACGAGGAGTGGGGCGAGGC
>CABUKY010000050.1 GCA_902492185.1 uncultured Collinsella sp.
AGCGTGTCCGATCCCGGCCAGGCGCTGGTCGAGGCGGCACGTGAGGCCGATGTGCCCGTAGAAGTTATTCCCGGGCCCTCTGCTTGCGTCACGGCGCTCGTTTCGTCCGGCATTCCCTGCGAGCATTTTTTCTTCGAGGGCTTTTTGGGCCGAAAGCACGGCGACCGTGTGCGCCGTTTGCAGCGCCTTGCCGTGGTGCCCGGCGCGCTCATCTTCTACGAGTCTCCACATCGCATCGTGGCGACGCTCGAGGCCGTGGTGGAGGTCTTTCCCCAGCGTGAGGTTGCCGTCTGCCGCGAGCTCACCAAGCTGCACGAGGAAGTCTTGCGCGGGCCCGCTGCCCAGCTTGCCGAGGAGCTGCGTGCTCGCGGCGAGGTAAAGGGCGAGATTGCGCTGGTCATCGCGCCGCCGAGCGAGGATGAGGAGGCCGGTGCCGTGCCGGTTGGCGCCGCGGCAGCGGATCCCGACGAGGCCCTGCGCGAGGATATCCGCGCCGCGCTCGAGGAGGGGGAGCCCGCGTCTGCGGTGGCCAAGCGCCTGTCTCAGAAGTATTCGCGCCGCAAGCGCGATGTCTATGCCATGGTGCTCGATATGCAATAGATGGAGGATATCCAGCCCTTGCGCTAGAATCATCCTCTGTATGCAACGTTTTTCTGGAGGACAAACCCCATGGATCAAAGCAAGCCTTCGTTCTTTATCACGACGCCCATCTACTACGTCAACGCCGATCCGCACCTGGGCACGGCTTATTCCACCATCATCGCCGACGTTCAGGCCCGTTATCGTCGCTCCGCCGGCTATAACGTCAAGTTCCTGACCGGCATGGACGAGCACGGCGAGAAAGTCGCCGAGGCCGCAGCCAAGCATGGCATGACGCCGCAGGAGTGGACCGACAGCCAGGCCCCGCACTTCAAGGAGCTTTGGAGCAAGCTCGAGATTTCCAACGACGACTTCATCCGCACCACCGAGCCGCGCCAGCATCATGCCGTGCAGTACCTGTGGGAGCGCATGAAGGAGTCCGGTTACCTGTATAAGGGCAGCTACGACGGCTGGTATTGCGTGCCTGATGAGACCTACTTCACCGATACACAGGTCCAGAAGGGCGACGAGGAGTACGGCAGCGTCGGCCAGCACCTGTGCCCCGACTGCCACCGTCCGCTTGAGCGCGTGCAGGAGGAGTCCTACTTCTTTAAGCTTTCCGCCTTCCAGGACAAGCTGCTCAAGCTCTATGACGAGCACCCCGACTTTGTCGAGCCTGCGTTCCGCATGAACGAGGTTCGCAGCTTTGTCGAGGGCGGCCTTAACGACCTATCCGTGAGCCGCACGAGCTTCGACTGGGGCATTCAGGTCCCGTTTGACGAGGGCCACGTGACGTATGTGTGGTTCGATGCACTGCTCAACTATATGACGGCCGTCGGCTACGGTGTCGACACCGACGAGGCGCGTGCCGAGCTGGCCTATCGCTGGCCCGCGCAGTTCCACATCGTGGGCAAGGACATCATCCGCTTCCACTGCGTCATTTGGCCCGCCATGCTCATGGCCATCGGCGAGGCCCTGCCCGAGCACGTTTTTGCCCACGGCTTCCTGACCGTGCGCAATGCCGAGACCGGCAAGGCTGAGAAGATGTCCAAGAGCCGCGGCAACGCCATCGCTCCGCAGGACGTTATCGACATGTTGGGCGTCGAGGGCTATCGCTACTACTTCATGACCGACGTCGTCCCCGGTACCGACGGCGCCATCAGCTTCGATCGCATGGAGCAGGTCTACAACGCCGACCTGGCCAACAGCTGGGGCAACCTCATCTCGCGTTCGCTCAACATGAGCGCAAAGTACTTTGATGGTTGCGCGCCCGCCAAGCCCGCGTCGTTCGATGCGTTCGACAACCCGCTGGCAAAGATCGCCGATGGCCTGGTCGAGCGCTACATGGCCAAGATGGACGTGCTCGATTACGGCGGAGCCAAGGATGAGGTCATGGAGCTCATCCATGCTGCCAACCACTACATCGAGGACTCCGAGCCCTGGGCACTTGCCAAGGACGAGGCCAAGGCTGACGAGCTGGCGTTTGTGATCTACAACCTGCTCGAGGCCATCCGCATTGCCGCTCACCTGCTGATGCCGCTCATGCCCCAGACTTCTGTCGAGGCCCTGCGCCGCCTGTCCTGTGAGGGCGAGGCCGCGAGCGACGACCTCAAGGGCATTTGCGCTTGGGGCCTGCTTGCCGGTGGTCAGCCCGTTGAGAAGGGTGAGCCGCTGTTCCCGCGTCTGGGCTAAGACGCCGCGCCATATCGGCAATTTGCTGTTTAGATGTAAGGGCATGGCCGCAACGGTCCATGCCCTTTTGTTTCAAGACGCCGCCATCATGCTAAGGAGGCAACTATGACAACTTCGCCTTTGGCAAACCCCACGGCAACAAGGGAGCTGCTGGAGGAGTTTGGCCTTGCGACCAAGCATCGCCTGGGCCAGAACTTTCTGATCGACAACCATGTGATTGAGCGTATCTGCGAGCTTGCCGAGCTTGCAGGTGACGAGCGCGTACTCGAGGTGGGTCCGGGTTGCGGTACTTTGACGCTTGCACTGCTGCAGGAAGCGGCGTGCGTCACGTCGATCGAGGCCGACCCCGAGCTCGAGCCGGTGCTCGACGCCCACGCCGCCGACTATGCCAACTTCCGCTTTATCATGGGCGACGCGCTCAAAGTGACGCCGGAGCAGATTGAGCAGGCCGCCGGTGGTGAACCCACGGTGTTTGTCGCGAATCTGCCCTATAACGTGGCAGCGACGATCATCCTTCAGTTCTTCCAGATGATGCCCGCGCTTAAGCGCGCTGTCGTCATGGTGCAAAAGGAAGTTGCAGATCGTATTGCCGCAACGCCGGGCAACAAGACCTATGGCGGCTACACGACAAAGCTCGGCCTGTATGCGCAGGTTACGGGTCGCTTTGAGGTGCCGCCGCGTTGCTTTATGCCGGCGCCGCACGTGGACTCGGCCGTCGTGCGTATCGACCGTGTTGACGGCGTGGTGCCCGAAGGACTCGACCGCGAGTTTGTGGCCCGCGTGATTGATGCTGCATTTGCTCAGCGTCGCAAGACCATTCGCAACTCCATGAGCGCCAACGGCTTTGCCAAGGACGTGCTCGATGCCGCCTTTGAGGCTTGCGGTATCGCATCCACCACGCGCGCCGAAACGCTTGATGTTGCCGACTTTGTCCGCCTGGCCCAGGAGCTAATCCATGACGCTTAATGCCGAACGCGTGACGTTTACCAAGAAAAAGAAGACGGTTGCTTGTCCCGTGCCCTTGGCGCCGCTTGCCGACACGCATGCGCATCTGCTTTCGTTTTGGGGCAAAGAAGTGCCCGAGACGCTCGTGCGCGCCAAAGCTGCGGGCGTCGACCTGTTGGTGACGATGTTCGACCCCATCGCTGACAAACGCAGCGTGACGGACTATAGCGACTGGCTCGTGCGCGAAATTCTGCCGATGCAGGATATCCCTCAGATCAAGTATCTTGCCGGCGTGCATCCGTATGGTGCGCCGGACTATACCGACGACGTTCACGCGCAGGTCGTTGCCGCACTCGATGACCCCTTATGCGCCGGTATTGGCGAAATCGGCCTGGACTACCATATGGACTATGACGACGATATCGCGCCGGCACCCCATAACGTGCAGATTGACTGCATGGCGCGTCAGCTCGAGCTTGCCGTGTGCCGTAACGTGCCGGTGGAGCTGCATCTGCGCCACGAGGACACGGACCATGAGCGTACCTCGCACGTGGACGCCTACAACGTGCTTCGTGAGGTGGGCGTGCCCCAGGCCGGTTGTGTGCTGCACTGCTTTGGCGAGGACCGCGCCACGATGGAGCGCTTTGTGGAGCTGGGCTGCTATATCGCCTATGGTGGTGCGGCTACCTTTAAGCGCAACGACGACGTGCGCGAGGCATTCGCGGCAACCCCACTCGATCGAATTTTGTTCGAGACGGATTGCCCGTATATGGCTCCGGAGCCCATCCGCGGTCTTGAATGCGAGCCCGCAATGATCTCCATTACGGCAAACGCGCTGGTTAACGACCGTGTCGATCGCACAGGTGAGGATGCCGAAACAATCGCGCAAGCCGCTTGGGAAAATGCCTGCAAACTTTTTCAAAAATAGTTCTTGCGTTCGCGGTGGCGCTCCGTTATTCTAATTCCTGCACGCGGGCGTGGCGGAATTGGCAGACGCGTACGGTTCAGGTCCGTATGGGGGCAACCCCATGAAGGTTCAAGTCCTTTCGCCCGCACCATTAGATGAAAGAGCTCCCAGCAATGGGAGCTTTTTTGTTATGGGCCCATCGCAGGGACTTGAACCTGCGAAGGAGCGAGCGTAAAGAAAACGCGGAGCGTTTTTAGCGAGCTGGCGAGGACGCCGGCAGGCGGCCGAAGCCGGTGCGGATCCGCGAAGCGGATACGCGGACGTCCTTTTGCCCGCACCATTGATTGAAAGAGCTCCCAGCAATGGGAGCTTTTTTGTTATGGGCCTCTTGTTGATGTCACGTTGCTGCTTCGTGCGGGTATCCTAGTGCCAACGTGTGCCTATCAGAGGAGAGACCATGCTGTTGTCCGGTATCATCGCCGCCCTTACCAGCCTTTTGATTCCCATCATCATCCTGTTGCTGCTGCTTCCTAACGCCTGCTATGTCGTTGAACAACAGCATGCCGTGATCATCGAGCGTCTGGGCAAGTTTAACCGCATCGTCAACGCGGGCTTCCACATGAAGGTGCCCGTGATCGACCGCAAGGCCGCCACGGTGAGTCTGCGCACCATGAAAAACGGTTTTGGTATCGACGTTAAGACCCAGGACAACGTGACCATCGGCCTTGAGGTCTCTGCTCAGTACCACGTGAGCTATGACATGGGCGCCGGCCCGGCAGATTCGGGTATCTACAAGAGCTACTACATGCTGCAGGAGCCCGTCGACCAGATGCGTGACTTCATCACCGACGCCCTGCGCTCTTCGATCCCCGTCTACACACTCGATGAGGTCTTTGCCAAGAAGGATGACATCGCCAAGGATGTCAACGCTACCGTTTCCGAGCAGATGGCCGCCTACGGCTTCACCCTCGTGTCGACGCTCATCACCAAAATCGCACTGCCGACCGAGGTTGAGAACTCCATGAACGACATCAACGCTGCCCAGCGCAAGCGCGCTGCGGCACAGGAGCTCGCTGAGGCCGACCGCATCAAGCGCGTCACCGAGGCGACCGCCGAGGCCGAGGCAATGGAAAAGGCGGGCGAGGGCATCGCCAACCAGCGCAAGGCCATCGCGCTGGGTATCAAAGATTCGCTCGAGATCATCCAAGAGACGGGTGTCGGCAATGACGAGGCCAACCAACTGTTCATGTTTACGCAGTGGTCCGAGATGATGACGGAGTTCGCACGTACGGGCAAAAACTCGACGGTCGTGCTGCCGAGCGACTTCTCGCAGTCGGCCTCTATGTTCGAGCAGATGCTGACCGCCGGCAAAGTTCAAAACGATTCGAAGGAGTAGACGCGCGTGAAATACACCGTCGTTTGCGTCGGTAAGCTCAAGGAGCGCTTTTGGAAGGACGCGTGCGCTGAGTACACCAAGCGCCTAGGTGCCTATGCCAAGGTTGATATCCGCGAGGTGGCCGATATCGACCCGGCTAAGGCGGGCGGCGTGGATGCCGCGCGCGACAAGGAGGGGGCGGCAATTCTTGCTGCATTGCCGTCTCGAGCGCATGTGATCCTGCTGGCTATCGAGGGCAAGGAGCGTTCGAGTGAGGAGCTCTCGGCGCGGCTCGACGATCTTATGCTGCGAGGCAGCAGCGACATTGCCTTTGTAATCGGCGGTTCGGACGGCGTGAGTGATGAGGTACGCGCCCGCGCCGACGAGATGCTCAGCTTTGGACGCATTACCTTGCCGCATAACCTGGCGCGTGTGGTGCTGCTAGAGCAGATTTACCGTGCCTGCAAGATCAGCCGTGGCGAGCCGTATCACAAATAGGTCGGCAATACGAAACAATGGCGTGGGACAATACCTTTCGTTTTGAGGAATGTGTCTGAAAGGACTATGAGATATGAAGATTGGATTTGTCGGTTTTGGCAATATGGCGAGCGCTATGGCCGATGGCTGGATCGCTGCCGGTGTAGCTGCGAGCGACATGTGCGCCTGTGCGGGTCGCTACGACGCACTGGTTGAGCGCTGCGAGGCGCGCGGCATGGCCGCCTGCCACGATGCCGCCGAGGTTGTCGCCGCATCCGATATCGTGGTCGCTGCGGTCAAACCGTACATGATCGAGAAGGTATTCGCCCCGCTCAAGGATGCTCTTGCCAAAAAGGTCGTTCTGTCGGTTGCCTGGACCTGGGACAGTGTCAAGTGGGAGCAGGTCCTGCCGGGCGTCGCGCATATCTCGACGGTGCCCAACACGCCGGTTTCGGTGGGCGAGGGCGTCATCGCTTGCGAGAAGGCTTCCACGCTTAGTGATGAGCAGAGCGCAGTGGTGCTTGATCTGCTTGGCAAGCTCGGTGCGGTGGTCGAGCTCGATACGAGCCTGCTGTTCGTGGGCGGCACGGTGGGTGGTTGCGCTCCGGCATTTGTCGCTATGGCAATCGAGGCCCTGGGCGATGCGGCGGTCAAGCATGGTATCCCGCGTGCCGATGCCTATCGCATTGTGAGCCAGATGGTGCTGGGTACGGCAAAGCTGCAGCTTTCAACTGGTCAGCATCCTGCGGCGATGAAGGATGCCGTATGCTCGCCCGGTGGCGCCACCATCAAGGGCGTCGTTGCGCTCGAGGACGCCGGCATGCGCAGTGCCCTGGTCAAGGCCATCGACGCCACCCTTCAGTAAAACCTTCCATTTAGGGACAGGTTTATTTTGGCGGGTTTTCCTGCGGTTTTATCTCTATAGCAAAAAGCGCCCCGCAACTGGCTCAATTCCAGTTGCGGGGCGCTTGCGTTTGCCCAGATAAAACCGACCAAAATAAACCCGTCCCTTTTTGGCAGGTTAGTCCCAGAAGCTGTCTTCCTCATCCTCGGACTTGGGTCCGCGGTCGACGTACATCTTATGGGTACGCTTCTCCATTACAAAGGCAAGAATCGCAAATAACAGGATGCCGCCGGCGAAAAGGATGGCAAAACCGGTGCGGGTGCCAAACAAAAAGGAAAAAACTGCGTCCATTGGGTGCCTTCTTGCGTAGTTGAGTTGGGTCGTAAACGCTCATAAGTATATACTTGCCCATACATGTACAAGGTTGCAACCTAAATGGAATGTATATCGCCGGAGGATCTAATGCTTGATATCAAGTTTGTTCGCGAGAACCCCGATGCCATCGATGTCGCCATGGCTAACCGCCAGACGTCTTGGGATCGCGAGAAGTTCTTTGAGCTCGACGACGAGCGCCGTGCCGTCATCACCGAGGTCGAGGAGCTCCAGGCTACGCGCAATGCCGAGTCCAAGAAGATTGGCGCCCTGATGAAGGAGGGCAAGAAGGACGAGGCCGAGGCCGCCAAGGAGGCCGTGCGCGCCGTCAACGAGAAGATTGACGGTCTGGCCGAGCGCCGCACCGCTCTCGAGCAGGAGCAGTACGACTTCATGGCTCACCTGCCCAACATTCCTTGCGAGGCCACGCCGTACGGCAAGGACGAGGACGAGAACATCGAGCGTCGCCGCTGGGGCACCCCGCGCGAGTTCGACTTCGACTTTAAGCCGCACTGGGATCTGGGCACCGACCTCGACATTCTCGACTTCGAGCGCGGCAACAAGCTCTCCGGCAGCCGTTTCACCGTTCTCGGTGGCGCCGGTGCCCGCCTGGAGCGTGCCCTCATCAACTTCTTCCTCGATACGCACACCAGCCGTGGCTTCAAGGAGTGGTGGCCGCCTATCGTCGTCAAGCGTCAGACCATGTTTGGCACGGGCCAGCTGCCCAAGTTCGAGGACGACGCCTATCACGTCTCGGGCGACAACTTCCTGATCCCCACCGCCGAGGTCGTGCTTACCAACCTGCACGCCGGCGAGGTCCTCGATGCCGACACCCTGCCGCGCCGCTACACCGCCTTCACCCCCTGCTTCCGTGAGGAAGCCGGTTCCGCCGGTCGCGACACCCGCGGCATCATCCGTCAGCACGAGTTCGACAAGGTCGAGATGGTCAAGTTCGCTAAGCCGGAGGAGTCCGACGAGGAGCTCGAGAGCATGACCGCCGAGGCCGAGTACCTGCTGCAGCAGCTGGGCCTTCCGTATCGCGTGATTAGCCTGTGCACCGGCGACTTGGGCTTCTCTGCCCGTCAGACCTACGACGTCGAGGTCTGGCTGCCGAGCTACAACGCCTACAAGGAGATCAGCTCCTGCTCCAACTGCGGTGACTTCCAGGCTCGCCGCGCCAACATCAAGTATCGCGACCCCGAGAACTTCAAAGGTTCGCGCTACCTGCACACTCTCAACGGTTCCGGCCTACCGGCCGGCCGCACCATGGCCGCCATTCTGGAGAACTACCAGAACGCCGACGGCACCATCACGATCCCCGAGGTCCTGCGTCCTTACATGGGCGGCCTCGAGAAGATCGAGCCGGTCGCGTAACTTGGCTGCATAGGGGATATGCAAGGGCGCTCCTTCGGGGGCGCCCTATTTCGTGCGCAGGTCCATACCATGCCGTGCGGACAGCTCGATAGAAAACACACGAACAAACGTTCTGTATACATGCATTTACCTGCTATGCTTTTGCTAACTAAGAGCAAGAGAAAGGGGATGTGATGGAGCTGTTCGACGAGCGGGTTGTGTTGTTCCAGAGCGACGAGGGCGGGGAGTACCTGCTTGTAACGTGTGAGCCGTCTGGCATGGGTGGCCTGGTGCTTCGGCAGACGAGTGAGGGTCCGTTGACCCAATGGTGCTTTGAGGAGTCGCCGCATGTGGTCGAGACCTTTGTGACGCACGAGGGACTTGTGGCGCTGGAGCACTTCTATGGAGTTGGGACTTCCAACCAGGTCGCGCGCATGCTGAGCATCTCGTTTGCCGATTATGATTGTGCCCAGCGGGTGAGATCGCTCCTGAGGGAACTTGATGCCAAGTTCGACGTGATCGAAAAGCCAATCGATCGTACGGGGAACAGTGGTATATGCGGAGCAGCATGACAAAACTGCGTTCCACAAAAAAGTTTGAGATTGTGCTTGACTCCAATAAGCTAAAGTGGTTTTATATGTCTTGCGCTGCGGCGTTACCTCAGCTGGATAGAGGGTCTGACTACGAATCAGAACGTCATAGGTTCGAATCCTATACGCCGCACCAATCGAAATTGAAAGCCTCCGGCAACGGGGGCTTTTCTTTTACGTAAACACCGCATGGATTCGAACCTCGGTCAAAGGGGACTATTTCTCATCGACTCGTGTAAGATTTCGAGTATGCGCCTCGGTGAGCCCGTGGCGCGCTCTTTCTTTAGACGACCGATCAGGGTGATATTTCGTGGCAGAGCGTCCGACATACAAGCTCAGGTTTCTTGATCCCAAAAAGCGCTTTCCGGCCATGCCCGAGCAGCCTGCGGGACGCTCGTATGGCGTGGTTTGGAAGCTCTTTGGCGAGGACCCGCATGAATCATGCTATGTCGTCGAATTCGTCGGCAAAAGCCATGTGTCGCTTTTGGGCTACGTGAGCGTTTCGGGTGAGGTCTATAAGGTGGACCGTCCCGTTAACGAAGTATCGCTGCCCGACGATCCCGACATGCAGCTGATTCTTGACGAGTCCGATTCCAACATCGGTGAGATTGCAGTCAGGGGTACCGATGGGACGATGCGCTCCCGGGCGCGAGTCATCGGCTCTCCCGAAGGAACCATGCGCGAACAATCCGATCGCGAGACGTGGAATTCGACGCGCAGCCTTCGCTACGGCGAGTTCATGGCCTCGATGTTCTTGCGTTACGTGATATTCGCCGATTCTGAAAACTCCATCTCAAGCACGGCAAACGGTGACGGCCTCGACGAGGGCATGAAAAATGCCGTCGACAAGATCAAACTTGTAAAACTCCCCGAGCCGGTTGAGGTACTGCTGGGTTTTGATTCCACGCCGCTGCCCGATGCAATTGAAACGTTGCTCTACCGCATTGACCATACAGATAATCCAAGTGGCATTGAGCGCTATGCCGCCGCTTTGATGGGCGAAGTTAATCTGCCACGCCTGCGCACCATAGCGGCTAAAACCGAAATGAGCCTGGCGCGCATCGATCGCTCGAGGCTCTTCTATCTCAATTTTGACCGTAGCCTGCTGGACCAGGACGAGATCGATACCCTGCTTGCCGTCGAGTGCCGCCTGAACCGCCTATCGGGCATCCTTGAGCGTATTGGAGCAGGGTTGGGCCCCGTTGCCTCGTCGCCAAGCTTTGAGGGCTGCTCGCTCTTCGACCTATGGCATATCAGCAAGACGACAAACGACGTTCCTCGCTTGCTCGAAACGCTGTCGAATGACAACCCGTGGGCCAAGCCGGGGACGGTTGCGTGCCAGCCGGGTGGAGAGTGGGACGTTCGCACCCGCTTTGCACGTATCGTAGAAGCGCTCAACGTGGTCACGCGGCTCGATTACACCTATCGAGCGAACGTCGCCGAGGGCATCATGCTGGTGCGATTTGGCCGCACGGTTGTCGATGCTATGCCGCGGCGCGAATACGATGCTCAAGATGACGCCTGGCGCGAGGTAGATGAGCCTAAGCGCGCAGCATGGGCC
>CABUKY010000051.1 GCA_902492185.1 uncultured Collinsella sp.
CAGGCACCCCGGCCCCGCCGGCAAATAGCGGACACTCCGCATGCAATCTATGCAAACAAACAAGTACGCTTAGCTACATTCGGTAAGTTCGAGCACGCTGCCCTTAACGATAAGTGCCGGCTCCAGGACGACCTCTTCGGCACGCCTACCGCCCCTACCGGCAAGACGCTTGGACATGCAGCCAAAAGCATGCTCCGCAAGGACACCAGGATCCTGCTCAATCGCGGTCAGCGCCGGCTCAAAGAGAACGTCGGCCGCCGAGTTGTCATAGCTTACGACCGAAATATCGCCCGGGATGCTCTTCCCCATCTCGTGCAGGCGCTTGAGCAGACCGAGGGCAATGTTATCCGAGCTTGCGAACACGGCGGTGGCATCAGTTGCGAGCACCGCCTCCGAGGCCTCGTAGGCACTCGGAATGTAGTACTCGCTCTCAAACTCCAAACGCGCGTCGATAGGCAAGCCAACCTCGCGCAGTGCGCGCTCATAGCCGGCAAGTCGTTTGCGACCCGTATTGGAGCGGCGTGCGTTAACCAGACAGGCAATACGGCGGTGGCCCTGCTCAATCAGATAGCGGGTGGCCATGTAGCCACCCATCTCGTGGTCGAACATCACCTTGTCGCACTCGAGCCCCTCAATGGCACGGTCGACCATCACGGCAGGGATGGGCAGATGGCTCACCTCCTCGCGCAGGGCACGATCGTCGGAGAACTCGTCACCCACTACCAGAAAGACGCCGTCGACGCCGCGCGTCACCAGCTGGCGCAGCAGTTCCAAATCGTCATCGGCGCTTCCACCCGAGCTGGTAATGAAGAGCGCATAGCCATCCTCCCGGCAGCGCTTTTCCAGGCTACCGGCGAGCGAGGCAAAAAAGCGGCTCTCGATGTTAGGGACGATAAGGCCCAGCGTGCGCGACTCGCGCATGACCAGACTACGCGCAATCTGATTAGGAACATAGTGGTTGCGCGCCGCGACCTCCTTGATGAGTTTGCGGTTTTCTTCCGAGATGCGACAGGGCCGATTATTGAGAACAAGCGAGACCGACGAGGGGGAAAGCCCCACCTCCTGGGCGATCTGCTTGAGGGTGACTTTGTTGGCCATCTCGCTCCTTCCGGGTTTACGCGCAATCTCTTGAAAGTATAGCGACTACCCCTCTACCTCGGTGATAAACACTTTACCAATCCGGTAGACGGCTGTTTTATCGCCGCCAGCGCACCAAATCCGTCCAGGTGGGGTATATTGCAATCGATTGATGACAACGACCACCAAAAGGCGGATATTCGTATGCACGAGAACGACTTTTTTAACGAGGACCTGCTGTGCGCGCTTGCTGGCGTTGCCGGCGAGGACAACGTGCTGATGAGCGAGCCCATGCGCGAGCACACCACGTTTAAGATCGGCGGCCCGGCCGACGTCTTTGTCACGCCCGATACCGAGCAGGGCCTCGTCGCCACGCTCGATACCTGCTATCGCTGCGATCTGCCCCTCACCATCGTGGGCAACGGCTCCGACCTGCTCGTCGGCGACAAGGGCATCCGCGGCGTCGTCGTGGCGCTGGGCGAAGGCCTCTCCGACATTACGGTCGACGGCACGCACGTCACGGCGGCAGCCGGCGCCTTACTTTCCGATGTCGCCGCTGCGGCAGCCGAGGCCGGTCTCACCGGCATGGAGCCCATCTCGGGTATCCCCGGATCGGTCGGCGGCGCCTGCTACATGAACGCCGGTGCCTACGGCGCCTGCATGGCCGATGTGCTGGAGTCCGTGCGCGTCTACAAACCCGCTCGCCAGCTCGACGACGGCACCCGCGGCAGCGGCAACATCATCGAGTTCGATGTCGACGAACTCAACCTGGGCTATCGCAAGAGCCGCATCGCCGACGACGGCTTTATCGTTCTTTCTGCCACCTTCAACCTCACACCGGGCAACGCCGCGATGATCAAGGCCGACATGGACGACTACCGCCAGCACCGCGAGGACAAGCAGCCGCTCGACATGCCGAGTGCCGGCTCCACCTTCAAGCGCCCCGAGGGCTACTTTGCCGGCAAGCTCATCATGGATGCCGGCCTGCGAGGACACGCCGTTGGCGGCGCGCAGGTAAGCGAAAAGCACTGCGGCTTTATCGTCAACGCCAACCACGCCACCGCCGCCGACGTCGACGAACTCATCCGCGACATCCAAGCCAAAGTCAAAGAGCAGTTCGATGTAGACCTAGAACCCGAAGTCCACCGAGTAGGCGAATTCCTATAAAAAAGAAGGCCCCGAAAGGGGCCTTCACTTTCTTTAATTCAGACAACCAGTCCGGTGTGTGACGTATTGGACCCGAGAGGTCCGTGGCTGCCCGAAAGGCATTAGGTTGATCGCGAGTTCCGCACGAGCCGGAGAGCACTTAATGTGCTCTCCGTGCGAGCAGGACTGTCCGAGCAGGCAACCTAATGCCTTTCGGGCAGCCACGGACCAACTTACTTCAAACCACAGCTACGACAGCGCAATACCGCCAAGCCAGCCCCAACGCACGCCAGAGCCAGTGCCATAGAAGCTAATAAACGAGTCAAGCGACTTAGACGTAATGGCGCCCTCGTTGCTCATAACGATGCCGCCGCCAACGTAGATACCCACATGACCGTAGATGAGGCCCGGAGCACCCGTGCCGCTGTGCGAGGAATCGGCCACGATCATGCCCACCTGCAGCGCCGAGCGGTCGGAGCTATAGCACCATGCGTTAAACATGTCGCACGCATTGCCGCCAAAGTAGCCAACGCCGGCGTTACGGAAGACATTGGTGACCCACGCCGCGCACCAGTTCTGACCCGGCGAAGGCGTGGAGTAGCACGCGTTGACGACAGCCTGCTGCTTGCCCGAGCCGGCATTCTGCTGCGGAGTTCCGGGCGCATACGATCCACCACCCGAACTCGAACCACCCGAGTAGGAATTGTTCTTGTTCGCGGCGGCAGCGGCAGCGGCGGCCTTCCTGGCAGCCTCCTCAGCCTGGGCGGCAGCGAGGATCTCGGAATCGCGCTGAGCCATGAGCTCCTTGACGTCGTCGGAAAGACCGTTCAGCACGGTCTGGACTTCTTGCTGCTTGGCCTGCATATCCTGCATCTGAGCCGTCTGCTGGTCCTTGAGCTTCTCTAAGTCGGCTTTCTGCGACTCAAGCTCGGTCTTTTGCGCATCGAGCTCTTCCTGGATGGTCTGAATGTCCTCGATGGCATCGCGGTCGCTCTTGTTGATCTTCTCAACGTAATGCGCGTTGGCGACGAGTTCCTCAAACGAGCCAGAGGCCAGCAGCAGCGACAGGATGTTCGTGCCGCCGGACTTGTAGCTGGCGGCCACGCGATCGGAAAGGTCGTTGCGCTTCTTCTTGAGCTCGGCCTTCTTTTCATCGATCTGGGCCTGCGTGTCGTCAATCTTGCCCTGAACATTCTCGATGTCGTTGAGGGTCTGGGCATTCTTGTTGGCCAGCGCCGCATACTCATTTGCGATGCTGTCGAGCTGGGCCTGAACCTCGTCGAGCTGGGCCTGGGCGGCATTCAGTTTATCGGTAGTTTCTTTGGAAGCCTCCGCCGCATGGGCGCGAGCGGGCAGGCCAAAAAGAACTGCCGCAGAAGCGACGCCGAACAGGGCCTTGAGGGCAGTGCGGCGCGAGAGCTCCTGGGAAAGGATAGAATCGCTGTTTGGTGACATATGTACTCCGTTACATGTTTATTTATATGTCGCTCAACTCATACATATTAGCGTACATATGGCGCGTCCCAACGATTTCCACGAACGGCAGGAAACTACAAGGTCAGCGGCTCGTAAGCAAATGCCAAAGATCAGGTTATGCGTACGCAGGCTCTTCTGATGAGTACGTTAGCACAATCCTCTGCTTTTCCCACAGCGCACGATTTGGGCGTCCCTGCCTGCGCTATACTCCCCTCAAGAAGTGTTCCTGATTCGATAGGAGACTACATGTCCAAAGCACTCGACCCCAAAGACACCTGCGTCCTCGTTACCGGTGGCGCCGGCTTTATCGGCTCGCACACCGTCGTTCAGCTGCTCGAGGGTGGCTACCAGGTCGTCATCGTCGATGATCTCTCCAACTCCAGCGCCGTCGCCGTCGACCGCGTCAAGACCATCGTGGGCGACGAGGCCGCCAAGAACCTCACCTTCTACGAGGCCAACGTACTCGACCGCGATGCGATGAACAAGATCTTCGATACTCATCAGATCGACCGCGTCATCCACTTTGCCGGCTTTAAGGCCGTCGGCGAGTCGGTGAGCAAGCCCGTCGAGTACTACCACAACAACATCGAGAACACCCTGGTGCTCATCGACGTCATGCGCAACCATGGCTGCAAGTCCATCATCTTCTCGAGCTCCTCGACCGTCTATGGCGACCCGGACAACCCGCCCGTCACCGAGGAGGATCCTAAGAAGCCCGCGACCAACCCCTATGGTTGGACCAAGTGGATGATCGAGCAGATCCTTATGGACGTCCACACCGCCGACCCCGAGTGGGACGTCGTGCTGCTCCGTTACTTCAACCCCATCGGCGCTCATCCGTCGGGCCTGATCGGCGAGGACCCCAAGGGCATCCCCAACAACTTGGTGCCCTATGTCGCCCAGGTTGCCGTGGGCAAGCTCGAGGCCGTTCAGGTCTTTGGCAACGACTACCCCACCCCCGACGGCACCGGCGTGCGCGACTACATCCACGTGTGCGACCTGGCCTCTGGTCACGTTGCCGCCCTTAATTGGATGAACGGCAAGACCGGCGTCGAGATCTTTAACCTGGGCACCGGCACCGGCACCTCGGTACTCGAGGTCGTCGCCGCCTTCTCCAAGGCTTGTGGCAAGGAACTGCCCTACGTGATCCGCGAGCGCCGCGCCGGCGACATCGCTGCCAACTGGTGCGATGCCTCCAAGGCCGAGCGCATGATGGGCTGGAAGGCCCAGTACGACATCGCGGACATGTGCCGCGATAGCTGGAACTGGCAGAGCCACAACCCCAACGGCTTCGCCGACGCCGAGTAGCAAAAACCTACATACCGCTCTTGCCCCGATCTCACATTGTGAGGTCGGGGCTTTTTCATGGCATATAACCATTCGCCGAAAATCGACCAACTTTTTTATCTTGCCTGTACATGTTTAAACAACATGTTTTACAATAGGCGTATCGAATCAGAACATCGGAGGCGGACTGCACACCCATCGGCAGGCCGACCCCACAACAAGAAGGTTGGTGAGCGCATTCATGGAGCGTGCAAGCGGCGTCCTCATGCCCGTCTCATCTCTGCCCGGACCATACGGAATCGGCGGCTTTGGTTGGAATGCCTACGACTTCGTCGATTTTCTCGCCTCGTGCAAACAACATTACTGGCAGATTCTGCCCCTTACGACGACCAGCTATGGCGATTCGCCCTATCAGTCGTTCTCGGCCCGCGCAGGCAACCCCAACTTTATCGACTTTGCCGAGCTTATCGAGGCAGGGTATCTGGAGCAGCGCGATATCGATGGCGTGTATCTGGGATCCGACCCCAGCAATGTCGACTACGGTGCCATCTTTGGCGGCCGCCGTCAGATTCTCGACCGCGCCGCCGAGCGCTTTGCTGCCGACAAGCCGGCCGATTTCGATGACTTTATCCAAGCCAACGAGGACTGGCTCATCCCCTACAGTGAGTTCATGACCGTCAAAGAGGAGTGCGGTCTCAAGGCGTTTTGGGAGTGGCCCGCGGAGCTTCGCACCCGCGGCGAGGCTTCCGCCAAGGTCTGCGCCGACCATCCGGCGCGTATGCTCTACCACCAGATGACGCAGTACTTCTTCGATCGCCAGTGGAGCCGCCTCAAGGCCTATGCCAACGAGCGCGACATTCTCATCATCGGCGACCTGCCCATCTATGTCTCGCGTGACTCCGTCGAGATATGGGCGACGCCTGAGCTCTTTAAGATCGATGCCGCCGGCAATCCCGTGAGCGTCGCCGGCACGCCGCCCGACCAGTTCTCGGCCACCGGCCAGTACTGGGGCAACCCCATCTACGACTGGGACGCCATGGAGTCCGACGGCTTCTCCTGGTGGGAGGGCCGCATTCGCGCCGCCCTCGACATGTACGACGTCATCCGCCTGGATCACTTCCGCGGCTTCGAAGCCTATTGGGAGGTGCCGTTCTCCTCGCCCGATTCGTCCTACGGTTCATGGACGCAGGGCCCCGGCCTCAAGTTCTTCAAGACACTCGAGGAAAAGCTCGGCACGCTGCCCATCATCGCCGAGGACCTGGGCTTCCTCACCCCCGGCGTCATCGACATGCGCGACAACTCGGGCTTCCCCGGCATGAAGATCCTGCAGTTTGCCTTTGAGGGCACCAACTCGTACTACCTGCCGCATAACTACATCGCCAACACCGTCGCCTATGTGGGCACCCACGACAACGAGACGGCGCGCGGTTGGTTTGAGGGAACGGCCACCCCGCGTCAGCGCGAGCAGGCAGCCCTGTACACCCATCAGCAGGCCGGCGAACCCATGGCAGATGCACTCAACCGCACCATCGCCGCCAGCGTGAGCGACACGTGCATCTACACCATGCAAGACCTGCTCAACTTGGGCAACGAGGCGCGCATCAACACCCCTGCCACGCTGGGCGGCAACTGGACCTGGCGCATGCTCGACGGCGCCATCACCCGCGAGCTCGAGCACAAACTCACCGACTGGACCGAGACCTACTTCCGCATCCCGTCGGAAGCCGAAATCGAGCTTCCTCAATAGGAGCTACCGCGCCCGGCCCCTCCCCACCGTGCGGACGCGCTTGCTTTTCCCGCGCGAGGCCACCCCAATCCCCTCGCGCGGGCTTCTTATGAATTGCAGACATGAAACAACCCATCACAGGAGAAAACATGCCCCAAATTAACCTCATGGAACTCGCCGAGCAGTCTTTTGGCACCTCGCTCGAGCAGCTCGACGACCGTCGCATTTACAAGCTGCTGGTCAAACTCGTGCAGGAGCGCTCTGCCACCTGCCCGCTCAACAACGGCAAGAAAAAGCTCTATTACATTTCCGCCGAATTTTTGATCGGCAAGCTGCTCATCAACAACATGATCGACCTCGGCATCTACGACGAGGTTAAGGACCAGCTCACCGCCGCAGGCCACGACCTCAACAAGATCGAGGAATTCGAGGTCGAGCCGTCACTCGGCAACGGCGGCCTGGGCCGCTTGGCCGCATGCTTCCTGGATTCCATCGCCACGCTGGGCTTGACCGGCGATGGCGTGGGCCTCAACTATCACTACGGTCTGTTCCGTCAGCGCTTTGTCGACAACCAGCAGAAGGCCGTCCCCGACGAGTGGCTCGGTGAGCAGGACATCCTAGTCGACGATGACCGCTCCTACACCGTCGAGTTCGGCGATTTTGCCGTTACCTCCAAGCTCGTCAACATCGATGTGCCCGGTTACGGCCAGCCCACCAAGAACCGCCTGCGTTTGTTCGACCTGGCGAGCGTCGACGACGGCCTGGTCCCCGGCAGCTCCATCGACTTCGACAAGACCGAGATCGCCAAGAACCTCACCTTGTTCCTCTACCCCGACGATTCCGACGAGCAGGGCCGCCTACTTCGCATCTATCAGGAGTACTTCATGGTGAGCAACGCCGCCCAGCTCCTGATCGACGAGGCCATCGAGCGCGGCAGCAACCTGCACGATCTGGCCGACTACGCCGTGGTCCAAATTAACGACACGCACCCCACCATGGTCATCCCCGAGCTCATTCGCTTGCTCACCACCGAGCATAGCATCGAGTTTGACGAGGCCGCGACCATCGTACGCTCCATGGTCGCCTACACTAACCACACGATTCTTGCCGAGGCGCTCGAGAAGTGGCCGCTCGCCAGCCTGCAGAAGGTCTCCCCTGCCATCGCCGACATTATCGTCAAGCTCGATGAGGTCGCGAAGGCCGAGCACGATGACCCGCGCGTCGCCATCATCGACAAACACGATACCGTCCACATGGCCCACATGGACATCCACTTTGGCTTCTCCATCAACGGCGTAGCCGCCCTCCACACCAAGATCTTGGAGGACACCGAGCTTCATCCGTTCTACGAAATCTATCCCGAGAAGTTCTCCAACAAGACCAACGGCATCACCTTCCGCCGCTGGATCCATGGGGCCAACCCCGCGCTCGCTAGCCTGCTCGACGATGTGATCGGCACCGACTGGCGCAGCACCGGCGATCTGAGCAAACTCGCCAAGTTCGCCGACGACAAGGACGTTCTTGAGCGCCTGGCCGCCACCAAGGTCGAGGCCAAGACCATCATGCGCCAGTTCATGGCGCTCGAGCAGGGCGTGACCATTCCCTCCAACGCCATCATCGACGTCCAGGTCAAGCGCATCCACGAGTACAAGCGCCAACAGATGCTCGCGCTCTACATCATCTGGAAGTACCTCGATATCAAGAACGGCAACAGACCTAAGCACCCCGTCACCATCATCTTTGGCGGCAAGGCGGCGCCTGCCTACACTATCGCGCAGGACATCATCCATCTGATCTTGACGCTGTCGCAGTGGATTGCAAACGACCCCGACGTGGCTCCCTACCTGCAGGTCGTCATGATCGAGAACTACAACGTCACCGCCGCCGAGCGCGTGATCCCCGCCGCTGATATCTCCGAGCAGATCAGCCTGGCCTCCAAGGAGGCGAGCGGCACCTCCAACATGAAGTTCATGCTCAACGGCGCCCTAACCCTGTGCACGCTCGACGGCGCCAACGTGGAGATTGCCGAGCTCGTGGGCGACGAGAATATCTATACCTTTGGTGCCTCGTCCAAACAGGTCGAGCAGCTCTATGCCGACGGCACCTATGACGCCGGTGTGCTCTACCGCAAGCCCGGCATTAAACTGCTGGTGGACTTCATCACCAACCCGGCCTTTATGGCGACCGGCAACGCCGAGCGCCTGCAGCGCCTGCACGATGACATTAAGGGCAAGGACTGGTTTATGGCCCTGCTCGACATCGAGGAGTACATCCAGACCAAGGAGCGCGTGTTGGCCGACTACGAGGACCAGGACGCCTGGATGCGCAAGACGCTCATCAATATCGCCAACGCCGGCACCTTCTCGTCTGACCGCACGATCTCCCAGTACAACGACGAGATTTGGCACCTGAGCTAATTTCGTTTCCTTTACCCATCCTCTTGAAAGCGGAGTCGCGGCAACGCGGCTCCGCTTTTTGTGCCCGCACGCTACCCTGTGACCCGACTCGACCGAAGAATCTCGATCTGTAACAGCTACTCGGTAAAAACGGCCCCAGCTGTTACAGATTGAGACATACCGGCCCCTTCCCTTGGGTTTATCTCAATCTGTAACATCCAGCAGCTGAAATTCACCTTTGGTGTTACAGATTTAGATGAAATGGTTAGCTCAGCGGAACCGTCTCGATCTGTAACATCTAACGTCCGAAATCGGCCCTACCTGTTACAGATCGAGACAAACGACCGGTCAGACAACCCCGACACAAAGAAAGGCTCCCCTCTCGCCCAGTGGACGGGAGGGGAGCCTTATATGTGACCGCGGCAAAAGGATGGCAATACCGCAGTCGCCCAAAGGGAGGGTCCGGATGCACCGGGCCTAGATAAGGTTCTTGCCAGACACCTTATCGAAGAGATGGGTCGCGTTCTTCTCAAACTTGAACCAGATGGGGTCGCCCGCCTTGAGCGCACCCTTGGCCTCGAGATCGACGACGGGGATGATCAGGACAAACTGGCCGTCGGGAGACATCACATGAACGTGCTCGGTCGAACCCATGAGCTCGGTGACCTCGATGGTGCCCTGAAGCGCACCCTCCTCGCCCTTTTCGGCAAGCAGAATCTGCTCGGGACGTACGCCGGCCGTGATCTCCTTCACGTCGCCGCCGTCCCAATTAAGGGCGAGCTGAGCGCAGGTCTCGGGGGCCAGCGCGACATTCATGTCGTCGGTCTTGACGGTAAAGCCGTCGCCCGAGCGCACCAGCTGGGCATCGAAGAAGTTCATCTGCGGCACGCCGATAAAGCCGGCAACGAAGATGTTCGCGGGATGGTTGAAGACCTCCTGCGGGGTGGCGATCTGCTGGACGACGCCGTCCTTCATGACCACAATGCGATCGCCGAGGGTCATGGCCTCGGTCTGGTCGTGGGTGACGTAGATGAACGTGCCCTTGATCTCGTGGCGCAGCTTGATGAGCTCGGCACGCATCTGGTTACGCAGCTTGGCGTCCAGGTTGGACAGCGGCTCGTCCATCAGGAAGACCTTAGGATCACGCACGATGGCGCGGCCGATAGCGACACGCTGACGCTGGCCGCCCGAAAGCGCCTTGGGCTTACGGTCGAGGTACTCGGTGATACCCAAGATCTCGGCAGCGGAGCGAACCTTACGGTCGATCTCGTCCTTGGGGACCTTCTTGAGCTCAAGCGTAAACGCCATGTTCTCGTACACCGTCATGTTGGGGTACAGAGCGTAGCTCTGGAACACCATGGCGATGTCGCGGTCCTTGGGAGCGACGTCGTTGACGCGCTTGCCGTCGATGAACACGTCACCCGAGGTGATGTCCTCCAGGCCAGCAACCATGCGCATCGTCGTGGACTTACCGCAGCCAGACGGGCCAACGAGGACGACGAACTCCTGGTCGTGAACGGTGAGGTTGAAGTCCTCTACAGCGAGCACACCGTCCTCGGTAACCTTGAGGTTGTGCTTCT
>CABUKY010000052.1 GCA_902492185.1 uncultured Collinsella sp.
CGGAATATAGAGCTGGCCCTTGGTGTCGCTGGGGTAGTGGATGCGCAGATGCGGCATAAGGTTGAGGCGCGTGGCCTCGGATACCAGCGAGAACGAGCCGGTGATGAGCGCCTGCGAGGCAATGATGGCCGCCACGGCCGAAAGCACGATGGCAAAGGGGCGCAGGGGCTCGGGGAGCATCATATAGAACGGGTTGACGATATCCATCGCGAGCAACTGGGGATTGGAATTGTTGGCGAGCAGCCAAGCGCCCTGACCCAGGTAGTTAAGGATAAGCGCCGCCTTAACAAACGGCCAGGATGCGTAGATGTTGGCCTTGCCCACATGACCCATGTCCGAGTAGAGGGCCTCGGCGCCGGTCGTCGACAGAAAGACGAAGCCGAGCACCATAATGCCCGAGTGGTTGATGGGCGAGAACAGGAACATGATGCCGCGGATGGGGTTGAGCGCGCGCAGGATGGACAGGTTGCCGAGCATGTTGAACAGGCCGGCGCCTGCCAGGAACAGGAACCACAGCGTCATGAGCGGGCCGAACAGCTTACCGATCGACGAGGTACCGGCGCGCTGCATGGCAAATAGGCCGCAGATAATGATGATGGTGATGATGATGACGTTGGTCTGGCCGTCGCCCAGCAGCGCGTGGCCCCACTCGATGGTGCGCAGGCCCTCGATGGCTGTGGTGACCGTGACCGCGGGGGTGAGGATGCCGTCGGCGAGCAGCGCTGCGCCGCCGATCATGGCGGGGAGAATCAGCCACGGTGCCACCTTACGCACGAGACTGAACAGGGCGAAGATACCGCCTTCGTTATGGTTGTCGGCTTTCATGGCGATTACCACGTACTTGACCGTGGTCACGAGCGTCATGGTCCAGATGACGAGCGAAAGCGCGCCCAGGATCAT
This sequence comes from uncultured Collinsella sp., assembly GCA_902492185.1. Classification (GTDB taxonomy): domain Bacteria; phylum Actinomycetota; class Coriobacteriia; order Coriobacteriales; family Coriobacteriaceae; genus Collinsella. The sequence goes on from CABUKY010000052.1 coordinate 901, forward strand.
GTCCTCGCTGACGGTACCGATGCCGCCGTTGTTGGCGACGATTGATTTCATGGTGTACATGGGGCTCGTGCCGATGTCGCCATAGACGACGCCGAGCGTTACGAGCAGCATGCCAGCGGAGAGGGGGATGGCTCCGTGCCCGCCTTGACCACGCTGGTCTTGGGGGCTTGCCTCCAGTTTGTTGTGTGCCACGTGGACTCCCTTAGACATCCGGTTGTCTGTCTAGGACAGATAATCTTTATGCCGTCTTTATACATACAAGAGCAGTTTGGCACATCAGGTTATTTTAGACAATAATCCCCAGCTGGGGATTATTTATGTACGTAGGTAGCATTTCAAAACAGGGGCTTTTAAGCACGTGCTGTCTGGGCTATGCCAGCCTTGCCGCTTGCGCGTTTGCCGGCGAGTTCGCAAAAAATCGCGCCGCCGATGATAAGCGCGGCGCCCATCAGGCGGACCGGTGTTATGGCTTCGCCCAAAAGGACGGCCGAGAACATGACGGCCGAAAGCGGCTCGAGGTAGCCGACGACCGCGACGGTCTGGACGGGCAGCTTGGCGACGGCACTAAAGTAGAGCAGGCAACCGATGCCGGTGTTGACGACGCCGAGCATGACGACGGCGTGCCAATCAATACTGGTGGCGACGCCGGCGGACAGGAATGAGGGAGCGCCCTGCGTGAGGAGCGTAAGGACCAGCGCGGTCACAAAGGCGGCGCTCACCTGGAGCGTGGAGTTCTCGAGACCTTTGATATGTGGCGCTCCCTTGCTGGCAATGACCATCAACGCGTAGCAGAAGGCCGAGGCGATGCCGCACACGATGCCCGCGATGGGCATATTGCCGCCGAGGCCTTGGGCCGCGATGAGGAAGGCGCCGCAGGCGACGGCGATAAACCCGGCGATTTTGCCGCCGGTCAGCTTTTCGCCAAAGATGAGCGGGGAGAGCGCCATAACGATGATGGGGCCGCAGTAGTACAGCAGCGAGGATATGCCGACGCCGATCGTCTGGTAGGCGCGGAACAGAAAAATCCAGCTGGCGCCCAGCGCGGCTCCCGAGAGGAGAAGGGCTGCGGCTTCGCGGGGGCGAGATGGCGCCTGCAACTTATGGCGTTGGGTGATGGCGAGGACGGCGACAAGCGAGAGGGTGCCCAAAAACGTGCGCAGGAGCACGATATCGGAGCTCGGCAGCGCGATGGCAGCGGCGATGATGCCGTTGGAGCCAAACAATAGCAATGCTGCTAGATACGTAAACAGTCCGTTGTTCATGCGCTGACATCCCCTCTATATCCGAGCATGTTCACTATGGGTGAACTGGCTTTAGAAGAAAAGCGAATATAATGAATGGCAAACATGACAAAAACTCATGCAAAGGTGGAGGCGTGCCGTGGAGACCAATATCCAAAAGATGCAAGTGCTGCTCGAGACGGTGCGTGCCGGCAGCTTTACGCGTGCTGCAGAGCGGTTGAGCTATTCGCAGTCGGGCGTGAGCCGCATGGTGGGCGACCTTGAGGCAGACTGGGGTTTTAAGGTGCTTGACCGCAGCCGCGAGGGCGTGGTGCTTTCTGCCGACGGGCGGCAGGTCATGCCGGCAGTCGAGGCGTTATGCGAAGAGTTCGGCCGCCTGCAGCGACGCGTGGACGAGATGCGAGGGCTCATGCGTGGCAAGATCTGTATCGGTACGTTTTCGAGTGTGGCGACCCATGTACTGCCGCCGGTGATCGCGCGGTTTCGCGCCGATCATCCGGACGTCGATTATGAGTTGCTGATGGGCGATTACTCCGAGATTGAGCAATGGGCGGCGGAAGGCCGCTGCGACCTGGGCTTTATTCCGCGCGAGCCACGCGGCGCCGGCATGGCGTCGCGACCGTTGGTGCAAGACGAGCTGATGGCCGTGGTGCCAGCGGACTCCTCGCTTGCCACCGCGGAGGTCGTTTCCCTTGCCGATTTGGCCAACGAGCAGTTTATCCTGCTGGAACGCGGTAGCGACGACGAGATTACGCCGCTGTTTCGCCGCGCGGGCCTGGCGGTGCGCTCTAAGCTGTCGACCTGGGATGACTATGCGATTATGGCTATGGTCGAGGACGGCCTGGGCGTTAGCATTCTTCCCGCGCTCATCTTGCGTCGCTGTCAGTTCGATGTTGCCGTGCGTCCGCTCGAGGGACATCCTCATCGGCAGATCAATGCGATATATCGAACGGCCGATGTTTCGCTTGCCGCCGTCCGTTTCCTCGAATACCTCTAAACGTGTGCGCGTCATTGCCCACTTTGGGCAAATCTCAGAGTCTGGTGCATTTTCTTATGAAATTGAACTTTCGAATGAGGTGCCGCGTTATACTGCTGCCTAAATTGAACCTTGGTTCAATTCGTATTCTATAAATTGAACTTTGCCAGCAAGGAGGTTCTAGTGGCCCAAGAGACGTTTAGCGATCGCCTGCGACAGACTATGTCCGATCGCGACGTTCGCCAGTCGGACGTAATCCGCGCATCGGAGATGCTCGGCAAAAAACTCGGCAAGAGTCAGATGAGCCAATATGTGAGCGGCAAGACGATCCCGCGGCGCGATGTGGCTGAGCTGCTCGCCCGTATTTTGGAGGTCGATGTTACCTGGCTGCTTGCCGGCGACGCCGATCAAGGCGAGGCATCATCACCCCGCAACGATTCCAAGCCCGAACCCCATCCCTCAGCTCAAATTGCAAGGAGCACCACCATGCGTACTTTTTCTAAATCCACCAAGCTCGATAACGTCCTGTATGACGTGCGCGGTCCCGTCGTCGACGAGGCTGCCCGTATGGAGGACGAGGGCGAGCGCATCCTCAAGCTCAATATCGGCAACCCGGCGCCCTTCGGTTTCCGCACGCCCGACGAGGTCATCAAGGACATGCGCCAGCAGCTGCCCGACTGCGAAGGCTATTCCAACTCGCGCGGCTTGTTCTCCGCGCGCAAGGCGATCATGCAGTATTCGCAGATCAAGGGCCTGCCCAACGTTCAGATGGAGCATATCTACACGGGCAACGGCGTGTCCGAGCTCATTCAGCTTTCGATGAACGCGCTGCTCGACAATGGCGACGAGATTCTGATCCCCAGCCCTGACTATCCGCTCTGGACGGCGTGCGCAACCCTTGCCGGCGGTCATCCCGTACATTATTTGTGTGATGAGCAGGCGGATTGGTATCCCGACCTGGAGGATATGGAGTCCAAGATCACGAGCGCGACCAAAGCCCTCGTCATCATCAACCCTAACAACCCCACGGGTTCCGTCTATCCGCGTGAGGTGCTCGAGGGCATCGTTGAGGTTGCGCGCAGGCACCAGCTCATGATTTTTGCAGACGAGATTTACGACCGCCTGTGCATGGACGGCTATGAGCACGTCTCGATTGCCTCGCTCGCTCCCGATCTGCCCTGTGTCACCTTTAGCGGCCTTTCCAAGTCGCACATGATTGCGGGCTATCGTATTGGCTGGATGGTGCTTTCGGGCAACCAGCGCTGCATGAGCGACTTCATCATGGGTATCAACATGCTCTCCAACATGCGCCTGTGCTCCAACGTGCCGGCTCAGTCGATCGTTCAGACGGCACTCGGTGGTCATCAGTCCGTTAACGACTACATCCGTCCTGGCGGCCGTGTCTACGAGCAGCGCAACTTTGTGTATGAGGCGCTCAACAAGATTGACGGCATCTCGGTGGTTAAGCCGCGCGCGGCGTTCTACATCTTCCCCAAGATGGATGTGAAGAAGTTCAACATCACCGATGACGAGCAGTTCGCCCTTGACCTGCTGCACGAGAAGAAGATCCTGATCACGCGCGGCGGCGGCTTCAACTGGGCTGAGCCCGACCACTTCCGTATCGTGTACCTGCCGCGCATGGAAGTACTCAAAGAGTCCCTCGAAGACCTCGCCGACTTCTTTGACCATTACCGCCAGGCGTAACGGCAAAGGTAGCCTGTAATGAAACGGTCGGCTCGCAACGGATGCGGGCCGACCGTTTTCTGTCTAAGCCCGTGCTGTTAGCGCTTGTCTCGTTGAGCGGGCGAGGTTCGCGCGTGAGCGGCTAGTTCTATTCCAAAATGGAATACAATGGGCTTAAGCTGGAATTGATGTCCGGGTACCTGCTTTTCTAGAATGTTGTCAACAAGATGAAAGGCGGTTCCAACCAATGATTATCGATGCAAATTCCTACTGGTTCGACGAGCGCATCTTTCATGACGAGACGCTCTGCGAACAGTTTTTGGCCGAGGTACCCCGCGCCTATGACACCGAAGGCTATCTGACCATGAATTCCGCCGGCAAACGACAGATCGTGATCGAGATGCCCGCCGGTTCTCCGGGTCTTAACTACATTGAGGGCGACTACACCCTCGAGAAGCGCTTGGCCGATATGGATGAGGCGGGGGTCGACAAGGCGATCCTCAAGCTCCCCGGCTGTCACGAGTGGATGTCGCTCGAGATGTGCCGGCGTTTCAACGACGGTATGGCTGCTGACGCGAAGGCGTCAAGTGGCCGTCTGATTCCGCTTGTCGCTGTGCCGCCCTTTGGCACCAAAGCGAATTTGGAGGAGCTCGACCGCAGGCTCGACGATGGTTTTGCGGGTGTGCAGCTCTGCGCTCACTACGGTAAGCGCTATCTCGACGACCAGGTCTTCTCGAGCTTTTTCGAGCACCTGAACGAACGCCATGTCACCGTTTACGTGCACCATGTTCCCGTGCCGGTCGAGAACGAGTCGCTTCTCGCGTACGACAACCTTCGCCGCTCTTATGGCCGCTGCGTCGACCAAACTACGGCGATCGGCCGAGAGATCTTTGGTGATTTCTTTGAGCGCTACCCCAATATCAAGATGGTCCACTCCATGCTCGGCGGCGCATACTTTGCGTTCAAGGAGATGCTGCTGCCTCATGGCCCCAAGCGCCCTGATGCTTCTGGCCGTTTTCAGGTCGATACCGAGACCGTTTCCAGGCACCTCGAGAACAACATCTATTTCGACATGTCCCATGCTCAGCCTTGGGGCAAGACACTCCTCGCCTGTGCGGTTGACGTGCTGGGTGCAGACCATATTGTTTTTGGCACGAGCTATCCCGTTAAACGCGAGTGGCTCACCGAGGGTGTCGCCTGCGTTCGCGCTGCAAATCTGAGCGATACAGACAGCGACCTTGTGCTTGGCGGTACAGCGCAGCAACTGTACGGTGTCGAGTGAGCGGCAATCAGAGGGGAGTATCTGCCATGGACGAAGGAGAGATGAGGGCTGGGGCCGCTCGTGTGGCCATCGATCTTGGGGACGTGTTGCCGTTCGACGGTTTCGACGAACTCCGTCATGAGGTCTTCGCCCGTGCCCTTATCATCGAGGGAACGGGGCGACGCGCCTGCGTCCTTTCGCTTGAGGTCACCTCGATCGCTCCGGCTCTACTCGCCGATCTGCGTGAGATTGTTGAGGATGCCGCCAATTGCAGCGGTGCTTATTCTTGGGTGGTTCCTACCCACACGTTTTCCATGCCTCACGTCCGCACTCCCGGGCATCTTGCCGACGATGCTACCCGCAATCGCAACGAGCGCTATCGCGCAGCACTCGTCGCTGCCGCCCGCACGGCTGTCGAGCGCGCTGTTGCGGGCATTCGCTCCGTCACTCTCGCCACTGTGGAGGGCGAATGCCCCGTGAACGTTAATCGCGACATCGAGACGCCTGCCGGCTGGTGGTTGGGCTCGAATCCCAGGGGGTTTGCCGACCATACGATGCCCGTACTCGCCATAAGGGATGCCGGGGGCGAGTATGTTGCCGTGCTCGCGACGGCGGACGTTCAGTCCTCCGTGCTCGACGGGTCGCGCGACTCCGAGGGGAGGCGCATGGCGAGCGGAGACCTCTTTGGTTTTGCCGCCATGTCACTCGAGCGCGAGCTGGGCGGCGTTGCCCTGTTGCTGTCAGGCGCCGCGGGCGACCAAAGTCCGGCGGAGCGCGCCATGAACGTCATGTTCGATGCGGCCGGCGTTAAGCAGACGGTCGATGCCCATGAGGACGGATACCGCATGTTGCACCAGCAGGGGCAGGCCTTGGGCGATGCTTTAATCGAGACCGCTCGCATGGCGCGTGAGGATGACGCTACCGGCATCGATGCCCGCACGGTCGACGTTCTCCTGCCCGCTCAGACACGCGCCGATTTTCACTCTTTGGCTCCGCACCGAACGTATGAGTTTCATGCCGCTGGCGAGCGGCGCACGAGGGTCTATCTGCTCCGGCTGGGAAACGTCGAGCTTGTCGGCGTACAACCCGAGGTCTCGAGTGCATTCGGCGCCACTGTGCGCGCCGCTCGGTCCGGCTCTGTGTTCTTTGCCACGCTCGTCAACGGCGGACAGAAGTACCTACCGGCTCCCGACGCGTACGAAAAGATCACCTATGAGGCCATGAACTCCGGTTTTGCCGCCGGATCCCATGAGCGCCTCGTCGAAATCATCATTGCCGTCTTGAATGCGGCGTGACACAGAAGGAGAACGTGCATGAACATTGGACACGCGCGCCGCAAAATCACCCCACAGGGCGACATCTACCTGATTGGCTACCGCAATCTTCCCAACCGTCTTGAACCTGCGACGGGCGTCCATGACGACGTCTTCGCCAACGCCATTCTCTTCCAGCAAGGCGAACGTGAAGTGTTTCTCTTTAATGCCGATGTCCTCGAGTTCGAGGAAAGCATGGCCGAGGAAGTCAAGACAATGCTCGCCGAGCGCTACGGCATTGACCGTGATTGCGTCCTGCTCTCGGCGACGCACGACCATACTTCAATCGTCGCTTACCACCGCAGCTGGTGGACGGGAAAATTCGACGAGAACTACTACCGCTGGTTCCTCGATACCATTTGCCAATGCTTTGAGGAGTGCCGCGCCAACGCACAGCCCGCGATTTGTCGCTTGGGCAAGCGGGTCATCACCGGTTTCTACGACAACCGCATCATCCCAGGTGAACTCGCCGACAATGAGGTCATTGTCGTATCGTTCTTCGATACCGAAGGCAAGCCATTTGCGGGCTTTGTGAACTGGGCGGTGCATTCCGCTTGCGTCGGACCCGACTGCACGGAGCTCACGAGCGAACTCGCCGGTCTCACCGGCAAAAAGCTCGCTCAGAGTCTTGGTTACTATCCGGCCATGGTCGTCGGTGCTGCTGGCGACTGTAGCGACCGCAATTTTCGCCAGGGACGCGGCATTCCCGAGGTCGAGCGCGTTTCGACCGGTCTTGCCGAGGCGATTTCCCAGATCAAGCTCGATCGCGAGGTCGTTCTCGACCGCATCGAGCCTCAGACGTTCTATCACACCGTTGCCCATGACGACTTTTCGCTCACGCTTAAGTGTGCCGTCATCAGTTTGGGCGGCCTGCATCTCTTTGTGTTCCCGAGTGAGCTCGGCAGCGACTTGGGTATTCGCATGAAGCGCGAATGCCCGGTCGAGGGAATAGTTTGCGGTTACACCAACGGCTATTTCGAGTATTTCCTTCCGGCACGCGAGTACGGCCTCTCCTTTGAGACCGAGCGTACTCAGATTCCCCAGGGCGAACCGGAACGTCTGTGTGACAAGTTCTGCCAGACGACGAGACTTCTCGGCGCAGCAGATTCGCGTTTGTAGACCTGATTGCGTGACATGGGCCAATGAGGCTCGCCGCCATGTGATCGGCATCTTCCATCTTCTCTGCCGTTTCGCATCCCGGGCGTACGTGCGTCCGCGGATTTCAAAGGGGGAAGCGGGTTCCTTGCCCTCCCACGTCGACTACGGAGGCATGAAATCGATGCTATACCCCGCTCAGAAAAAGGAGAATTCCATGAAATACCAGAAGCTTTGCGATGAAATCATCACAAAGGTCGGTGGTCGAGACAATGTGTTAGACGTGAGCCACTGCATTACGCGTCTCCGCTTCCACCTCAAGGATGAATCGCTCGCCCAGACCAATGAGCTTAAGGCGACGAAGGGCGTCGTTGACGTCATCCAGGCCGGCGGACAGTATCAGGTCGTGATTGGTGCCACTGTCGAGGCCGTCTACAACGACCTTGTTCAGATTGGCGGGTTCGACTCCAAACCCGCACTCGATATCGATGAAGGCGACGACGTCAAAAAGGGCGATCCATTCTCGCGTCTGCTGGCCATCATCTCCGAGATTCTGCAACCGGTTCTTGGCGTGCTTATGGCCGGTGGCTTTATCAAGTCGATGCTCGCGCTCTGCACGGTTGCCGGTTGGCTTGCCAAGGACAGCAATACGTATGTGACGCTCTCGGCAATCGGAGATTCGGTCTTCTATTACTTTCCGCTAATCATTGGCTGGACGTCGGCCAAGAAGTTCGGACTTAAGCCCGTTATGGGAATGGCGCTCGGCGGTATCCTCGTCTACCCGACGCTCGTTGGCCTTATGGGCGGAGATCCGCTCTACACGCTCGGCGCCGGCACGGTCTTCGAGTCCAATGTCTACGGTGATATTTTTGGCATCCCGCTGATCATGCAGAATTACTCATCGACGATTCTGCCTGCGATCTTTATCGTCTGGATTGCCTCCAAGGTACACAAGGCCCTTTCTAACGCGCTGCCCGCGCTTGTGAGCTCGTTCTTCTCCAACATCCTGACGCTCCTCATTTGCGGCATCCTTGGCCTGCTTGTGGTCGGTCCGGTCATGACGGTCCTCTCCAATATCGTTGCCCAGATCATTCTGATGCTCATCAACTTCCAACCCGCCATCGCCGGCTTCGTCATCGGCACGTTCTGGAGCCTGCTCGTCATGTTCGGCCTGCACTGGGGTATCATCCCGCTGTGGTTTCTCGATGTCGCAACCTACGGCTATGACCTCATTAACCCGCTCGTGTATGCAGGCGGTTGTGCCATCGCCGGCGCTGTGCTTGGCATGATCATCCGAACCAAGGACTCCGAGGAAAATGCTGCCGTCAACATTCCCGCCCTTGTCTCTTCGATTTTCGGTGTCAACGAGCCTGCGCTTTACGCCATCTTGCTGCCGCGTAAGCGCCTTATGTGGGCAACCTTTATTTCCGCTGGTGTAGGCGGCGCCATTGCCGGCCTCATGGGTGCCAAGCTCTATGCCTTCGGCGCCTCCGGCCCGCTCGGTTTCCCGAGCTTTATTAACCCTGCCGGCATCGACACGGGCTTTATCGGCCTTGTCATCTCCGGTGTGGTCGCTTTCGTTCTGGCTCTTGTCGCCGCTATGGTGATCGGTACCAAGAAGGACGAGGGCGGTAAGGCACTCAACATCTCGGTGGACTAGTCTTTCTGCGCACTTTAACTAAATATGCCTCGGACGGCGACGTGCCGCCCGAGGCATATTTGTATTATGTGCCGTTGTCAGCGTGTTTGCGGACACAGGTCTGCGGTTGTGGAGCAGCGGGGATTATGACGGTCGTGCCGCGGTGGAAGATGTACGGTCGCCCTGCAGGAGCTGACGGTAGGGGAGGAAGCCGATGAACGAGACGACCGCCTGCGAGTGCGCGGCGTTCCGCTTGAGGTAGAGCCTGACCTCGGAGGTCGTCGCGGGCTCAAGCGGCACCAGGGCTACCTTTCCGCTGGCAAGCGATTCCGCCGGCTTGCGCATGAGGAATGAGACGCCGGCGCCGCGCGCGACAAGGGAGATGATGTTCTCGGCTCGTTTGCCGGTGAACGTAACACGTGGGCCAAATTCAGCTTCGCGACAAAGGGAAAGGACGAGCTCGCTTACGAACGAGCCTTGGGGAAGCATGAGGAAATTCTCGTCGATAAGGTCGTCTATCTCAACGGCGTCACGTTCGGCGAGCGGATGGTCGAGCGGAAG
>CABUKY010000053.1 GCA_902492185.1 uncultured Collinsella sp.
GGCGCTATAGGTCCAGGTGGTGAGGTGTTCGACCGAATGAACGCCAGCTCCACCAATATTTACAGGCAGGTAGATACTTATATCTACCTGCCTTTTTATTTCCAGTCCGTACCGCGGAGAATCGAACTCTATGCAGGGCGCGGGCGAGGGCGGCGGCAGCCGACCGAAGCCGGTGCGGATTTGCGAAGCAAATACGCAGATTCTCCGCGCAAACTATCAGCTCAATTTGGATGCGATGTTCATCGAATCTCAGCCGGCCATGCGCCGCATCAACGGATCCCCTCCCGCACCGCGGAGAATCGAACTCTGTGCAGGGCGCGGACGTAAAGAAAACGTCGCGGCAGCGCAGAGTGGGACGCGCTTTCCCAATGGCGGCCCAGGCGGAAAGCACGTCCCGGAATCCGCATTCAGACTGGGACGTAGTTTCCGGATGGCGCCTCAAGCGGAAACTGCGACCCGGAATTGAGCCGTAGAGTGGGATATGCTTTCCCAATGGCAGCTCAAGCGGAAAATACATCCCGGAATCCCGCCTCAAACTGGGGCACACTTTCCGCTTCACCTGCCGCCTCGAAAAACCTGCGCGCTCGCCATCCCAAAACTGGGTAGAAGAAGGCCAAAACGCAATCGCAGGAGGTCAACATGACTGCAGAAGATAAGGCAAAGAACGCTGGCAAGGTCGCGCTCGTTTTGGAGGGCGGCAGCTTCCGCGGACAGTTTACTGCGGGCGTGCTCGACGTTCTCATGGAGGCCGGCGTCGAGATTCCGGCTGTCTACGGTGTATCGGCCGGCGCCCTCAACGGCGTGAACTACAAGTCGCACCAGATCGGCCGTGCCAACCGCATCAACCTGGCTTTCTGCAATGACAACCGCTTCATGGGCGCCGCATCGTTTGCGTCCACGGGCTCTATTGTGGGTTACGACTTTATCTTCAACGATGTCCAGGACCGCCTAGATCCCTTTGACAACGAGACGTTCGACGCAAGCCCCATCGAGATGTACGCCGTCGCGACGGACATGCTTTTTGGGACCGCCACGTACCTGCCGGTCAAAAGCGCCGTACTTGACCTCGACGCTGTTCGCGCCTCGACGTCGCTGCCGCTGGTGACGCCGCCAGTCGAGATTGACGGGCACAAATACGTCGACGGCGGCGTAGCCGATTCGATCCCCATCGAGCACGTGCTGGAGGAGGCGGGCTTCGACCGTGCGGTTGTCATTGTCACGCAGGACCGCTCGTACGAGAAAAAGCCCTACGAGTTTATGCCTGCCGCGCGCGCCCGCTATGCCGACTACCCCTATCTGCTCGAGGGAATCGAGACGCGTCACGACCGTTACAACATCCAGCGCATGCACCTGTGGAAGTATGAGCGCGAGGGCCGTGCGTTGGTCGTCGCTCCGCAAAAGCCGGTCGAGGTCGGTCATGTCGAGCACGATCCGGCAAAGCTCCTCGACCTGTATATTCAGGGCCGCCAGGAGGCAAAGCGCTTGCTGGGAGATATCGAGGCATTTGTCGAGCGCTAGTGTCGCGACATCATGACCCATGGACGACATGTGCAGAAACTCTGGTCGGAGCCAAAATACCTGTTGACTCGTACGGCGAGCGGGGTAATATGGACGGGTTACTTGCAGAGCCCCGTGAATCTCTGTAACAACACGTACTGTACATGGAGGAGTCTAAGTGATTTCGAAATCGACTCACTACGCCAAGCAGGGCGAGGTCCAGCGCAACTGGGTTCTCGTCGACGCCGATGGTGCTGTCCTGGGCCGTCTTGCCACCCAGATCGCAATGATCCTGCGCGGTAAGAACAAGCCCCAGTTCACGCCCAACAGCGACTGCGGCGACTTCGTTGTCGTCATCAACGCCGATAAGGTCCAGCTTACCGGTAACAAGGCCGACACGAAGACCTATTATCGCCACAGCGGCTACAACGGCGGCCTCAAGGCTGAGAGCTTCCGCCAGGCTATGGAGAAGCACCCGGAGAAGGTCATCGAGCGTGCCGTTCGCGGCATGCTGCCCAAGACCACCCTCGGCCGTGCCCAGATGACCAAGCTTAAGGTCTACGCTGGTGCCGAGCATCCGCACGCTGCCCAGAACCCCACGAAGATTGAGCTGGAGGCTTAAAGATGGCTGAGAACACCGTTGTCTACCAGGGTACCGGCCGTCGTAAGAACGCCGTCGCCCGCGTCCGTCTCGTCCCCGGCACCGGCAAGGTGACCATCAACAAGCGTGACGCCGAGCAGTATTTCGGCCGTCATCAGCTCGTTGAGAACGCCCTTGCTCCCTTCAAGGTGACCGACACCGCCGGTCAGTTCGACGTTATCGCTCTGTGCGATGGCGGCGGCATCTCCGGTCAGTCCGGCGCTCTGCGCCTGGGCATCGCTCGCGCTCTTCTGAACGCTGGCGACTACCGTGCTGACCTCAAGAAGGCCGGTTTCCTTACGCGCGATGCTCGCGTGGTCGAGCGCAAGAAGTACGGCCTCAAGAAGGCCCGCCGCGCTCCCCAGTTCTCCAAGCGCTAAGGTTTTATCTCCTTACGAGATACAATGTACAAGCGGGGCCTGCCGATTGCTCGGCGGGTCCCGCTTTTCTTTTTCGACTAGGGTGGGCGACTGCGTTTTGCCCACTTGGGAAGGAGCGATCCTATGCCCCAGAACATCTTCGGTACCGATGGCGTCCGTGGTGTCGCCAACGCCGATCTTTCGTGCGACCTCGCATTTCGCCTGGGCCGCGCGGCGACCAAGTTCCTTGGTCCGGACATCTGCATCGGCCGCGACACGCGTCTTTCGGGTACCATGCTCGAGAGTGCTCTGACCGCCGGCATTATGGCCGAGGGCGGCCGCCCGCACTGCTGCGGCGTTATCCCCACGCCCGCCGTGGCGCTGCTCACTGTTCAAAACGAGCTCGATGGCGGCATCGTCATCTCCGCTTCGCACAATCCGCCGGAGTTCAACGGCATCAAGTTCTTTAGCCGCAAGGGCATGAAGCTTCCCGATGCTGTCGAGGAAGAGATTAGCGCCTGGGTCATGTCCGAGGAGGCCATGGCTGCCGACACGCTGCCGACCGGTGCCGGCGTGGGCCACATCATCAAGATGAAGGATGCCCGCAAGGCCTATGTCGATCATGCCATCAGCACGCTCGACGGCCTTAAGCTCGACGGACTGGTCGTTGCCGTCGACTGCGGTCACGGCGCTTCGTGCCAGACCACGCCTGCCGCGCTGCAGCGCCTGGGCGCCACGGTCCACGCCATCAACACCGATTACTGCGGCACCGACATTAACGTCGAGTGCGGCTCCACGCACCTTGAGCCCCTGCGCGAGCTCGTGCTGCGCACCCACGCCGATATCGGCCTGGCCCACGACGGCGATGCCGATCGCGTGCTGTTCGTGGACAGTGAGGGCAACGAGATCGATGGCGACTACATTCTTGCCATCTGTGGCTCCGACCTGGCCGCTCGCGGCAAGCTCGCCAACTCCGAGATCGTCTCGACCGTCATGTGCAACCTGGGCTTCTCCATCGCCATGAAGGAGCAGGGCTTTGAGATGGTTCAGACCGCCGTGGGCGACCGCTATGTTCTTGAGCGCATGCTCGAGGACGGTGCCGTCATCGGCGGCGAGCAGTCCGGCCATATCATCTTCCTGGAGCACAACACCACCGGCGACGGCTTGGTGACGGCCCTGCAGCTTCTGGCCGTGCTCAAGCGCACCGGTCGCACCCTCACCGACCTTGCCGGCATCATGAAAAAGTACCCGCAGGTGCTCGTCAACGTGCATTCGGACAACAAGGCCGGCCTGGACGATTGCCAGCCCATTTGGGACGCCGTCGCTGCCGCCGAGAAGGAGCTCAACGGTCGCGGCCGCATCTTGGTGCGCCCGAGCGGTACCGAGCCGCTGGTTCGCGTTATGGCCGAGGCCGAGACGCACGAGCTGACCCAGCGTGTTGTCGACGACATCGTCGAGGTTGTCAAGCGCGAACTTCCCTAATGGTCAATAACGGGTGCCAAGTGGTAAACTGTTAAGGCTATTTTGATTGATTGGTATGTCCGAGGGGGAGCATGTTCACTAAAGTCCTAAGGTCTTTTGGTATGCGTGGTCGAGTCCTTACGCTGGATGCTCCCATCTCGGGCGACGTCATTCCGCTCTCCGAGGTAAACGATCAGACGTTTGCCACCGGCCTTTTGGGCCAGGGCGTGGCGATTCAGCCTACCGGCACGCGCGTGATTGCGCCGGCAGACGCCAAGGTCGAGGCCATTTTTCCCACGGGACACGCCGTTGCGCTCAACACGGTCGATGGCCTAGACGTGCTCATCCACGTTGGTTTGGACACTGTTCAGCTTGAGGGCAAGCACTTTACCGTACATGCGCAAGTGGGTGACATCGTCCATAAGGGCGACGTGCTCATCGAGTTCGATCGCGAGGCAATTGCTGCCGAGGGTTACGATGTGACGGTTCCTATCTTGGTGTGCAACTCCGTTGAGTTCTCGAGCATCAAGGGCTCCGTTGGCGAGCATGTCGAGGAGATGGACCAACTCATTGTCGCTCGCGAGCGCTAGTGAGCGCGCTCGGCCTTTAGCCTACAATTCAAACACGTTTACGGAGGGCGCCCTTGAAAGAGGACGCCCTCCGTGGCAAGATGGGATTTGTCCGAAGCTAAACAGCTTTGGGTCACCGTGGACGGGCAGGGGCCTCGACGCGGGTAGACACGAGACATATACATTACGCGACCTCGCCCTGGTGGCCGCACACGTTGGTTGCGGCCGACGCGGGCCGCGGGCAAGTGCTTGTAAGGGAGCCTTGCCTCTCTTGTACGAGAAAGGACGCGTAATGAAGATCATTAAAGCTAAAGACTACGAGGATATGAGCCGCAAGGCCGCCAATATCATCTCGGCCCAGGTTATCCTCAAGCCCGATTGCGTGCTGGGTCTTGCCACCGGCTCCACCCCGATTGGCGCCTACAAGCAGCTCGCCGCTTGGTACGAGAAGGGTGACGTTGACTTTGCCGAGGTCAGCACCTACAACCTTGACGAGTATCGTGGCCTTTCGCACGACGATCCCCAGAGCTACCACTACTTTATGCGTGAGAACTTCTTCGATCACATTAACATCGACCTGAACAACACGCATGTGCCCGATGGCTCCAATCCCGACGCTGCCGCTGCCTGCTCTGAGTACGACAAGATTGTCGGTTACCCTGATCTGCAGCTGCTCGGCATCGGTAACAACGGTCACATTGGCTTCAACGAGCCCGATGACCACTTCTCCAAGGGTACGCACTGTGTCGACCTTACCGAGAGCACTATTCAGGCCAACAGCCGCCTGTTCGACAGCATCGACGACGTGCCCCGTCAGGCCTATACCATGGGCACTCAGACCATCATGTATGCCCGCATGATCCTGGTCGTCGCCAACGGCGAGGCCAAGGCGCAGGCCGTACATGACATGTGCTATGGTCCGGTTACCCCCCAGTGCCCTGCCTCAATCCTGCAACTGCACACCAACTGCGTTGTCGTTGCCGACGAGGCCGCCCTTTCGCTCTGCAAGTAGCGATAGCCTATCACCTCGACATAGCTTTGCCGAAGGCCTCCGCTTTGCGGGGGCCTTTTTGCTGAGCGCGCGCCGTGTGCTTGACGAAAATCTTGCCGCGAACTTGACGGGTGCGTCAGGTGCAGCATGATTCATTCCATAACAGATACTATGCATAAATGCTATGAAAAGGTCGTAGACGGTAGCTGGCGTTAGGTGAGTTGCGCAACACAATTGAACAGCGCTCATTTGAGGTACACTGCCAAAGGATGGGACAAGCTGGCAAGCGCATTGACCTGCGCAAAGACTGATTGGTTGGGGGATAAGTTTCAATCGGACCACGCTGAACAAAAACTTGCCATTTGCGTACCAACAAACATCCTAAACCGTAGCATCGCTCTATTCATCTAGCGATACATATGGTCTAGCGTTACGGTGTCCATGTGGTCGAGTTGAGGAGCGGGCATGGTTAACGATTTGGGCAATACGGACGACCTCGAGCTTATGCCGCTGGGCAGCAGTTATACGGTGCGGCGCGATCGCTTGATGAACGAACTTATCGCCAAGGGCCGAAAGGCCGGCATCGTAGTCCTCTACGCGCCTGATGGCTTTGGGAAAACCTCGGTGTTGCTGCAGTATGCCCAAGAGGTTAAAAGCGATCCGACGCGAGGTCCCGTGCGGATCATCGAGGCAGACCGCGCCATTGGGCGCGAGGTGTTTATGCAGCTCGAGGTCGTTACCGAAGAGCTTAAGGACAAGCCGCACTCCCTGATTGCAATCGATAACGTGCCTAACCTCAGCCAGAGCGAGACCGAGGAGCTGATCGACCGAATCCGAAGCCTGCGTGCTATGGGGGTCGGGGTCTTTATGAGCTGCCGTCCTTCGAATCGCCAGCTGATTCATGGACTGGGCGATTCGATTAAAGTCAACGCGCAGATGCTCAAGGTGCATGCCTATGAGTATTCGGCGTGGGCATCGGCGTTTTCGATCAGCACATCGCTCGACTTCTATCAGCTTACGCAGGGCGTTCCCGAGCTCGTCTCGGCTATGCAGTCGGGACTATACGGGCAGGGAGACGTTGCCCAGATGCTCGAAAACGAAATTGTCAATATCTACGGTGCGGCACTTGTTGATCTGGCGTCGCTCGAGAACAACGCCCTGTTTAGTGTGGCATGCTTGATGGTCTTAATGGGTGAGGGCAATATTTCGGAGCTCGAGGCTTGCGGTGTTAGGCTTTCGGCGATTGACCAGTCCTATCTTGTCCGCGATTATCCCATTTTTGGCGTCGATCCGGCAGACCGGAGCTTTACCTGCTTGGGTACCGAGGATAATGCACGCCTGCGATTGCGCAAGCTGGTTGCCGAAATTCGCCCCGAACTCGTTGTGCGGGCGGCGCGTATATTGATTAAAGCGGGGCGCTGCGATACCGCGATGGACCTTGCCGACGCGTTTTTGGACCGCAGTGCGGTGTTGGAGCTTGCCGGGCAGTATGGGGTCGATCTGGCCCTGACGGGGCATGGAGGGGATATCTGCCGCGCGGCGCTGGGAAAGACCGAGGCAGATGGTCAGGCATCGGAGCCGACGCCTGACGAGGCGCTCGGCATCTATCTGGCGGCGGTGAGCGTCTCCAATACAAAGCTCGCGCGGTATATGGCCTCAATTATCGAGCATGCGGGCGAGCAAGCGATTTGCGAGCTCGATCCCGTGTCGTGGAAGGTGGCGCACGCGTTTACGGCCGCCTGTTATGGAGATAGTGGTCTGGGACTTCCGGCAAGCCATACAGCGTTGGAAAGTGAGGCGTCTTGTGCCGCACTCGACATGCTGTCCGCACATGTCGAGATAAAGCATGGGCTGACTGAGCGGGCGAAGGGTGGTGAGATCCTCGCGGGGCTCAAAACGGATAAGGTCTACGATTGTGAGCTCGATATCGCGGGGACGTTTGTGCGGGCGGACCGCATGTTGACGGAGCTATTTGATGGGTCGTATGCAGGGACTGACGAGCGTGATGACGAGATGGCCCTGACGCTCGAGGCGCTCGAAGCGCGTGGAATCCGAGCGCTCGCCATCTGGGTGCGCATGGTATTATCGGCACGGCGCCTGTTTGCCGGCATGCCGGTGACCGACGAACAGGCATTCAATGAGCTCGACCGTTTTGCCGTGCGCGTGCGTGACAATCAAGTCCAGTTGTTTGGCTTGATACTGGAAGGCTGGCAGTCGCTGGCCGAGGGGCGTCCGGTCAATGCCAAATTCCGTGCGGTGCAGGTGCTCAGGCTTGCCGAGGAATCGATTGGATACATACGCGACAACGCACTGCTGCTAGAGCGCGCGGCGTACTTACGCAATACATCGATGGTATCGGTGCGTGAAGAGGCAGAGCTGCTCGATTTGAGTCGGACGCAGGTCGGTGGTGCCGAGGCTTGGATGGTGGCGCTGCATTTGGCCTCCGCTGGCCGCGATAGCGACCTTGCAGCCTGGATGTCCATGAACCGCCCAGGGATTTTGGATCCGTCGTATCGGCTGTTTGCGCGTCTTGCGATGCATTGTCTGGGTGAGCCGGCTGCTAGAATTCGAAAGAAACTCCCGGTGCGCGAGCTGTCGCGGTATTCGCTGCGTGACGACTTTGAGGGCGAAGGCGAGCGTCTGTTCCAGGCCGGCGATGCCGAGGGTGCCGATGTGATTGGTCATATCGAGATCCGCATGTTTGGGGCGTTTCGCGCCGAGCGCGACGGGTTTCCCATCACGGATAAGATGTGGCGCCGCAAGAAAGCGGCGACGCTTGCCGAGCGGCTTGCACTGGGCATGGATGCACTGGTCGACCGCGAGACGCTGGCTATGGAGCTGTGGCCCCATGCCGAGTTCAATAGCGCTCGTAACAATCTGTACTCGACGATATCGCGCCTGCGTTCGGCCTTGGGGCCGACACCGGACGGCAAGTCGTGTGTGTTGATTCAAAACGAGTGCATTGGGCTTAACGGCGATTACGTCAAGACCGACGTGCGGTTATTTGATCAGATAAGCCGCGAAGTTTTGGGAAATCGCACGGGTGCGCGCGGGCCCCATCTGATCGAGCTGTGCCTTAAGATCGAGCAGCTTTACGCCGGCCCGTTGTATGTTCCCAATGGCTGTAATCCCACCTACTTTTTGCGTATGAGGCGCATTATGGAATCGAAGTATATCGACTGCATGATTCGGGGCGCGAATGCCGCCCTAGAAGAAAACGACCTGCAGTCGGCGGTATGGCTGGTGGAGTCGGGGCTGCGGCAAGAGACGGCGCGCGAGGATATGGTGCGTTGCGCTATGCGCGTCTACGGTGCGGCGGGGCGACGACGCGATATCATCGAGCTGTACAGTGGGCATATGCATCACCTGAGGGAGCAGGTCAATGGCGTGCCCGAGCCCGAGACACGGCGTCTGTACGAGCGCTTGGTGGAGGGCAGGCTTAACCGAGTGCTCGTCGAGCGATAAAAAATGAGCGTCCGAATTGCTCGGACGCTCGCAAGCTTGATGTATGCTGGCTCGCCGGATTGTTGGCTCTTAGACGAGCTTAATCTTCTCGATGTCCTTGCGCGAGGACTCGCGATACAGCGAGAACTTGCGGCCGATAACCTGGACGACCTCGGCATGGCAGCGGTCGGCGAGCTCTTCGGCGGCCTCGCGGGCGGAAAGGCTGGAACCATCGAGTACGGAGCACTTAACGAGCTCGTGCTTCTCCAGGTAGGCGACCGTCTGCTCGACGGTGCCCTCGTTGATGTCAGACTTGCCGATGATGATGGCGGGGTTGAGGTGATGGGCCATGCTGCGAAGCTGCTTGACCTGGGCTCCTGTCAGTGCCATGGGTTCTCGCTTTCTATGTTATGGGGCGCCCCGCGATGGGGCCTTAATCTACGTGAGCTGTCCCACGATAGCGCAGGAACGGCGCGGTGTGGGGCGTGTTTGCCCAGTTCAAAAAGAATGCGGATGCCGAGCGGAAGAACTGCGCGGGTTACAGGCGGACGTGTACGGCGGCCGAAAGCGGTCTATGGACGGCCCGAAGAGACCGGCTCCCATGCAATAAACGCCCAACGGACCTTGCGGACGTGGTCGAGCATGTAGCGCCCCTGCGGCACGCCCTTGGGCCCCGGCTCGCCGGCATGGGGATTCTCAATCATATGCTGAGCGACGTAGTCGCGCAGACGGTCGATCTTATCCTCGTTACCGTGCTCGAGCATGCGGGAGAAGTCCGCCACGCCCGCCTCAAGGCTATCGAAGGTATCGCGACGAGGCGATTCAAAGTACGTAACCTGCGGCAGGGCACCCATCTGAATGAGGATATTAAAGGCATACACAAAGCCATTACTGCAGGTAACCGAGGCACCGATGGCATTCATCAGGTGCAGGTCATAGCGCGGGCTGGAGTTGGCGACCATCGTGACAGCACAACGCCGACGAGCCGTACGATCAAGCTTGGCAAGCGCGCCTTTTAGGTTGGTCGTGGTGACAGAGCGACTGGCAAAAGCAACATCTACCGCTTTCACGACCGGTCCAACTAAATCCCAGTCATCATCCCAAGCAAGCTCAAGTGGTGTAATGCGATCATCGAGCCCATAGTACTCAATGCCAGCATCAAGCGTGCCCAACATAGCAGGGGAAAAGTCAGCAGCAATCACAGGATGTCCGTCTTGCGCAAGCGGAATAGCAATCGACCCAGCCCCACATCCCATATCAAGCACCGACTCGCCAGGCTTTAACGCCAACAGCTTCATAAAGTCCCGGGCATACGGAGCAGTCTCAAGCGGCCGAAAATGCCGAGCCCGTTTATCCCATTCAAAAGAATCATCAGCCCGCCGCCGACCAGCTTGCAAGCGCATCCATTCCTCATTCCAATCCGCAGAAAGCAGCTCAGAACGAGCATCCCCATCAACCACGGGCCAACCTCCTAGCAACAAAAAAGCGGCCCCTCCCAAAAGAAGAGCCGCAACCAGCATATATCAGAAAGAACCGATCCAACGCCAAACCGTCGCACCAGCAAAGTAGGGCAGAAGCGAAGCGACTGCCAAAGGGATTGAACCCAACCGAGGTCCCGATGTGCGGGAGCCCCGGGGAGGGCAAATATATAAGGTCGATCGCGAGTTCCGCACGAGCCGGAGAGCACTTAATGTGCTCTCCGT
>CABUKY010000054.1 GCA_902492185.1 uncultured Collinsella sp.
ATGCCTCCGTAGCTCAGGGGATAGAGCACCGCTCTCCTAAAGCGGGTGTCGACGGTTCGAATCCGCCCGGGGGCACCATGATATTTTTAAGGTCAGGCGCTGTTGCTGCCTGGCCTTTTCCTTTATGCGACATACGGTTCGTAGTGGGCGGTGGATTCGAGCCGTCGACACCCGCGTCACCAATTTCCCCGCGGGGGGGAGTTTTCGAATCCGCCCGGGGGCACCAGAGGAATATCGAGCCCGGTACCGCTACGGTGCCGGGCTCTTCTGGTTCAATGCCATGTCAAAAACGAAGCGCCCGCTTGCTGGGGGAGCAAGCGGGCGCCTGTGAGCGAATATGTTTGCGACGAGAGCCGTGATGAACGGTGGGGTGGCGACTAGTTGGTCGTACCGGAATCGTCACCCGTGCCCGAGCCAGAGCCCGAACCCGAGCCAGAAAGTGCGACCGTCAGCGTGATCGTGCTGTCGGTGGACTGCTTGCCGGTGGGGGAGACGCCCGTAACGGTGGCATCCTCGTTACCGCTCACGGGATTGCCGTTCTGGTCACAGAAGCCGATGTTATAGAAGCCGGCGTTGTTGAGCGCGGTAACGGCGGCGGAAATGCTCTTGCCGTACAGGTTGCCCGGGACGGTGGCCTTGCCGGACTTCTTGGCGATGACGACGGTAATCGTGGCGCCGGGCTTCTGCTTGCCGCTGGGGTTCCAGCTGATCACGGTGCCCTCGGTAACCGAGTCGTTCTCCTGGTAGCTCACGTCGACACCAAAGCCTGCCATATCGAGGGCGTTGCGCGCCTGGGCCTCGGTCATGTCGGTCAGGTCGGGGACGGACGTGGTATCCGGGCCGCTCGAGACCTTGTACGAGATGGTCGTGCCCTTCGCGACTTCCTTACCGGCTTCGGTGCCCTGCTCAAAGACCTGGCCCTCATCAGCCTCGTTGGCCTCCTCGGAGGCGTTGCCCTTCAGGCCAACGCTTGCCAGTGCGGCTTCTGCTTGGTCCTTGGTCAGGCCGACAAGTTTGGGAACCTCAACCTTTTCGGAGGGCTTGGGGCCCTTGGAGATTACCAGGTTCACCTTGGTGCCCTTGGTCTTCTTGGTGTTGCCGTTGGGCGTCTGCTCGGCGACCTTGCCCTCGTCGACATCGTCGTTGTAGCTTTGGTCGATGGTGCCGACCTCGAGGCCGGCTTCCTTGATCAGCTCGACGGCAGTCTGCTGGTCCTTGCCCAGCACATCGGGCACGGTGACCTGCTCGCCGCCAAAGAGTCCTGTGGCAAAGGCCACCACGATGCCGATGACGGCAACGGCTGCCACCACGGCGGCGATGATCTTGTTCTTGTTGGATTTGGGCTTTTCGACCTCGTAGGAGCCGGTGGAGCCCGAAACCGAGCTACGGGCGGTATTTTGGCCGCTCACGCCCGAGACGGGACGCACCATGGCGCGCGTCTGATCGGAAAGCTCGCGAGTCTTGGTGGCGCCCAGCTCACCGGGGGCGCCGATGATGCGCGTGGGCTCCGAGACGTTGACGGCACGGCCCGACAGGTAGCTGTTGAGCACCTGACGAAGCTCGTCGGCGGTCTGGAAGCGGTTTGCCGGGTCCTTCTCCATGCACTTGAGGATGATGCGCTCAAGGTCGGCGTCGACACCGGAGTTGATCTGGCTTGGCGGAATAGGCAGCTCGTTGACCTGCTTGAGTGCGACCGAGATAGCGTCGTCACCGTCAAAGGGAACGCGGCCAGTGGCGCACTCGTACATCACGACGCCCAGCGAGTAGATATCCGAGGTGGGGCCGAGGTCCTGACCACGGGTCTGCTCGGGGCTGACGTAGTGGGCGGTTCCCAGCACGTTGTTGTCTTGCGTGAGGTGGCTGTTCTTGGCGCGCGCGATGCCAAAGTCCATCACCTTGATGTTGCCGTCGGGCAGCACCATGATGTTCTGCGGCTTAATGTCGCGGTGGATGATCTCGTGCTTGTGGGCGACCGAAAGCGGGGAGCTGATCTGCGAGCCGATCTGGGCGACCTTCTTGGGGTCGAGGGCGCCGTGGCTCTTGATGCCGCTCTTAAGGTCGGTGCCGCGCAGGTACTCCATGACGATGTAATAGGTGTCGCCGTCCTTGCCCCAATCGTAGACGCCCACGATATAGGGGGAGGAGAGGCCGGCTGCTGCCTGGGCCTCCTGCTTAAAGCGTGCAGCGAAGGTCGCGTCGCCAGCATACTGCGGCAGCATGATCTTGACGGCTACCGTGCGGTCGAGAACCTGGTCCTGTGCACGGTAGACGGTCGCCATGCCGCCTGTTCCCACCTTATCCTTGAGGAGGTATCTTCCCCCGAGGACCCTCTGTTCCATTCCTGCTCCTAACATAACTATTCGCTCAACGATGTGTGTAGTACCTACGATGTGGCCGCTGGGGCCGTGTGACGCGTTGCCGCTAACCCTTAGGCCGCGGCGCGCCTCGGGTGTCCGATTCGATCATGGGCATCACGCTCCCTGTGCGGCAAGCGCCGCGGTCAGGACGATACCGGCGATCTTAGCGGCCTTGACGTCATGCTTGTCGAAATCCTCCAAGGCCACCGAGATGGCGACCGTGGGTGAATCGTAAGGTGCAAAGCCAACGAACATCGAGTTGACGTTGGTGCCGCCAGTCTCGGCCGAGCCGGTCTTGCCGGCGACCTTGACGCCGGGGATTTGGGCATCGGTGCCGGTGCCGGACTGGACGACGGCAAGCATGGCCTGCTTGACCTGGTCGGCCGTGGCGGAGCTGACGGCCTGACCAAGCGAGCGGGACTGCGTGGTCTTGACCACGGTTCCGTCCGGGGCGAGTACCTGGGCTACAAAGTACGGGTCCATGACCACGCCGCTGTTAGCGATGGCGGCGGCAATCACGGCGTTTTGCATGACGGTGGTCTGCGGGCCGGGCGTATGGTCCATGCCGACAGGCTGGCCGGCGCCGGCCCAGGCGGTCTCCCACTCGGTCATGAGCGACGGGTCGGCCATGATGGAGGCCGCGGAGGTCAGGTCTTGGCCGAGCTTTTGGCCGTAGCCAAAGGCGTTGGCAAACTGTACGAGCGTGTTTGCGCCAACTTCGTTTGCCACCTGGCCAAAGACGACGTTGGAGGACACGGCAAAGGCCTGCTGCAGGCTGATGGTGCCGTAGCTCTCGTTGGCATAGTTGGTGACCGGTGCGTTGCCGATGTCCATGGAGCCGGGCGCCTGGTAGGTGCTGGTAAGGCTGGCGGTACCGGTCTCGAGTGCCGCGGAAAGCGTAACGACCTTAAACGTTGAGCCCGGCGTGTACAGCGCGTCCATGGCGCGATTGTACATGGAGCCGTCCTCGCCGCCGCCCGTCTGCAGCAGGGCATCGATGTTGGTGTTGTCGTAGGTGGGCGAGCTGGCACATGCAAGCACCGCGCCGGTACGCGGGTCGATGACCACTACAGCGCCCTTAAAGCCCTTCAGCGCCTGCTCAGCAGCCGTCTGGATGCGCGAGTCGATGGTGAGCTTGGCGGTGTTGCCCGGCTGGGTCTGGCCCGCGAGCGACGCGATGGCGTTGTTCCAGCTGGAGTAATCCTTAGAGCCGGTGAGCGTGTCGTTCATGACGCTCTCGATGGCGGTGGTGCCATACTGCTGGCTCACATAGCCAACCACGTGCGCTGCCAGGTTACCGTTGGGGTAGGAGCGTACGTAGGTGCCGTCCTCCTGCTGCAGCGACTCGGCCAGCGTCACGCCGTCGGACGTGATGATGGAACCGCGCTGGATGTACTTGGAGCGGGCGATGGTGTGGTTGTTGGTCGGCATGTCCTGATAGTCCTTGGCCTTGATGACCTGGACATAGGTGAGGTTGCCGATAAGGATGGCGAACAGCGCCGTAAAGGCGAGCACCGCACGGGTTAGACGGTTGGCGAGCGCAACGCGGCCGAGCACACCGGATTCAGGCGTGTCGAGCAGGCGACGGCGCATACGCGAGCCGATGGAATGGCTGCCGCTGCCGTAGGAAGACGAGGTGGCAAAGCGCGTGCCCGTCGGGGCGGCGGCAGATGCGACCTGATCATCGGTGATGGCGGCCATGGTGCCGGTGCCGGTAAGCTCGGCCTCGCGTCCGGTCGCCTCGTCACCGGCGCGCAGCAGGAGCGCGACGATGATAAAGCTCGCCAGCAGAGAGGAGCCGCCCTGGCTCATAAAGGGCAGGGTGACGCCGGTCAGCGGGATCAGGCGGGTTACGCCGCCAACGATCAAGAAGGCCTGGAAGCTGATGGCGGCCGTAAGGCCTGTGGCACTAAAGGCGGCGAGGTCGGATTTAGCGCGGGCAGCCGTGGTGAGGCCACGCACGGCAAAGAGCATAAACAGGATGAGCACGGCGCCGCCGCCCAAAAGGCCCATCTCCTCGCCGATAGCCGAGAAGATAAAGTCGGACTCGACGACAGGGATGTTGTTGGCCATGCCGTTGCCGATGCCAACACCGACCAGACCGCCATCGGCAAGCGAGAAGAGCGACTGGACGATCTGGTAGCCCTGGCCCTGGGCGTCCTTAAACGGATCGAGCCATACCTGGAAACGCACCTGAACGTGAGACAGGAACTTGTAGGCGCCCACGGCTCCAACGGCTAAGAGCGCAAGGCCGATAACGACATACGAAAAGCGCCCCGTGGCAACGTAGAGCATCAGCAAGAAGATGGTGTAGAACAGCACGGCCGAACCCAGGTCGCGTTCGAAGACGACGACGAGCAGGCACACACCCCACACGGCAAACAGCGGCAGCAGCAGTCGCAGGCGAGGGATCTTAAAGCCCAGAATCTTGCGGTTGGAGATGGAGAGCAGCTCGCGGTTCTCGGCCAGGTAGCCGGCCAGGAACAGGACGATAAAGACCTTGGCGAACTCGCCGGGCTGGATGGTAAAGCCCGCGATGCGAATCCACAGCTTGGAGCCCGAGATCGTGGTGCCGATAAAGATAGGCAGCATCAGCAGAATGATGCCGATGATGCCAAAGGTGTACTTGTAGCGCATGACCACGTCGAGGTTTTTGACTAGTGCAAGCGTTCCCACCATGAGCGCCACCGAGACAAACAGGATGATGAGCTGTGAGATGGCGAGAGCGGGGGCGAGACGCGTCACGAACGTGATGCCGATGCCCGAAAGCACAAAGACAATGGGCAGGATGGCGGGGTCGGCACCGGGCGCCAAGATGCGCACGGCAATGTGGGCCGCGGCAAAGGCGGCAAAGAGGCCGATCGGTACGGCAAGCGTCTCAAAGGAGATGGCAGCGCCCGCGGTGAGGACGTACATCGCATACAGCAGGATGACGGGGAACGCCGAGGCGATGAGCAAGAGCAGCTCGGTGTTGCGGCGACTCATAAGCGGCACTCCCTTTCTAATTCTTATCGGAGGCTTCGGCCTCGGCGGACTGTTCGGCGGTTTTCTCGGAATCTGATTCGGAGGTCGATCCCTGATTGGTGTTGTCGCGAATCGTTTGCGCGTCGATCACCTGGCGGGTCTGCTCCTCGTCGATCTGGTGGCGGTACTTGGATATCGTGTCCTGCGCATCGTCGACACTTGTTTGCGGAATACCCGCCTTGAGGCGGTTTTGCGTGTCTTCGGGCAGGTCGGACAGCTTGATGCTGGTTTCGCTTTCGAGCCAGTGGAGCTTGAGTCCGAGTGGCTTGCCGGGCAGGCCGCGCCAGACGGCGACATTGCCCTGGTAGGTACCCAGGTAGTACGAGCCGGTGACACCCGTGTAGGCCCAGATGCCAGCTGCCAGCACAAAGACGAGGGCCAGGATGGCGGCGATAGTAACGTTGCGGCGACGCACGCGTTGCGCCTCGCGCATAACGCCATCGTCAACCAGGTCAACGACTACTACGGTCACGTTGTCGTGGCCGCCGGCAGCAAGCGCCGCGTCCACTAGGTTGTCGACGCAGATTTGCGCGGTTGAGGACTGCGTGGCGATGTTCTCGATATCGCTATCGGGAATCATGCTCGAAAGGCCGTCGGAGCACAGGATCAGGCGGTCGCCTTCCTCGATATGCAGGGTGAAGTGGTCGGCATACATGGCGGGGTCCGAGCCCAGCGCACGGGTGATGACCGAACGGTTGGGGTGGACGCGAGCCTCGTCTGCCGTGATCTCGCCAGCGTCCACGAGCTCCTCCACGTAGGAGTGGTCGCGGGTCACGCGGATGAGCGTGCCCTCGTGGAGCAGATAGGCGCGAGAGTCGCCCACGTGGGCGATGGCGAGCGTGTCGTTTTCGATGTAGGCGCAGGTGGCTGTGCAGCCCATGCCTGGCTTGCCCAGGCCGTTCAGGGCCGCCTCGATTACGGCGGCGTTGGCTGCCTCGACGGCTGCGGCCAGGCGTGCTGCGTCGGCGGACTGTGGGGCCGTCTTGGCAATAGTCTCGACGGCGATGGAAGAGGCTACCTCGCCGGCAGCGTGACCACCCATGCCGTCGCATACGCAAAAGAGCGGCGACTGCACCAGGTAGGAATCCTCGTTGTGCGGGCGCACGCAGCCAACGTCAGAGCGGGCGCCCCACATGAGTTGCGTGGTGGTGCCGGCATCATAGGTCGAGTCGGTCTCGATGCGTTCCTCGGTCAGGGGCTCAAAGCTCATGGTCGAGCCGGGGTCTTTGAGCTTGGCCTCAACGGCGGCAACGTCGATCTCGGCAGTGTCACCGGGAGAGACGGTGTCGGTCTCGGCGTTTGATTCGGAATCGCCGGTGTCCGGGGAGTCGGGCTCCTCGGACACGCGGGCGGTCGACTCGTCATCTTGCGGGCTGACGTCTATAGGCTCGGGCGTCGCAAAGTGCGACGGCGCGGGCGTGTTTTGCGACTGGGCGGCGGGCTCGGCCACGGCATCGGACTCGCTTGCGGGCGCAGGCTGCGGGGTCTTGGGTGCAGGGCCGTCCTCGGGGGATGTCCCCGCCTCGGGCGCCGGCTTAGACGCGGGCGCAACCTCGGATGCCGGGGCTATGGGAAACGCCGGCGCGGCGGGCTCGGGTGCCGCAAACACCGCAGCGCTCTCGTTGATTGCCGCGGCGACGGGCTCTGCAAAGTGAGCCGGCGCCGGGGCTGCTTCGGGCGCTGTGGGCTGTTCCGCAGCATGTGCGCCGATGGGCGCCGCTGCGGCATCCTCTTCGTCCTCGTTATCGGCGAGATCCGAAATATCATGCGTTACATGCGAAAGAGGCAGGGAGAACACGGTGTCCTCGGGCTCCACGGGTGCGGAGCCCGCCGGAGCGGCGTGGGCCGGCGCAGCTGTGGCGGCGGCCGGTGCCTCGGTCATAGTTGCGGACTTGTTCTCCTCGTCGATCATCGACGGTTCACCTTCATGACCACGTCGCCAATCTGGACTTCGTCGCCCTCACGCAGCGTCGCGGGCTCCACGAGCTGGCGGCCGTTGACGAGCGTGCCGTTAAGCGAGTTGAGGTCCTCGATGATGAGCGCCGGGCCCTGCAGCGAAAAGCGCGCATGCGAGGCCGAGACAAACGGTTCGTTGATGCAGATGTCCGAAGACGGCGAGCGGCCGACGATGACGGGGCCGAGCATGTCTACGTGGATGCCGCGGATACCGCGCGGACCCTTGTCCACATCGATCGTCCAGATGGCCGAGTCGCGGCGCTGTCCGCGCACAAGCCCCACACCGGTCTTCATGACGGCGAACAGGAAGATATAGAGCAGGGCGACCAGGACGATGCGGCCTGCAAAAAGGACGATATCGATGTTCATAAGCGACTATCCCCTAAATTCAAAGGTACTCAGGCCAAACGTCAGCAGATCGCCGTTGCGCAGCGGGCAGCGCGTAATGCGGCGGTTGTTGACGAGCGTGCCGTTGGTGGAATTGAGGTCCTCGATCGACCAATCCGAGCCCGTAAAGGTGAGCTGGGCGTGGCGGCGCGACACGTTGGGGTCGCGCAGGGCAATGTCGGAAACTGAGCGCTCGCGACCGATGGTCACCTGTGCGGAGGTGATGCTATGGCTCTCGCCGCTCACGACGTCGACGAGCTGGGCGAGCGGGCGCTGCGGGGCGCGAGTGCTCGCCATGTTGGAGGCGATGCCGGCTGCGGCGCCTAGGCCCACGGCGGCACCGGTCGCGGCGGCTCCGCCCATGCCGGCAAGCGCGTCGCGCGAGACGGTCTGCGGCACCGGGATGGGTGCTGCGGCGGGGTCGGGGACGCTAGGCGCGAAGGGGTCTGCCACGGCAAGCGGGTCGGGAGCGGCGGCGCGAGGCGTCGGCTGCTGCTGGGGCATGGCGGCGGGGCGCTGCTGCTGCGGGGCAGCAAATTGCTGCTGGCCGGCGCGCGGGGCGCTGGCGGCACGGCTTGCCGCGGAGTTGTTCTGTCCCAGGCCGTTTTGGTAGGCGCGCTCTTCCTCGTACAGGCGGCCGAGCGTGGGCGCATCGACGTTCTCGGCAAAGACCGAGAACTTGCCGGCGCGCAGCTGCGGATCGATCATAAAGCGCACGAGGGGCTCGCCGACAAAGACATAGCGGCGCTTTTCGGCCTGCGCCTTCACAAACTCGCGGACCTCGCGCGAAAGCTCGGGGTAGAACGGGGCGAGCATGGGATCGTCGTCGGCGGCGATAAGGATGGTATAGAGTGCCGGCGCCGTGTTGACGCCGTTGATCACCAAAGTCTGATCCTCCATGTCGCGAGCGGCCTGCTTGGCAAGCTTCTTAAAGGAGAACGGGGCACGGGTGGCACCGAAGATGCCGGCCACGTGGTCCTCGAAGATGTTCAGGAAGTTCACGAAAGATCACTCTCCGTATAGGTTCTTTGGTATCCGAGCAAATATAGGCATATCCCAACGATTATAGAGGATAGGGTTCCCGCAACCGCCGCCTTGGCGACGACCGCGGCTGCAAGGCTGGCAATTTCCATATGGTGTGCAAGACAGGACGCCGCTGCGCAGCCGATGCCGGTGACAGCGATGGCGGCGATTGCGGCAAGGTTTGAGCCCTGATCGGCACGCTTGGCATGGGCATTGAGCAGCGCGGATGACGCTGAGGCAGTTGCCGCGACCAGCACAAAGGCGGCCCAAAGGAGCGGGTCTCCCAGCGCTGCGGCAACGTTACCGAGCCCCAGCACGCCTCCGGCTGAAAGCGCGACCGTGGCCAGACGGGCAAAAAGCGCGCCCATGCCCGTTGCCGCGGCGGCGCTTGCCGGGCCGAGCCAAAATGACGCGACGCCGGCGGCGACCCCAGCTGCCAGGAAGGTATTGCCGGTCAGACAGCCAAGCGCGAGTGCACAGGTGAGCGTGGCGCTCGCGGCAGTCTCGGTGCGACCCCAGGCGATCCACCAACCGGACATGGCGGCGGCAAAGATCACCGCGACGGGCAGCATCGACAGGATGCCCTGTGCCTGCATGGTGGCGTTGGCCATGAGCACCAAAAAGCCCACAGCCGAGATGGCCGAGCCAATCTGGGGGGCCAGGCCAGCCGCCGCTCCGATCGCGATGGCCGCAATGACCAGGCCGGGAAGCGCCGCGACCCCGGCCGTTTGCATCAGCAAAAAGCTAAAGGTGCCGCACGTTAGCGCCGAGATAGTGCGCATGGTGTAGTCGCGCGCATGGCTCCAGCGCGTGCCCGCCCAGCCGAGTGCGGGGTCGACCTCGATGGCGTCGTCCTCGTAGTGCGACGGCTCGATATCGTCGAGCTCCTGCTCGTCATCCGAAAGCTCGCCAACCATTTGCTCCAGGCTGCGACGGCCCTCGCGTACGCTGCCCAGACCGGCAAGGAGCTGGTCGCAAAATGCCTCGATGCTGTTGGGGCGGTCCTGCGGCATGGGGGAGAGCGCGCTCATGAGCGCGCTCTCGGCTCCCGGGGGAAAGTGTGGTATCAGCTCGCTGGGATAGGTGGCGCCGCCGATGATGCGGTCGAGCGAGTCGGCGGGCGTGGCCGCCATAAAGGGAGCGCTGCCGCACAGGCCCTCGTAGATCACACAGGCGAGGGCAAAGACATCGGCGCGCTCGTCGACCGTGCCGGTCTCGATATCGAGCTGCTCGGGCGGCATGTAGCCGATGGTGCCGCCGCGTGAGCCGCCAAAGCCACCGGCGGACGACAGTCGCGCCATGCCAAAGTCGGTGAGCTTTACATTGCCCGAGTGGTCGATGAGCACGTTGGCGGGCTTAATGTCCAGGTGGAGTACGCCATTACTATGGGCGAAGGTGAGCGCCTGGCCCAGGGCATCGGCAATAGCCGCGGCCTCGTCAAAGGTAAGTGAGTGGCCGTCCACGCGGTGCAAAAACTCGGCCAGCGACATGCCATCGACATATTCCATAACCAGGTAGGCATAGGCTGTGTCGTGCGTAAAGTCGATGACCTGCACGATGTTGGGATGTTGAAGCATGGCGGCGGTGTGCGCCTCGCGCAGGACATCCATGATGTCGCTGGCGGGCATGCCGGAGCCGTTGATAAGGGGGATGCGTTTAATGGCGACGCGGCGGCGCAGGTGCGTGTCGCGGCAGATCTCGATGGAGCCAAAACCGCCGGTCGCAAGTGTCTCGAGCGGCTGGTACCGCTTGAGCAGCTCGCGAGAGCTGGTGCCCTCCAAAGGAACGTCCGGCGAGAACCGGGCGGTATGTTGCGAGAAAAGCGGCATGGCCAACCCTCGTGCGTTTAAAGTTCGTTTGCGAGTGGCGGGCGCGGAGCCGAGCCGTTCGCGGGGGCATAGATGCTGCTAG
>CABUKY010000055.1 GCA_902492185.1 uncultured Collinsella sp.
AAGCGTGACTACGGCCTTTCCATTGCCGATTTTTACACCAAGGTCTGGTGGCCCGATCTGCAAAAGCTCGCGCAAAAATACGGCATTCGCTATACCGGCGTGATGATCGAAAACTACGAGGACGCGGTCAACCAGACCGAGCCCGCGCGACAGGCCGATACCACGCAGTTCCGCTATTTTGGTGGCATGCTGCTGCAGATGGGCGGTGAGCTGGGCTTTCACGGCTACAACCATCAGCCTCTGGCGCTCTGGGACACCGACTACGGCACGCTGTACGTCTACAAGACCTGGAAGAACAAAGAGACGCTCGTCGCTTCGCTCAACGAACTTATCGCGTTTCAGGACGAGGTCCTGCCCAATGCTCATGGCTCGGTTTACGTGCCGCCGTCGAATATCCTTTCGGCCCGCGCTCGCAAGCTTATCGGTACCGATGTTCCGCGCATTAAGACCATTGCCAGTACGTATTTTGAGGATGGCACCGACCTGCCGTACGTGCAGGAGTTTGGCGTGGCGAGCGATGGCATTGTGGAGCAGCCACGTATTGTTTCGGGCGGCATGGTCAACGATTCCTATATGCGTCTGGCAGCCGTGTCCGAGCTCAACATGCACTACGTGAGTACGCATTTTATGCACCCGGACGACCTCTTGGACCCCGATCGCGGAGCCAAGGAGGGCTGGGAGGTCTACAAGGGCGGCCTGACCGACTACCTGGACTGGCTTACCAAGTCGGCGCCCGATCTGCGGCACCAGACGGCGTCGGAGTGCTCCGGTGCCATCCAACGCTTTTCGTCGGTTACGGTGAGCGTGGATACCAGTGTGGATGCCTGGACGCTCAGCCTGGGCAATTTCCACGACGAGGCGTGGCTCATGTTCCGCGCCAACAACGGCGAGCCGGGTGCAGTCACGGGTGGCGAATTGACGCACCTTACGGGCAATCTGTATCTGCTCAAGGCAAATGATAAGACTGTGACGATCGAGCGCAAGGAGGGTGGCGACAAATGAGAATCTGCTTGGTACTCGAGGGTTGCTACCCCTATGTGCACGGCGGCGTATCTACCTGGATGCATGGCTATATCCAGGCCATGCCCGAGCACGAGTTTGTGCTGTGGGTGATCGGCGCGCATGCTGCCGACCGCGGCAAGTTTGTCTACGAGCTGCCCGGCAACGTGGTCGAGGTGCACGAGGTGTTCCTGGACGATGCCCTGCGGCTTTCGGGTGAGCAGCACGAAGCCAGTTTTAACGACCGTGAACGCGAGGCGCTACGCCGTCTGGTGTCGCTCTCCAATCCGGACTGGGACGTGTTATTCGATATCTTCCACCGCCGTCGCGTGCATCCGCTCTCGTTTTTGCAGAGCCGCACGTTTATGGATATCTTTCGCGACGTGTGCCTGGCCGAGTATCCCTACACGCCCTTTGCCGATGCATTCCACACCATGCGCTCCATGTTGCTGCCCGTGCTCTACCTTCTGGGCAGCGAGGTGCCGGTGGCCGATGTGTACCATGCCATCTCGACCGGCTACGGTGGCCTGCTCGCCTGCCTGGGCTCAAGCGTTCACCATGCGCCGGTGCTGCTGACCGAGCACGGCATTTACACGCGCGAGCGCGAGGAGGAGATCATTCGCGCCGACTGGGTGGTGCCGTCGTTTAAGGACCGCTGGATTCGCTTTTTCTACCTGCTTTCGGAGGAGATCTATCGTCGCGCCTTCCGCGTGACCAGTTTGTTCCATAACGCCCGCAAGACGCAGATCGACATGGGCTGCGATGCGGATAAATGCCTGGTCATCCCCAACGGCATCCAGTTCGATCGCTTTAAGGACATACCCTTAAAGCCCGATGACGGCTGGGTGGACATTGGCGCGGTGGTGCGCCTGGCGCCCATCAAGGACGTCAAGACCATGATCTACGCCTTCTTTGAGTTGCATGAGCGCCTGCCGCACGTGCGCCTGCATATTATGGGTGGCGTGGACGACGAGGAATATGGCGCCGAGTGCCATGCGCTGGTAGAGACATTGGGTGTGCGTGACTTGATCTTTACCGGTCGCGTCGACGTGGTCGAGTACATGGAAAAGCTCGACTTTACCATTTTGACGAGCATCTCGGAGGGCCAGCCGTTGAGCGTGTTGGAATCGCTGGGCGCGCGTCGCCCCTGCGTGACGACCGAGGTCGGCTGCTGCCGCGAGCTGCTTGAGGGCGCCCCCGGCGACGACTTTGGCGTGTCCGGATTTGTGAGCCCGCCCATGTATCGCAAGGGTCTGGCCGATGCTATGGAGCGCATGTGCGCGAGCCGTGCCCGCCGCCTGGAAATGGGGGAGCGCGGCCAGCGTCGCGTGGCGACCTATTACCTACACGAGCAGATGCTCGCCAACTATCGCGCGCTGTACGACGAGACGGCGCGCGCGTTTGACCTGCCAAGGGAGGGGGAGTAGTCGGTGGCCGGAATCGGTTTTGAGCTCAAACGCCTGTTTAAGCGCAAGGGCCTGTTTGCCACGATGCGCGCCTATGGCTACGCCGGCATCGTGTGCACGGGCCCCATGCTGCTGGGCGTGCTGCTGCAGGTGGGCATCTTGGTGCTGTGCGGTCTGTGGGGCGTGGGACGCGCCAACCAGGATCTGCTGGTGTGCATGGTGACCTATACGCTGCTGGCCTCGCTCACCCTCACAAGCTTTTTCTCCATGCCGGTCACGCGCTTTCTGGCCGACATGCTGTTTGCCGAGCGCGAAGAAGAGGTCTTGCCCTCGTTTTGGGGCTCCAACGCCATCATGCTCGTCGTAGGGACCGTGCTTTACGGCATCTTTTTGCTGTTCTCGGGCGCCACGCTGCTGCAGGGGCTGCTGTGCCTGTGGCTCTTCAACATTATGATCGTCAACTGGAACGGCATGAGCTACCTCACGGCTATTAAGGACTACCGCGGCATTCTGTATAGTTTTGCCTGCGCGATTGCCGTGGCTTGCGTATGCGCGCTTGTTGCGCTGACGTTGGGCCTGCCGCCGGTGGAGAGTTTGCTGGCTTCGATCGCCGTGGGCTACGGCGTCATGCTCGTCTGGGACGTGGTGCTGCTCTACCGGTATTTTCCTCAGAGCGATCGCAGCCCCTGGCTCTTTTTGCGCTGGCTCGACCAGTTTATGCCGCTGGCGCTCACGGGCCTGTTTACCAACTTGGGACTCTTTGCGCACCTGGTGATTATTTGGGCAGGGCCCATTGGCGTGCAGGTCAAGGGCTTGTTTTACGGCGCGCCCTATCATGATGTGCCGGCGCTCATCGCGTTTTTGACCATTCTGGTCACGACCGTCAACTTTGTGGTGTCGGTCGAAGTCAACTTCTATCCGCGCTACCGCGACTACTACGGCCTGTTTAACGACGGTGGCGTGGTGGGCGACATCGTGGTGGCCGAGGAGGAAATGCTCGCCACGCTCAACCGGGAGCTGCGGTTTTGCGCGCTCAAGCAGCTGTTTGTGACGGCAGCGGTCATCTCGCTCGAGACCACGGTGCTCTCGGCCCTGCCACTGGGCTTCAACAACCTGATGCACGGGTATTTCCGCACGCTGTGCGTGGGCTTTGGCCTGTATGCCGTGGGCAATACAGTGATGCTCATCTTGCTGTACTTTACCGACTACAAGGGGGCCGTGATGGCATCGGGGCTGTTTGCCGGTGTGGCCGGGCTGGCGACTGCCGTGTCGTTGCTTTTGCCGCAGCAGTTTTACGGCTTTGGCTTTTTGTTGGGTGCAGCGGTGTTTTTTATCGTGGCGCTTCTGCGGCTCGATACCTATACCGCCAACTTGCCGTATCGTATCCTGAGCCAGCAGCCCATTGTGGCGACCGACAAAACGGGTCGCTTTACACAGCTGGGCCGCTTGCTCGACCGTGCCGAGCAGCGCTATGAGGAAGGTCGCCATAAGGGTGAGCCATATGGCGCGTTTGAGCGCGCAGTAGTTCACGTGTATCGCAACCATTGGGGATGTTCTGATGACCGATAGAATGATGTCCCGCCGTCGCCTGTTTGAGGCGGCTGCCGGTGCGCTGTTGCTTTCGGGCTGCTCGGTGCAGGAAGACTCCTCGACCAAAAAGGTCAAAAAGCAGGACAAGATTAAAAAGGCCGAGGCCTCCGATCAGTCCAAGCATCTTCGCGATAAAGATGAGCTGTACGAGGTCTACGACGACTCGGGTATTGTGACCATGTACCTGACGGTCTCACGCGGCAACAGCTCCGAGAACACCGACCACAGCTGGGCCGAGATCAACACGTACTCGGTGTATGACTATGCCGACATGGGCGTGACGCGCTATCAGGTTATGGGCCTGCTGCAGCTGGGCGACGAAGACGGCCCGGTGGCCGGCGAGGTTGGCTATGGCGAGGAAGCGCCCAATGCCACCGTGCAGGTGCGCGGTCAGACATCGAGCAACAACTCGCAAAAGAATTACAAGGTGGAGCTCAAAAAGGGCAAGGGTACCTGGCGCCAACAGCGCGCGATTGCGCTCAACAAGCACATGGGCGAGGGTATGCGTTTTCGCAACAAGATGGCCTACGACCTTATTCGCGGGATTCCCCAGATGATGGGCCTGCGCACGCAGTTTGTGCATCTGTGGGTGTGCGACCAGACCGAAAAGTCCAACGATACCTTTCAGGACTACGGCCTGTTTACACAGGTGGAGCAGCTCAACAAGACGGCGCTTAAGGCACATGGCCTGGATAAGAGCGGGCACCTGTACAAGGTGAACAGCTTTGATTTCCATCGCTACGAGGACACCATTAAACTTTCCGACGATCCCGACTACAACCAGGCAAACTTTGAGGGCATGCTCGAGATTAAGGGCGATTCGGACCACACGAAGCTCATCGAGATGCTCGATGCGCTCAACGACGAATCGCAAAAGATCGATGACGTGCTCGACACCCACTTTGATTCTGAGAATCTGGTTTATTGGCTGGCGTTTCAGATTCTGACGGGCAACTGCGATACGCAGAACCGTAACTGCTATCTGTACAGTCCTCTCAACTCAAATACCTGGTACTTTTTAGATTGGGATAACGATGGCATGCTGCGTAAGCTGGAGCTTTCTCTTACCGGGTTTTCGGACTACTCGAGCTGGGAGCGCGGTGCAAGCAACTACTGGGGCAACGTGTTGTTTAACCGCGCGTTGCGCAGTAAGTCGTTCCGCAGCGAACTCGACCGTGCCGTCAAGGACTTGCGCTCGTATTTGACCGAGACTCGCCTGACCAAGATGATCAAGCACTACCGCGAGGTTACTGAATCGCTGGTCTTTGCTTCGCCCGATATCGACCATCTGCCTGTCACCAAGGACCAATACGAGCAGATCGCCGCGGCGATTCCCTCCGAGATCGAGGAGAACTATAAGAGCTTTCGCGAGAGTTTTAAAAAGCCCATGCCGTTCTACATCGGCGTGCCGCAGATCGATAACGGTAAGCTGCGTATTAACTGGGATGCGTCCTACGACTTTGAGTCGCGCGACATTCGCTACACCGTGGAGCTTGCGCGTGACTATGCCATTAGCGACGTGGTCTTTAAGGGTGAGGACGTGCTGCTTCCCGAGGTGATCTGCGATGCGCCCGATACCGGCCAGTATTTTGTGCGCGTGCGTGCCACCAACTCCGACGGTTATAGGCAAGATGCGTTTGACTACTATGTGACCGACGACGGCAAGCACTACGGCATGAAGTGCTTTTACGTGCAAGACGGCGGTAAAGTCGTGGAGGATACGTATGAGGAGGGCTAGCGCGCTGCTTGAGCGCTTGGCGGCCCCGCCTGTGCGTACCACGCAGGAGCGTTACCGCCACGAGCTCAAATATCTCATTAACGAGGGCGAGCACGCTGCGCTTGCCTGTCGCATGGCGCCGGTGTTTAAGCTGGACAAGCATGCGCGGGCGGGCGGTTACACTATTCGCAGCCTGTATTTTGACGACTACTGCAACTCGGCCTACAAGGAAAAAGACGCCGGCATTCTCATGCGCAAAAAGTATCGCGTGCGCATCTATAACGGCAGCGACAAGGTGATTAAGCTCGAGCGCAAAAAGAAGTACGGCAGCTGGATCTACAAGGAGGACGCGCCGCTTACGCGCGGCGAGTTTGAGCAGATTTTGGCTGGCGACTACGGCTTTTTGCTGAGGAGCACCTATCCGCTCTGTCGCGAGTTCTACATCGAGTGCATCTGCAACATGATGCGCCCGCGGACCATCGTGGACTACGAGCGCGAGCCGTGGGTGATGGATGAGGGCACCGTGCGCATTACGTTTGACATGAACGTGCGTGCCGCGGTGGGAAGCTTCGATATCTTTGACGCGACGCTGCCCGCGTTGCCGGTCCTGGAGCCCGGCAAGCTGGTGATGGAGGTCAAGTTTACGGAGTTTTGTCCGCAGCTGGTGCGCGATATGGTGCCGCCGGGCGCGGCCGAACTCACGGCGGTCTCTAAGTACTGCCTGTGTTATGACAAGACCGCCTACCTGCGCGGATTTAATTACTGGGAATCGGATTTTGAGAACCGAGGGGATATTTAGACCATGAGCACCAGGGACTTTTTTAAGAACTCCGTCTTGGAGGCGTTTGGCCAGGTCGACCCTGCCAAGATTGGCCTGTCGCTGCTCGTGGCGCTCGCCATGGGCATCCTGATCTATTACGTGTACAAGCGCTTTTTTACCGGCGTGGTGTATTCGCGCAGCTTTGCCGTGACACTCGTGGGCATGTGCGTGCTTACCTGCATGGTCACGCTCGCGATCTCGACGAACGTGGTCATCTCGCTCGGTATGGTGGGTGCTCTGTCTATCGTCCGCTATCGTACGGCGGTCAAGGACCCGCTCGACCTGCTGTACCTATTTTGGGCCATTACCACGGGCATTACGGCGGGAGCCGGCATGTATGCGCTTGTGGGGCTCACGGCAGTTGTGATCGTGGTGATGATCGCCGGATTTGCGAGCCATCAGGACAAGGCGCGCGTGTACATGATGGTCATCCACTACACGGGCCAGACCACTGGCGACGATATCGTGCGCGCATTTGGCCGCACCAAGTTTACCGTCAAGTCCAAGACCATGCGCGGCGACAAGGTCGAAATGGCCGCCGAGGTGTTCTCGGACGGTGTGGATATGCCGTATGCCGACGCCATTCGCGCGCTCGACGGCGTGGAGGACCTGACGTTGATCCAATACAACGGCGAGTACCACGGGTAACTATGTTCCGGCGTTCTAACGAACGCCGGACCGCTCGATGCTGCGCGGGCATCTGCCGGTCGATCTGCCGCTCAAACCGTCGCTCGCGTACATATAGTACGCTTCGCTCCTCTTTCGCGGCACCTCGCCTCGGCAGCTGCCCGCTCGCTGGCGTATGCTCGACCTGGGTGGGCCGATTTGGTTCGCATGCCTTCTTCACGGGTATCATGGTGAAAGCGATTTCAATGATAGGGGTGCTCGTGGTAAAGATGAAAGATGTGGCCGAGCTGGCCGGCGTTTCGAGCGCCGCGGTCTCGCGCTATCTCAACGGTGGATATATCTCGGCGGACAAGGCCGAGCGCATTAAGCAGGCG
The DNA here is from genome assembly GCA_902492185.1 of uncultured Collinsella sp. GTDB lineage: Bacteria > Actinomycetota > Coriobacteriia > Coriobacteriales > Coriobacteriaceae > Collinsella. The sequence continues at coordinate 7,534 of CABUKY010000055.1, forward strand.
ATTGAGCTGACCGGATACGTGCGATCCAGCCAGGCTCGCGCGCTGCGCACCGGCTCCACCAAGCTCATCGGCGTTATCGTGCCTAAGATCAACTCGGAATCTGTGAGCCGCATTACCGCCGGTATTGGCCAGGTGCTCGGTCGTCGTGGCTACCAGATGCTGCTTGCCAATACCGATAACGCGGCCGATCGCGAGCTCGAATACCTCGATTTATTCCAAAATCACCCGGTCGATGGCATTGTGCTGGTGGCAACCATGATCACCGACGAGCACCGTCGCGCGATTGAGTCGTGCCGCGTGCCCATTGTGTTGATCGGCCAACATGTCGAGGGCGCGGCATGTGTCTATCACGACGATTACGAGGCTGCCTTTGAGCTGGGCCATGCGATTGCGGGCCGCGTGGACGGCAAGATCGCCTACATTGGAGTTACCGAGGAGGACCGCGCGGCCGGTTATGACCGCCGTCGCGGTATTGAGGCCGGCTTGCGCGCCGCGGGTAACCCGCTCGATGCCGCCTTGATTCGCCTGGGCTCGTTTACGCTCGACTCGGGCTATGGTGCGGCACGTGAGCTGCTTTCCGTCGCTCCCGATGTTTCGTTTATCGCTTGCGCGACCGACACCATGGCGGCGGGCGCGCTGCGTGCTATCGATGAGGTTCGCGGCTTGGGCGAGGGCATGCACCGCGTGAGCGGTTTTGGCGACAACGCGTTTTTGCGCGCGCTGACGGGCGGCATTCCTACCGTGCATTACGGCTACCTGACCAGCGGCGTCGAGGCGACCAATATGTTGCTCAACGCGCTCGATGGCGAGGAGGGGGAGAGCGGTCTAAAGTCGCTCAAGCTCGGCCATCAGCTTATGAATGTCTAGGCCTTGGGCACGTCCGCCTGCCTCTGAGACCCCTGTTTTTGCTTCAAAACTACCTTTCGCCGGCTTTTTCCTACCGTTCACCCTACTATGAAAACGATTACAGTCATATCAAACTGAAAACGATTACAGTGTATGTGTCAAAGATGGCCGGGTGCACATGCGCCCGTTGGAGGAAAGGGAAGTTATGGACTACCGCAAATCAGCCCAAGAGGTGCTCGACAACGTCGGTGGCGCCGACAACGTTGTTTCGGCCGCACACTGCGCCACGCGTCTTCGCCTGGTGATTGCCGATAATTCCAAGGTTAACAAGGAGGCCATCGAGAGTGTCGATGGCGCCAAGGGCGTCTTTGAGGCCCAGGGCCAGCTCCAGATTATTTTTGGCACTGGCACCGTCAACAAGGTCTACGAAGAGTTCATCGCGCTCAGCGGCGTCGAGGCTGCCACCAAGGCCGAGGTAAAGGAGGCTGCGGCTCAGCAGCAGAACATCTTTATGCGTGCCATTAAGGTGCTCGGCGACGTCTTTGTTCCCATCATCCCCGCCATCGTGGCTTCGGGCCTGCTGCTGGGCATTATGAGCGCCCTCAACTTCATGGCCTCCAACGGCTTTATCGCACTCGACACCAATAACTTTATTTATAAGATCGCCGACTTGGTCTCGGGCACGTCCTTTGGCATTCTGCAGATCCTGATCGGTTACTCCGCCGCTAAGGCCTTTGGCGCCAACCCGTACCTGGGTGCCGTCGTCGGCGGTGCGTTTATCAACTCCTCGCTGCAGAGCGCCTACACGGTTGCTTCCGAGGGCGTTCAGACCATGGTTACTGTTATTCCCGGTGTGTACAGCTTTGAGTGGGTCGGCTATCAGGGCCATGTGATCCCCATCGTTATCGCCTGCGCCATTCTGGCCTTCCTCGAGAAGCGCCTGCACAAGATCGTTCCCGAGATGTTCGATCTCTTTGTGACTCCGCTTGTCTCGGTGTTCGTGACCGTGCTCGTGACTCTCGTTGCCGTCGGCCCCATCTTTGTCTGGGCCGAGAACGCCATCCTCGGTCTGATCCAGACCCTGCTGACCCTGCCCTTCGGCATCGGTTCCTTTATCGTCGGCCTGTTCTATGCCCCCACGGTCGTTACCGGTATCCACCAGATGTACACCGCCATCGACCTGGGCCAGCTTGCCCAGTACGGCGTGACCTACTGGCTGCCCATCGCCAGTGCTGCCAACATCGCTCAGGGTGGCGCCGCACTCGCCGTTGCCTTTAAGACCCGCGATGCCAAGATCAAGGGTCTGGCGCTTCCTTCGGCCCTGTCCGCCTTCATGGGCATTACCGAGCCTGCCATCTTTGGTGTGAACCTGCGCTTCTTTAAGCCCTTCATCGCCGGCTGCATCGGCGGCGGTTGCGGTGCCCTGGTCTGCGCGCTCACTTCGCTGGCTGCCTCCGGCACGGGTGTTACGGGTATCTTCGGTATCCTGCTGTGCCTGGCCCAGCCCGTGCAGTACGCGATCATGTTTGCGGTCGCCGCGCTGGTTTCCTTTGCCGTCTCGTTTGTCCTGTACAAGGACGAGCCCAAGGCTTCCGAGCAGGCCTAAGAGCTTTTGATTGAGGGGATGCCCGCGGGTTGTATGCTCGCGGGCGTTTCCCGTATCTGGTGCCGATCTCTGGCGCCTTGTTACTTTCGATCCGTTAGGACTTTGATATGTCTAATGCACTTGGCCGCGACCTTGCAAAGCTGGTTGCCGCTGTTGACGCCGCCGCCTCTGAGTGCGGCCATGGCGCGTATGGCCAGCGCTTCCATATAATGCCGCCGGCGGGCTGGCTCAACGACCCCAACGGTCTTTGCCAGGCAGGCGGCGTGTTCCATGCCTATTTTCAGTATGCGCCGTTTGATGTCGAGGGTGGCGTTAAGGCCTGGGGCCATGCGACGAGCCGCGACCTTATGACGTGGGACTATGTTGGCGCTCCGTTGCTGCCCGACGAGCCGTTCGATTGCCACGGTGTGTATTCGGGCTCCGCGCTTGCCGAGGACGGTCTCATTCGCGTGCTCTATACGGGCAACGTTAAGCTTCCCGATGCGGACGGCACGTACGACTACGTCAATACCGGCCGCCGCGCCGATACTGTTTATGTCGAGAGCGTTGATGGCCTTGCCGGTCGGGAGTTCAGCCA
>CABUKY010000056.1 GCA_902492185.1 uncultured Collinsella sp.
CCGCCGTTGACGCCGGCGCCGGGCCCCATGTCGATCACGTAGTCGGCGGCACGGATTGTATCCTCGTCGTGTTCGACGACGATAACGGTATTGCCGATATCGCGCAGGCGCTCGAGCGTCTTGATCAGGCGCTCGTTGTCACGCTGATGAAGACCGATCGAGGGCTCATCCAGAATATAGAGCACGCCCATGAGACCCGCGCCGATCTGCGTTGCCAGTCGAATACGCTGTGCCTCGCCACCGGAAAGCGTCGCCGAAGCACGATCGAGCGTCAGATAGTCGAGTCCAACATCGACCAGAAAACGCAAGCGCTCCAGGATTTCCTTGACGATACGGCCGCCGATAAACCGTTGACGCTCGGTAAGTTCCAAGCCCTCAAAAAACTCGAGCGACTCACGGCACGACAGGCAACAAACCTCGTAAATGGACTTGCCGCCCACGGTGACGGCGAGCATCTCAGGGCGCAAACGAGCGCCGTGGCAGCTCGAGCACGGTTCCTCGCGAATGTACTTCTCCAGGCGCGCCTTGGTGTTCTCGTTCGTCGTCTCGGCATAGCGTTCGTACAGGATGTTGCGAACGCCCGAAAACTTTGTATCCCACTGGCTACGACGTCCGTCGAGCTTTTGGTAGTCGACCGAGATCTTCGTATCGCCCAGGCCATCCAAGAATGCACGACGCACGCGAGGGGGCAAGTCCTCCCACGGCGTATCGGCGCTCACCTTAAAGTGTTTGCAGACCGCAGCAAAAATCTGCGGATAGTAGTTCGAATTGCCAAACAGGCTACCAAAGACTCCGTCGGCAATGGACTTCGAGGGGTCCTCAATCAGCGCCTCGGCATCAACGGTTTTCTTAAAGCCCAGGCCGTCGCACTCAGGACATGCGCCATAGGGAGCGTTGAACGAAAAATCACGCGGCTGAAGATCGTCAATGGAGTGTCCATGCTCCGGGCACGCCAAGGCCAACGAATACTCCAGCAGTTCGCCCTCGGTCCCCTCGGGAGCATCGCGATCGGGCAGCATGTACACGTTTACATTGCCGTGCGCCAAGGCAGTCGCCTGTTCAACAGACTCGGCGATGCGGCCCAGAGAGTTTTCCCGAATCACGATGCGGTCGACCACGACCTCGATATCGTGCTTGAACTTCTTGTCCAGATCGATCGGATCGTCGAGCGAGCGCACTTCACCGTCGACACGCACGCGGCTAAAGCCCTCGGCGCGAAGGTCCTCAAACAGTTTGGTGTACTCGCCTTTTCGCCCGCGCACCACCGGTGCCAGCACAAACGCGCGGCGGCCCTCCCCCGCCGCCAAGACCTTGTCGGCAACCTGGTCGGTCGTCTGACGCTCAATGACGCGGCCGCATTCGGGGCAGTGCGGGGTGCCCACACGGGCGAACAGCAGGCGCAGATAGTCATAAATCTCGGTTACGGTGCCAACCGTCGAGCGAGGGTTTTTAGACGTCGTCTTTTGGTCAATCGACACCGCCGGCGAAAGGCCGTCGATTGAATCCAAGTCGGGTTTGTCCATCTGGCCCAAGAACTGGCGCGCATAGCTCGAAAGGCTCTCAACGTATCGACGCTGGCCCTCGGCATAGATAGTGTCAAATGCCAGCGAACTCTTGCCCGAGCCAGAAAGACCGGTAATGACCACGAGTTGGTCACGCGGAATGGAAACATCGATATCACGGAGGTTGTGCTCACGAGCGCCGCGAATAACGATAGAAGAATCAGACATGGAAGCTCCTTGCCTCCTATTGCATCGAATCATACTGTCGATGAGTTTAGCGCACTCGACGCGCACAGATGTTCGTAATACAAGATTCGCAGACCTTTAGCTTTGCGTATCGGGCGCTTTGTTTCTCGAAATGCCGTGGAAAGGTTACAGTAATCTAATACTGAACTTAATTTGCCGTAACAGAGGAACGTCCATGACCGAAGATATCCCCCTTGAAATCACTTCGAGTGACATGGCCAATCTGCCCATATTCATCGCCATCCTTATCGTGGCCACCGTCGTCGTGCGCGTGTATTTTTCAATCAAACACAATGAAAAGCCACCCATTGCCCGCGTCTTTTGGTGCGCGACGCTCCTCATCCCGCTCGGCATGGTAGCTGCATGGATTACGAATCAATTGCTCGTAAATGAGGACAGTTCCCTATGGGTCCTTTCTTATTCGGCGCTCGGTGCTGCCGCCGTCATACTTCTTGTCGAGCCCTTGGTTTCGGGACTTATCGACCAAACCGATCTTGCGACGGGAACGGTTGCCTGTATTTGCCGTGACATCCTTGTCATCGCCGCTGTTTCAGCGCTCTCGTTCGTTTCACTCGAAATTGCCTGCAACGAAACGTTCTATCGCATTCCCGCCAACTCATTCGGGTTTTCCGTCGGGCTGCTCGCGACGGTTCTGCTCTCCCTTTATTTGCTGGGACAGCGTCATGGAGGCGTCATGGCCCTCGTGCCCGTCGCCTGCTGCATCCTTGGCATTGCCGAGCACTTCGTCATAACGTTTAAAGGCGAAGCCATCCTGCCAAGCGATATCTTGGCCCTTGGCACCGCAATGGAGGTGAGCGAGGGATACGAGTTTACCTTTACCGCCGGAATCGTAACCTCTCTCGCCCTGCTGGAGATTTCCCTGGGGCTTCTTTCGCTTATCCGTCCGCGAAAGCTCCGTACGCCCACCCATGTCTTCCCCGCAATCGCCGCTAACCTCTGTGCTTTTCTGTTAGTGACCGTTGTGGGGCTCTCGGGCTTTTCCAGCATCGACTTGGAGCAGGCGCTGAATTTTGGATTTGACCGTTGGCAGCCCATCACCACATATGCGTCTCAGGGTTTTATCACTTCGTTCACCGAAATGGTCAACGAGTTGCCCATTGAGAAGCCCGAAGACTATACGCCCGATGAGGCGCAGAGCATCGAGCAGGAGCTCGCCGCCACCTACGACAGCACGTATGGCTCGAGCGAGCAGCGCGCGGCGGCCGTTGCCCAGTTCAATGAAATCAAGCCGACGATTGTTGCCGTCATGAATGAGAGTTTTAGCGACCTTTCGTGCTTTGAGCAGCTCCAGGCGGCCGGGTACACCGGCCCCGCATTCTACAACTCGCTTCCCGACACACTTGTTCGCGGCACCATGCTCGCTTCGGTCGCCGGTGGCGGAACGGCGAACTCCGAATTCGAATTTTTGACCGGAGCGACAACGGCCTTTGTCGGATTAGGCAAAATCCCCTATCAGCTATATCAGATGAATGGCGTCGACAGCCTGGCAAAGGACCTTAAGGAGCTTGGGTATACCGCTACCGCTATGCACCCGCAAAACCCCGTCAACTACCATCGAGATAAAATCTATCAGCAGCTGGGCTTTGGAGACTTTCTTTCAATCGGCGATTTCGAAGGTGCGCCCTGTTACCATGCCGGCGTATGCGACTACGCCACCTACGACAAGATACTCGACCTGCTTAGAACCGACGAAGCCCCGCAGTTCATCTTTGACGTCACGATGCAAAATCATGGCGGCTACGACTATGGCACCGGTCCCGCCGAGGAGCTTACAAACTATTGGGTCGAGGGAGCCAGCGAGGGTGCCAATAGCGCGCTCAACACCTATCTTACCTGCATCAACGCATCCGACCGGGACCTCGAGTACTTTATCAACGAGCTCCGCAATATCGGCAGACCGGTTGTCCTTGTCTTTTTTGGCGACCATCAGCCGAGCGCCGCAACGACTCTCAACGACGAGCTGTACCCTCAGGAAGATACGGCAAGCCACGCTTTCCGTATCTATCAGTCGACATATTTTGTCTGGGCTAACTATGAAATCGCCGGCAATACCGAGCTCAACGTCTACGACACCGTCGGGGCAAACGAGGTTGCAGCCATTACCCTTAATAAGATCGGCGCCCCGCTCACCGACTATCAAAAGGCTCTGCTTGCAACAAGGTCAGATGTGCCCACCATCAATGTCGCCGGCTACCTCGGTACCGACGGGCTGCGCTACGACTTGGAATCTGAAGACAGCCCATACGCCTCGACGATCAACAAGCTGCAGCGCATGCAATACCTCGAGTTCGCCAGCAAAGTTCAGTAAGCCCGCCCATTCGCTTGGACCCATCGTATTGCAAGCACGCTCGGCCCAAATGCATCGTAAATGACTCCCGCTCGCAAACGAGGGTACAATGACGCTCGTGTCACATCACGGGGCCCCGGCCCCAACATATACAAAGGAGTCATACATGGGTTGCGAGCACGCACAGGCCGCCGGCGGACAAACGTCGCCGTCGCAATTTGAGGAGAATACGCTGTCCGAGGTCAAACGCGTCATCGCCGTGCTTTCCGGCAAGGGCGGTGTCGGCAAGTCGTTTGTCACCGGTGCCATCGCCACCGAGCTTGCCCGTCACGGCCACAAGGTCGGCGTCCTCGATGCCGACATCACCGGTCCCTCTATCCCCAAGATGTTCGGTATGAGCGGACGCCACGTCCATGCCCTTGGCAACCTCATGCTGCCTGAAATCTCCGAGCACGGCGTCAAGGTCATGAGCTCCAACCTTCTGCTCCAAAACGAGACCGACCCCGTCCTTTGGCGCGGTCCGGTCATCGCAGGCGCCATCAGGCAGTTCTGGAGCGAGACCTCGTGGGGCCCCATCGACTACCTGCTGGTCGACATGCCTCCGGGAACAGGCGACGTCGCGCTCACCGTCTTCCAGTCACTGCCCGTCGACGGCATCGTCATCGTCACGAGCCCGCAGGATCTGGTCTCGATGATTGTCGCCAAGGCGGTCAACATGGCCGAGAAGATGAACGTCCCCATTCTGGGCATCGTCGAGAACATGAGCTATATTGAGTGCCCCGACTGCGGCAAGAAGATCGAGGTCTTTGGCAAGAGCAAGCTCCCCGAGGTCGCAGAGCGCTATAACCTCGACATCTTGGGCACGCTTCCCATTAATCCGGCACTCGCCGAGGCCTGCGATAAGGGCGAGGTTGAGACCGCGCTGCCCGATGGCATGTTGCCCAAGGCAGTCTCTGCCGTCGAGGCTATTACCCCGCACGAGACCGACGAGGCCTAAGTGAACACGAGCGCCTTCTATGACGTCCTGGTAATCGGCGGCGGGGCTTCAGGCCTCGCCGCCGCCATTACGGCCGCACGTGCTGGCAAAAGCGTCTGCATCGTTGAGCGCGATGTCGCCTGCGGCCTTAAGCTCCTTGCGACCGGTAACGGCCGCTGCAACCTCTCCAACGAATCGATTGATCCTCAGCGGTATAACCACCCCGCATTCGTCGAATCTGTCATGGGCCCCCAACCCGAACAAGAGCTTATGGGTTTCTTCTCCTCGCTGGGCATCATGACAACCTCCGAGGAAGGCCGACTGTACCCGCGCTCCCTTCGCGCCGAATCGGTGCGCGACGCGCTTCTCAACGTTTGCGACCGCCTAGGTATCACCTTAATCTGCGGAGCCAATATTGCCACGGCGCGCAAAGCTTCCGAAGGCTGGACACTCCAAATAGACCGTCCAGCGCGGGCACTCAAGGCAAAAAAGCGCGACGACCGAAAATCGGAGCTCCGCTCGCTTCGGAAAGCGCTCGCCGATGTCCCTCGCAAGAACGAGGCCCTGCAGGCACATGCCGTAATTATCGCCACGGGCGGCAACCCCACCGGTATCGCCGATACGTTTCGCCTCCCCCTCACTTCGCTGCACCCCATCCTCTGCCCCGTATCGGCAACGGTCGCTGGCGATCGGGCGGCACTCAAGACGTTGGATGGTCTACGCGTCCGCGCCCGCTTGACGCTCGCCCGTAACCATAGTGAGCTCTGGCACGAAGACGGTGAAGTGCTGTTTCGAACCTTCGGCATCTCGGGCGTCGCTGTCTTCAACCTCTCCCGTCGTATCCAGCGCGGCGATACGATCCTGCTCGACGTTTTCCCCGACCTCTCTAAAGACGAGCTGCTCGATATGCTTAACCGGCGCGTTAAGCTGCTCGGCGGCTTTTCGCCCCGCGATCCCCGTTGGCTCGACGGCATGCTCGCCCCGCAACTCTCCCGCGTCGTCTGCACAGCGTTTGAGCAGTGCCATCCAGGCTCCAACGATGTCATCCACCTGGTCTCGATCCTCAAGCACTTTAAGTTGCTCGTCGAGGGTACAGCCGAGGAGCGCTCGGCGCAGGTCACGCGTGGTGGTGTATCTGTCGAGAGCATCTCAACACCCAGTCTACGCGCGCGCTGCGTTGTCGACGCCCCGCTTTACGTCTGCGGCGAAGCGCTCGACATCGACGCCGATTGCGGAGGCTTTAACCTTGCGTGGGCCTGGCTCTCGGGCATTCGCGCTGCAAGCAGCTTGTAGCCGCGCAGTCTATAATCAAAAACGCATTCGGGCCGTCTGGGATACCGGACGGCCTCTTTCTTGCCTCTAAGGAGACCTCGATGATCGAAATCACCCAAGTCAACGCGTCGCTCGATGAAGCCGGCGATGAAAATGCCTGCCTCATTGTTGGCAAGCGAGTCGCCAAGCGCATCCTACGTTGCAAGGACTCCGAGATCAAGTCCATCGAACTCCACCGCAAGTCAATCGATGCTCGCAAAAAACGAGACGTCCATTTTATCCTGAGCTTTCGTGTTGAGCTGACTAGTCCCCACCTCGAGCGAGAAGCGGTCGACAGCGTTGCCGAGCGTGACCGCTCGCGCGTACGCGCGATAGAAGACGATGAGCCTTCATTCCCCTCCCCCGTCTCCGACGCACCTCAAGAACGCCCTGTCGTTGTCGGCGCCGGATGCGCCGGCCTTTTCGCTGCGCTCACGCTCGCCAAAGCAGGTCTTAAGCCCTTGCTTATCGAGCGCGGCGACCCGGCATTTCGCCGCTCGCAGGCGATCGACCTCTTTCTAAAGGAGCGCATCCTCGACCCCGAGAGCAATATTCAGTTTGGTCTGGGCGGCGCGGGGACCTTCTCGGACGGCAAGCTCAATACGGGAACAAAAAATCCCGCCCATCGCCTTATCCTCGAAACCTTCGTCGAGGCGGGTGCGCCCCGCGATATTCTGTGGGATGCCAAGCCGCACATTGGCTCCGACATCCTTCCCAAGGTTGTCACCGCTATATCCCAGCGCATCGAGCAGCTCGGAGGTGTCGTCCGTTATCGAACGAAGCTCGTCGACATTCGCATCGACGCGTCTGGCGCCATCACCGGTATTGATGTCCAATCGTCCCAAGACGCCGCTTACGAGCCAATCGAGACAAAGCACCTCATCCTCGCCTGCGGGCATTCTGCTCGCGATATTTTTGAGCTCCTTAAGGACCACAACGTGGCCCTCGCACAAAAGACCTTTGCCATGGGCGTTCGCATCGAGCATCCGCAACGCGACATCGACAGAGCCCAATATGGAGCCTCGGCGGGACATCCAGCGCTCGGGGCGGCCCCCTACAAACTTGTTGCCCATCTTCCCAACGGCCGCAGCGTGTTCTCGTTTTGCATGTGCCCCGGCGGACAGGTTGTTGCCGCCTCTTCAGAACCGTGCCATCTGTGCGTCAACGGGGCCAGTCTCAATGCCCGCGACGGACGCAACGCAAATGCCGCCCTGCTCGTTAACGTCACGCCTGAGGACCTTCCCAACGATGACCCGCTCGCCGGCATCGAGCTCCAGCGTGCCTGCGAGGCGGCCGCCTATCGCCTGGGCGGTTCCAACTGGAACGCACCGGCACAACTCGTCGGAGATTTCCTCGCAGGACGCGCCAGCAAGGCGCCCGGAAAGGTAAAGCCCACCTATCCGCTCGGTGTGACCTGGACGGCAATTGACGAAGCCCTGCCGCAGCATATCGTCGAGTCGCTCCGCCTGGGACTTCCCCTACTCGGAAAAAAGCTACGAGGCTACGACCGCCCCGATGCCGTTCTTACCGGCGTGGAGACTCGTTCGAGCTCACCGGTCACTGTCACCCGAGACCGAACGTGCCATGCCGTGTCGACCCCGGGCCTCTACCCTTGCGGTGAGGGAGCTGGATATGCCGGCGGCATCATGAGCGCGGCCACCGACGGCATCCGTTGCGCCGAAGCCCTGATCGCAGACCTCTAACGCACGAATTCCAGCGCGCAAAAGACACAGGCCCGAGCTCCACAGGGAACTCGGGCCTGTTCGCTATTTCTTAAACCGTGCACCCTGGCGTTTTCTGCCCGATGCGAACGTGGAACCCTTGCGGGCCTGCGAACGTAAGCGCTCGATCGTCTCGTCCTCAGACGCACCCTCGAGCATCGCCCGAATCTGAACGACAGCATCGCGCAGGCGCGCCGCCTCCTCAAAGTCCATAGCGGCAGAAGCGTTACGCATATCCTCTTCCATGGTTTCGACGATCCGCACAAGCTCGTCATGCGGCAGTTCTTCCAACTGCTCCGCAAGTGTCTGCTCGGGCGCCACCGTTTCCGGCACACCGCCCTCGCCCGACTCATCGGGCGTATAGAATGCGCCATGGCCAAGAGAGTCGCCCTTCGAGCGTCCCTTGGAGCCCACAGTTTTTTCGGCCTCGGCAATAAAACTTGAGATGTCGTTGATGGCCTTGCGCACTGTCTTGGGCACAATGCCATGTTCTTCGTTATATGCCATCTGAATCTCGCGACGGCGCTGCGTCTCCTCGATGGCCTCTTTCATCGAATCGGTCACAACGTCTGCATACATGATGACTTCGCCATCGGCGTTACGGGCCGCACGGCCAATCGTCTGAATCAGCGAACGGCGGTTGCGCAAGAAGCCTTCCTTATCGGCATCGAGAATTGCCACCAGTGAGACCTCGGGGAGATCCAAGCCCTCGCGAAGCAGGTTGATGCCAACGAGAACATCGATCTTGCCCTCGCGCAACGTTCGCAGGATCTCGACACGGTCCATTGTCGCCGTATCAGAGTGCATGTAATTGACCTTAATGCCCGCATCAAGCAGATGGTCGGTCAGGTCCTCGGCCATGCGCTTGGTCAACGTGGTCACCAGCACGCGCTCCTTGCGGGCAACGCGCTCGCGAATCTCGTCCTCAAGATCGTCAATCTGGCCTCGGACCGGACGAACGTCGATCTTGGGATCGAGCAGGCCGGTCGGACGAATGATCTGCTCAACGTCGTTTTGGCTCACCCGCAGCTCGTAGTCGCCCGGCGTGGCCGAAACATAGATAAACTGGGGTATCCTCGCCTCAAACTCATCGAAACGAAGTGGGCGGTTATCGAGCGCCGAGGGCAGGCGAAAACCGTGTTCCACCAGCGTCACCTTACGCGAGCGGTCACCTTCGTGCATGCCGCGAATCTGCGGCACCGTCACATGGCTCTCATCGATGATGCAGAGCATATCCTTGGGAAAGTAATCGATTAGGGTAAACGGCGGCTCGCCTGGCTTGCGACCGTCCAGATGACGCGAGTAGTTCTCGATGCCGTTGCAAAAGCCCATCGTCTCGAGCATCTCAAGATCATAATCGGTACGCTGCTGCAGACGCTGCGCCTCGAGCAACTTGTCGGTAGCCTTTAGCTCCGCCACGCGCTTCTCGCACTCTTCGCTGATCGATTTCAGAGCCGCCTTGCCCTTCGGCTTCTCGGTCACGTAGTGCGATGCCGGCCATACGGGAATGGCCTCATACTCACGAAGCATCTCACCGGTGACCTCATCGATCTCGGCAATCAGCTCGACCTCGTCGCCAAAGAACTCAAACCGCAACGGATGCTCGGCATAAGGCGGATACACGTCAACAACATCGCCGCGCACGCGGAACGTGCCACGTGCCAGGTCATAGTCATTGCGATCATATTGAATGTCGATAAGCGCATGGATAAAGTCATCGCGCTCGAGCGGCACCTTCTTGTCGACGTTTGGAGCCAGACCCGCATAGTCCTCAGGAGAACCGATGCCATAGATACACGAGACCGATGCGACAACGATCACATCACGTCGAGAGAGCAGTGACGCGGTCGCCTGATGGCGCAGCATCTCAACCTCTTCGTTAATCGAGGAGTCTTTCTCGATATATGTATCGCTTTGCGGCACATACGCCTCGGGCTGATAGTAGTCGTAGTACGAGACGAAGTAGACCACAGCGTTATTGGGAAAGAACTCTTTGAGCTCGCTCGCAAGCTGAGCGGCGAGCGTTTTATTCGGAGCCATGACAAGGGTCGGCTTACCCAAGGCCTCAATGGTTTTGGCCATCGTAAAAGTCTTACCCGAACCAGTCACACCCAGCAAAACCTGATAGCGGTCTCCGTCCCTCACGCCCCGCACAAGTGACTCAATGGCCTTAGGCTGGGAACCAGCGGGCTCGTATGGAGACACGACCTTAAACGGCACATCAGCGCCCTCAACGCCAAAGCGCTTAATTTCACCGCCAACGCGTTCTACTTCAAATTCCGCCATGGATACTCCTAACTCATACATCTGCAGTATACGCGGGCGGTGAGCTTAGTCCTATACGAACCGATCGGGATAGAGAGTCTTATATCGAACCCAGGCATTATTGACGCGAATCAGATAAGCCTGAGTTTCAGGGAAGGTAATCGCATTATGGAGTGACGTGTTCTGCTGCGCCCATCCGTCGACATTGCACATACCGG
>CABUKY010000057.1 GCA_902492185.1 uncultured Collinsella sp.
GATTAATGGATGGAAACGGGTGTTCTATCGGGACACACATTTTGTCCTATAAGCCGTATTTCACCGCAACTTAGTTTGGGGACTTGGGGATGAGGTTAGCCTAAGCGGACCGGATCGTGGGGGTAGGCGTTGAGAATCTCGACGCCGGACTCGGTGACCAGGGCCAAGTCCTCGATGCGGACGCCGGTGCGGCCGGGGAGGTAGATGCCCGGTTCAATGGAGAACGTCATGCCTGGCTCTACGACCTGCTCGTTGACCAGCGAGACGTCGCCCGGCTCGTGGTCCTGCAGGCCGATCGAGTGGCCCAGGCGATGCGTGAAGTACTTGCCGTAGCCTGCGTCCTCGATCACGTCGCGCGCGGCGCGGTCCAGGTCGCACATGCGAACGCCCGGTGCGATGAGCGCCTCGGCGGCCTCGTTGGCGTGGCGCACGATGTCGTAGATGCGCGCGGTCTCCTCGTCCGGCTCGCCCCAAAAGAACGTGCGCGTCATGTCCGAGCAATAGTTGCAGCGACGTCCGCCAATGTCGAACAGCATCACGTCGCCAGGCTTGAGTACCGTGTCGTCGGGCTCGTGGTGCGGGTCGCCGGCGTTGGCGCCAAAGCTCACGATTGGCGGAAAGCTAAAGTCCTCGCAGCCGTGCTTGCGATACAGACTGAGCATCTGGTCGGCAATCTCGCGCTCCGTCACGCCCTCGTGGACGAGTTTGATGGCGTCGGCCATCACAGCGTCGTTAGCGGTCGAGGACGCGCGCATAAGCTCCTGCTCGGCGGCATCCTTGTAGGTGCGTGCGGCGGTGACGGCAAAGTCACCCAGGAAAAACTCGCTGGCGGCGTGGCGCTCCATAAGCGGCATCAAAAAGCCGGAGCGCATGACGGTGTCGATGCCGAGCGGCTTGGTTGGGTCGATCTCACTCGCGATGGCATCGGTTACGACGTCGGTATCGGTGTGGTAGGCGACGCGGGCATTGTCGTATTCCGGTAGCTGGTGTAGAGCGTTGACTAGGATTACCGGCTCGGCATTGCGCGCGAGCAGCACGCCACAAAAACGCTCGAACATATCGGCATAAAACCCGGTCAGATAGTAGATCGACCACGGGTCATTCACAAGCAGCTGCGCGCCGGGGTGCTGGGCCTCGAGCGCATCGAGCACGCGCGCCACACGCTGGTCATCGACATGTGCCATGAAACATCCTTTCGCTAGGGTGCCACCATGGTATCCCAAGCCCGGCAGATAGGGACGTTCCTTTTATGCCGGCACCTCGGGACACTCTTTGGCATGGCCAGCCCGGCAGGTATGCAGGCAAAAGTAGCTAAAAGAGGCCCGTCCCAAATTGGTTGGTTTCAAAAGTATGGTGGATTACGGGGCTGGACCTGTATTACTTGACCATGAGAAGAATCGCGAAATTAAAACCGCAGGTAGACGGCTTATCAAAAATCGAAAATTGCCGGTATGGATGGGGGTCTCCGAATCAGCCCCGTAATCCGGCATAGTTTTGAAATGGCACTAAAGTAGGCACAAGCTAAATACCAATTCCAAGGATAGTTGCGGTGGAATAGTTCCTGGATGCCGGGGTTTTAGCGGAAATCAGGAGCTATTTCTCCGCAACTGAGGAGGGCAGGGTGGATGGCGGGGTAGCTTAAAGAGCCCGTCCCAAATTAGCTACTCGATGTCCATGCTGGCGATGAGGTCGATGCCCGTGTTGAGGAGGTTGGGGAGGACGACGTCGCCCATGCGGATGGGAGCTTCGACGACCAGGCTGCGGATGAGGTCCATGGCTTGGGCGTGGAGTTCTAGCGGGATGGCTTCGGATGTGCGCACGGGGAGCAGGGCTTCGTCGCCGCCGGAGACGGCCACGGTCGTCGTGAGCACGCGCATAGGGCAGGTGAGCTCCTGATGTGCGAACTTATCACCGCGCGGGCAGCTGTTGCCGGTCACGGAGTGCACCTCCGCAACGCTGCCATCGGCGTCGCGCTCGACCTCTACGGTCAGGAGGCATTCGGATGGGCAGGTTGTGCAGTTGAACTGCAG
Organism: uncultured Collinsella sp.; assembly: GCA_902492185.1. Lineage (GTDB taxonomy): Bacteria > Actinomycetota > Coriobacteriia > Coriobacteriales > Coriobacteriaceae > Collinsella. The sequence continues at coordinate 2,031 of CABUKY010000057.1, forward strand.
CGTTTCGATCGCGTTTATGCTCATGGCCTTACGCCTCCTCAACGGGGTCGACGGACAGAACAATCTCGCTGACACCCAGGTCGAGTGCACGTTGAATCACCTTTGCCGGCAGTGGGAAGCTTTCCATAACGCTCGGCTTAAACGCGCGGACCTTGCCGGCGAACAGTTCCTCGCCGTCGGCCAAGATCCTCACGCAGGCGGCATCGACTGGTCGGCGCACGCGGAAGTTCAGCTTGGTGGGCGCCACGGCCGTAATGCGCCCCGGCAGCGCGTATCCCGCGATGCCAGCAGGGGAGACTGTGAGCTCGCAGCCCGTGTCCGCGACCGCGTCCGTCTCGGCTTCGCCACCCAGCGCGTACGCCGCCGCAGCTGTGCCAGCCCTCTCGGACTCACACGTTACGTTGTCGGCCAGGTCGTGCACGTGCAGGACGTTGCCGCAGGCAAATATGCCCGGCACGCCCGTCTGCAGGCTCTGGTCCACCACGGCGCCGCGCGTGCGCGGATCAAGCTCAACGCCCGCGGCAACCGAAAGCTCGTTCGCGGGTATCAGACCCACCGAAAGCAGCAGCGTGTCGCACGGAACAATGCGCTCGGTCCCCGGAATGGGCGCCAGGCGCTCGTCGACCTGACTCACCTCGACGGCTTCCACGCGATCGTGCCCAATTACACGCGTCACGGTGGTGGACAGGTGCAGCGGAATGCCAAAGTCGTCCAGACAGTTCTTCACATTGCGGCGCAGCCCGTTAGCGTACGGCATGAGCTCGTACACGCCCTCGACCGAAATCCCCTCGAGCGTGCAGCGACGTGCCATGATCAGCCCGATGTCGCCCGAGCCTAAGATAACTGCGCGCGAGCCGGGCTTGAGATTCTCGATATTGATGTATCGCTGCGCCAAGCCGGCCGTAAACACGCCTGCGGGACGGCTACCGGGAATCTTGATCTCGCTGCGGGTGCGTTCGCGGCAGCCCATGGCAAGGACGACCGCACGACCGGTGAGCTGCAGCATACCGGTACGGCTCATGAGCGTGACGGTATGGACTGCGGCATCTCCCACGGCCTCGTCCGTGCCCGGGACATCTGCGGGCGCATCCGAATCAATCCCAAGCACCATGCTGTTCAGGAACAGCGCAATGTCGGTTGCGCGCACCTGGTCGATAAAGCGCTGCGCGTACTCGGGACCGGTGAGCTCCTGCTTAAAGTGCGAAAGGCCAAAGCCGGGGTGAATGCACTGGCGGAGTATTCCGCCCAGGTGCTGCTCGCGCTCCACGATGGCCACGCGCGCGTCGGCCTTATGCGCGGCAAGCGCGGCCGCCATGCCGGCAGGGCCGCCGCCGATAACGACCACGTCGAACGCCTGCGTCGACACCGACGCTACGGCTCCTGCCTCCGCGCGTTCGTCGCGCATATCAAGCGTCGCCATCCTAGCGCACCCCCTTCAGCGGTCCCTCAACCAACCAAGATCCGGCATCCTCCAACAGCACCTCGCTGGGGTCGCAGCCCAGCTCGCGGGCAAGAATCGCCACCACGCGGCTCTGGCAAAAACCGCTCTGGCACCGACCCATGCCGGCACGACAGCGGCGCTTGACGCCCTCGACCGAAACCGCACCCGGGCGGCGTCGAATCGCGGCCACGATCTCGGCCTCGGGCACCGTCTCGCAGCGGCAGACAATCTGTCCCCACGCGGGCTCGGACTCGATCAGCTCCTCCTTGCGCGCCAGCGTTGCGCGGTCAAAGTCGTCCGGCGCGCGGCGAATTGGGTTCCAGTCTGCCCGCTCGTGCAGCTCCACGCCCGCCTCGCGCATCACAAGCTCCATGCGCTCGGCAATGGCCGGCGCGCTTGCCACGCCCGGCGACTGAATGCCCGCCGCCTGGAAAAGCCCCGGCACCACGGCCGACTGTCCAATAAAGAAGTCGTTCGTTCCCTGAATGACCGGACGCCCGCCGGCAAATGCGCGCACCACGCGGCGCGTATCCAGATCGGGCACCAGCTTACGCGCGCCGGTCAGCAGCGCGTTCACATCGCTCGCATAGGTCTGCGTATCGCCTGCCTCGCGCACGGCGGCCGTGGCGGTGATCACGGTGTTGCCATGCACGGTGCCCGTCACGATAACGCCCTTCGATATCGGCGTCGGTACGGGGTAGAGCGGCATAAGCGTGCGCGGCTCCTTGTCCAGCACCACGATGTTGCCCTGACGCCAGACCATCTGGAACTCCTCGGCACCCGCCATATGCGAGATGTTCGCGGCGCCGTTGCCCGCGGCGTTGATCAGGTAGCGGCAGCGCACATTGCCAGCGGGGGTCGCCAGCGTAAAGCGCGCGTCGTCGCCCGAGCCCGCGACTTCAATCGCCTCCACCGGCGCGGACCGCATGAACGTCACCCCGTTGGCCACGGCGTTCTCCATCGCGGCGATGGCAACCTCAAACGGGTCGACAAAGCCAGTGGAGGGGCACCACAACGCGCACGTTGCATCGGCACTGGCGCGCGGCTCCAGTTCGTGGATGCGGTCGGGTCCGACGATCGACAGCTCGGGCACACCGTTGACATGGCCATTGCACCGTAGCTTCTCCAGCTGCGCACGGTCCTCGTCGTTATAGCCCAACACCATCGACCCGGTGCGGCAGAACAGAAAGCCCAGCTCTTGCGCCCACGTTCCGTACAACTCGCAGCCGCGTGCGTTGACCTGCGCCTTAACCGTGCCCGGCGTCGGATCGTAGCCGGCGTGCACCAGGCCGCCGTTGGCCTTCGACGCGCCCAGCGCGATATCGTTTGCCGCCTCGACCACGCAAATGGACAGGTCATAGCGTGCGAGCTGCCGCGCGATGGCGCATCCGGTGATGCCCGCGCCGACAATCGCGATATCAAACGTTTCTGTCACAGTGCCTCCCAGACGAGTTGACAGGCCGTCAATAAGACTATCCTACGGTCCGCACACCCCCAGTGCGGCGGCAATGCGGCGAACAGCCCCGCAACACCCGCCAACGGCAGGCGAGGGGAGACCCGGCACGAATGTCGGCCACGTGAGGCCGCGAGTTCCTTCCAACCAACCTTGTGGTCTGCGCCGTTACCTGTTACAGATCGAGACGTTGAGTCCGCAGACGCACGTTCGTCTCGATCTGTAACAGTTAGACGAGGATTTGGGTTCCAGATGTTACAGTACTGACTCGAAAGAACGATAAAAACGAACACACTGCTTACCTGCGGGTTTAAGTACGGCAACAACGGCACAAGCGCGTAAAAACGGGTTAGCACACGCACTTGGGATAATTTGGGGATATGAAAGCCACGCGGGCGTGCACCCCGAATATCCCAATTTATTAACTCAAAGATCACCATGCCGCCCAGGGTCGTGATGTCGTCGGGCAGCTCGTAGTTCCTCCCGGTCATCCCTCTTCCTCCATTCCTATGCGGTCTCATCCGTGTTCCAGCCCATCAGGTCGTTGGGCGGACAACCAAGAACCTGCGAGATGGCCAAGAGTTTTTCGGCTCCAGGAATGTAATCGCCGCTCTCGTACTTCGCGAAAATGCTGACGCTCACTCCGAGCTTGGAAGCGACCTCAGCCTGAGAAAGGTCAGCACGGGCGCGTACGGCGCGGATATTCCCCGCCAGCTCCTTACTGAAATCCGTTCGTTTCTCCTTAGAGATGTTTTTCTGTCTGTTGAATTAAATGACGAACAGTCTTATGTCCCTATCAATCGAATAAGCAACATTTTTTTGCGTAAAGACATTTTTTGTTTACTATTCACTTAACGTAAAGAAAGGAGCGAGGATGAACCTTCGTCTAAGAGAGCGCCGAGAGGCCCTGGGGCTAAACCAAAAGGAGCTTGCACAAAATGTCGGCAAGTCATTCCGAACTATTCAGTCTTGGGAGCGCGAGGAGAGCTATCCGAATGCAGAGCTCGTAGGTGCGCTCTGCGAAGTATTCAACACCGATCCCAACGACCTGCTCGGCTGGTACGAGGAGCATCCCGAGGACAAGCCGACGGCGCTGGCGGGCGCGGAGGGCGAGCTGATCACCTGCTACCGGCAGAGCACCGAGAAGAGGCGCTCGAAGATCCTGGAGACGGCACGCGACCAGGCCGAGCTGTCCCAAGCTCAGGCTGCAGCGCCTGAAGGCGAAGGGCTGGAGGCGGATCAAGTAAGGTCCGCGTAGACCGCGTTATTCAATTCATTTATGGGAAGGAGTAATAACCATGTCTCAATCATTAGCGGAGACGCACGTGGAGGATCTCATCTACGAGTGCGACTGCATCACTGCGGGAGATTATGGTGAGGGCACCCAGGAACACATCGACGACCTTATACTGCAGATGGAAGGGTTTTCCTTCCCGCTCAGGTGCACCGGATCGCTAACAATTCCCAGAGACAAGACTCTGGATGGCGTAAAGCGCGCAAAGGGATGGCTCGTGGCAAACATGGCCACGCTCACGAACAGCGGAAACGGCACGACGGTTAGCTCCAGCAGCGTTTCACAGGCCACGGCGACGGTGGACGTTTCGGTAGAGGTAAGCCAGGCGGTGACCGAAATCGGCAACGACCCCGTTCTCGACAACGAGACGAAAGAGGCACTCGAGCTGGCGCTGTCGCGGGCACGCATGGCAGCCGAGGCGAAGAACAGGGCAGGGTTCGCCGAACACGTTGCAAGGGTCATCGACCTTGCAACGAAGAGCGTGGATCTCGTACCCAAGGCGTTGGTGGCCCTCGGTGTGCTCGCGAAGCTCTTTGGCGCCTAGGTGCGGTGCCGCGAATCAAATCGTTAGCACCGCGATATCTGATACTAATTTGGCAATCCGAAGAAGGGCGCGATCACATGAGACCGCTAAACACGAATGATGTCCGGGCGAACTGCGAAGCAGGAAGTGATGCCGCGCATAAAAACGAGGAGCGCACGACCTACAACGTTTATTGTGACGAAAGCTGCGTCACATCTTCTCTTGCAGACGATTTTATGGCCATAGGAGGCATCATGTGCCCCCTGGACCAAAAGAGAGAGATTGTAAGGACGGTTGACCGACTCAGGGCCTATTACAACGTGCAGGGAGAATTTGGGTGGAAAACGGTGTGCCCGTCCAGACTCTCCTTCTTTCAGGCTTTGGTTGACCTGTTCTTCTCAAACCCCGAGCTGAGATTCCGCGCAGTCGTTGTCAGTAGGCGCGAGACAAACTTCGATGATACTGAGGAAATGTTTCAGAAGGTCTACTACCAGGTGTTTAACAACTGGCTTGACAGGAGAGACTCATACCGCCTATTTATCGATCGCCGCATTGACGAACGTAACCGAGTGGACACATTGAGGAGGTGCCTGATCGACACATTCCAATTTGGCAACTCGGTAAAATTTGTCGAAGAAGTCGAGTCACATGAGAACGACCTCATACAGCTCGCAGACTTATTCATCGGAGCCCTTGCCGCCTCAAGGAATGGACACCTGCAGCTCGAAGGGTCAAGTGCCGCAAAATTGCAAATATGCCGAGACATCTGTCGAAATTTAAATACAAGTACCCTTGCGAGCTATGAGACATGGCCTTCCGAGCAGAAGTTCAACGTGTTCCACTTTCGTGGACGAAGGAATATGTGATGCGAACAGGATACTCACTCGACCGCGACGGGCATCTCGACCTTGGGCCCTGCTACCAAGGCCTTACGTGCGATATGCTGCGCGCGTCACATCTCTCAAGAGAATACTATGACGACAATCTGCTGGACCTTGTCGCATGGGATGGGTCCCCCGTGACAAACATGCAATACGAGTCGACATGGCTACATCTCGTCTCAAAGCACGGGAAGAGCAGAGAGCAATTCAACCCATTGGTCAATCTTGATCTCAACAGGGTTGTGAGGCTTCCGGTCCTAAAAGCAACAGTGGAGGGCAGGGTGCCCGCCAACGTTTACCTTCAAAGGCAAAGGGGCCGCGAAGACAAAGTTCAAGTTGTCGCATCCGGAATCGATCAAGACTATGTCGTTATCCTCGGCGTAACGAAAAAGGGCTATGTCCTCAGAACAGCCTATCCAGGGGACAAAAAATATTCCTGCAAGATTAGCGAAAGAGGAGAGCTGGTGGAGAAAATCCGCCCATAAAAAAGGCCCCGGATTTCGGCTCCGAGGCTGGCCACGTCCTGAGCTTTAAGCAAAGGGCTACCCATATTATGCCGCATTGCAACAAAATGTAAACCGAACACGTTATGGAGATTGGAGACCTTAAACGAAAAGAAACCCCACCGCGCACGGCTGGAACCTTGGCGCGTTGGGGTGATAGCAAGGATGCCGGAGTAACACGGAGATAGCTCCGGGCAACCTAGGGACATTATATGACACGCAAGCAGAGGCGCCGCGCGTGAGGCTCAATCACCGAGGCCAAGCGTGGCAAGAAATACATCCTCCGATGGCAGGAGAACACGCCGTGCGGACGCAAACGTAAGACCAAGACGGTGTACGGCACCTATCGCGAGGCATGCGCCGAACTCGACCGCATCCACGTCGAGCGTGCTGATGACAAGCCGGCGCCGACCATCGCCCAGGCATACGGCACATGGCCCGAGCCGGCCATGGCGGCACAAGTCGCGGCGGGCACGCTCGCACCGAACACCCGCAACCTCGTCACAAGGTCGTGGGCGAACTACGTCGGCCCCACATGGGGCTCAATGCCGGTCGATCAGTTGCGCCCCGTGCATCTGCGGGAATGGCTACTGACCTTGCCGGCAGCAACGGCGGACACTGCCCTACTCACCCTGCGCAAGATTTACGGCACTGTGTCGGGCTTTGTCGTGCTGCCCATCGACCCGTTTGCCGCCACCGTGAAATACACCATGCCCACGCGCAAGACGCGCGAGCGCTCCAAGCGCCTGTACACGTTTGCCGAGGTAAAAGGACATTCTGGGCCGCCTGCACGGAACCTCGCTCGAGGCGCCGTTCATCATGGCGTGCTTTGGATCATGTCACTCAGGCGAGCCGCTGGGCATCTGCACCGACGAGGTTCTGCCGTTCGTGGCGGAATCCACAACGCTCGCAACGGTCGACCTCGTGCGCCAGATGGAGCAAGCGGGCATCGAGCCCACGGCGGACGGCGTACTCAAGACGCGGAAGTCAATGCGCACAGTCGTGGTGCTGCCGGATGCCGCCGGGCGCCTGCTCGAAATTGCAGGCGAGCGCCGCGCGGCAGGCTCCGAGTGGCTAGCAGATCGCGGGGACGGACTGCCCATGAACCGATAGATGTGCAATCATAGATGGAAGAAGTGGTGCGCAGCCGAGGGTATCGAACACATCCCGTGGTCGAACCTTCTCAACTCGTGGCGAACCATCTGCGAGATGGAGCTGCACATGCCCTGGGACCTCATGGAAATGCTCATGGGACACTCCCCGCCGGGCGTGTCAGGGCGACATTATATTCGTCCCTCACGTGAGCAGGTGGCGCGTTCCGTTTGCGACGCACTTGGGATAAATTGGGATATTTTCCAACAAACCAGCAGGTAAAACGGGCGCGGTTAATAGTGGCAGATTTAGATGAACCAATCAGTCGATTTCGAATGTCTAAATCTGTAACAGTTAGACCTGTTTATGCTGAGTCTCTGTTACAGATTGAGACATTCTTCCTGGACGTTTTCCTTTGTCTCAATCTGTAACAGTTAGCTGATGATTTGGGTTCTAGACGTTACAGATCAAGACAAACCTTCCGGCGGATTTTGAATGTCTCGATCTGTAACAGTAAGAGGGGAAATTTGGTTCCAGTTGTTACAGATCGAGACGTTTGCCCGGCGCCCCCTCCGTTTGTCTCGATCTGTAACATCTAGACCCGGATTCCGCTCCCACCTGTTACAGATTGAGATGTTTGTGTCCGCGCCAGCCCCGTATCCAGCCGTAGTCCCATATAAACAAACCCCGTGGTAAACTTGACCGAACTGTTAATATTCCGAAAGGTACCCGTAATGTCCAAGTACATCTCCGAGCTCATGTCGCCGCAGCTTATGGGCGTCGTCTATGCCTTCGTTGGCTTTATCATCGCCCTGTATGTGCTGTCGGTCGTCTATGTGTTCATCGACGCTCGCCGCCGCGGCGCCAGCGCCTACGTGGCATGGGGCATCATCGCCCTCATCCCGTTTGTGGGTCTCATCGCCTACCTGGTCCTGCGCCCGCACTCCTACGCGTCCGACCGCGAGGAGCAGGAGCTGGACATGGCCCTGCGCGAGCGCCAGCTTGCCCAGTACGGAACCTGCCCGCAGTGCGGCGCGCCCATCGAGAAGGACTTCGTCGTCTGCCCGGTGTGCGATACCCAGGTTCGCAACGTATGCCCCAGCTGTCATCGCCCGCTCGATGCGCACTGGAAGGTCTGCCCCTACTGCCGAACTCGCATCCAGTAACGCATCCATCGCCTGGCCGGCCGCAAGCCACGGGTACCGTGCGTCCCGCGCAAGCCACGCGCGCCCCACAGCCTCGCCCCACACGATGA
>CABUKY010000058.1 GCA_902492185.1 uncultured Collinsella sp.
CGGCGAGCGCCCGAGTCGTCCCAAGCGCGGTGGCAAGACCCGCGTGCGCGAGGGCGTTCAGGCTCGCGTGGACGAGGCCGTTGAGAGCGTGGCACGCGAGGTGGCTGCCGAGGAGCGTGCCGGTGCTGCTGAGCAGGGCCCGCGCGGCAACCGTGCCGAGCGCCGTGCCAAGCAGTTCCAGGGCGAGGCGCATCGCCGTCGCCGCGAGGACGAGGACCGTGGCGGTCGCCGTCGCATTGAGCGCGAGGACGAGGGTCGTGGTTCGCGCGGCGGCAAGCGCGGCTCGGGCGACCGTCGTCGCTCCGGTCGCGATGGCGAACGAGGCGGGCGCGATGAGCGCCGCGGCGGCGAAGGCCGTGGTTCGCGTGACGAGCGTGGTGCCCGCGGCGGCGAGTCCCGCGGCGGCAAGCGCTTTGACGAGCGCGGAGGTCGCGAGGGTGGCCGTGGCGGCGAGCGTCGCGAGGGTGCTCGTGGCAACGGCAACCGCAGTGGCGCCGGTCGTTCGAATGAGTCGCGCGATCGTCGCGACCCGCGTGCCAGCCGCGATCGTCGCGATGACTGGCGCAACTACGACGACACCCGCGAGGAGCGCCGTGGCGGCTACCGCGGCGGGCGTGGCGGCAACCAGGCCGGCTCCCGTGGCGGCCGTGCCGGCGGTCGCGATAACCGTGGCAGCTATGGTAACAATCGTGGCGGCAAGCGCGGCGGTAGCTCCCGTCGCCCCGGTGACGGCGGCGGCAAGCGCAAGTAACATACGCGTCGCACGCTAGAGCGAGGCGAACTAAGGGCCCCGAGCAACTACGCTCGGGGCCCTTTTTGGTGCAAAGGGGTCAGGTTACTTTGCACCAATGTCCTTAAGTTGCGGTGGAATACGGACTGTTTTGGCCTTTTGAGCGGCTTTTCAGTCCCTATTTCACCGCAACTCATGATTGGTGCAAACAAACCTGTCCCCAATGCACCAAACAAGGATCGTCCCTAAGTGTCGCCTAAATACCGTTTATCGAAGAAAAAATACCGTTCATCGGTCATAATGGTTGTTCCGGCTTTGGGCTTGTCTACAATAGCTCCCGTAAAAAGAAATGCGGAAGGTTACCGAGTCCCTCGGACGTGGGCCTAACCAAAGTCTTTGAACGGGTGTGTCTCTATGGACGCATTCGTTTGATTTTGGTTGGGCTATATTTATGAAGGGACATGCCACCATGGGTTTCTTTTCTCGCCTGATGGGCGGTTCGGATGAGCAGAAGACTGCGGCTTCCGAGTTCGAAATCCTTGCTCCCGTTTCCGGCGAGCTTGTTCATCTAGAAAATACCAATGACCCCGCTTTTAGCAGCCGTGCTGTGGGCGATGGCGTTGCCGTGGTTCCCCAAGAGGGAACGGTGTGCGCTCCTGTTTCCGGCACCGTCGCGGCGCTGTTTCCGACTGAGCACGCGCTGGGCATCATGTCCGACGACAGCTCTGCTCAGGTGATGCTGCATATCGGAATCGACACTGTTAAGCTTGAGGGCAAGGGCTTCCATGCGCTTGTTGCACAGGGTGACCATGTCGACGCGGGCCAGCCCCTCGTCGAGGTCGATTTCGACGCGGTCCGCGCCGCCGGCTTCGATCCCACGGTCTTCGTTATCGTGTGCGAGCGCTCGGAGAACTCGACTCTTCGTGAGCATGCTTCCGGCCCTGTTGCTGTTAAAGAGCCTGTCGTCTGGCTTTCCGAGTAAATTCTTGTGGTGGGTACCGTGGTTATCAAGCGAGTTTTTAACAACAACGTCGCAATGGTCACTTCGGACGATGGCTCCGAGCTCATCGTCATCGGCCGAGGCCTCTGCTTTGGCCGTCATGCCGGCGATGCCATCGACGAGGCGTCGATCGAAAAGACCTACGCGTTGCAGGAGGGAACTTCTCAGGACTCGCGTACGATTGACCGCTTGGCACATCTTTTGGAGTCCATCCCCACCGTCAACCTCGTGATTGCCGAGGACATTGTTCAGATGCTCCGTCGAGAGCTCAATGTTGATATCAACGACAAGATTCTCATTGCTCTCGCAGACCATATCAGCCTTGCTTTGGAGCGTGAGCGCAAGGGCGTCTCCTGTGAGAATCCGTTGCTGCTCGAGATCCAGCAGTTCTATCGCAAGGAGTATGCACTTGCGGGCCGTGCACTGCAGATTATCAAGGAGTATATGGGCATCCAGATGAGCGAAGAAGAGCAGGGTTTTATTACGCTGCATATCGTCAACGCCACCATGCCGCAACGCTCCGATCGTTTGATTGTTTCGGTCCAGCTTGTTCGCGACGTGCTCGCGATTGTTTCTGAGCGCTATGCTACGACCCTCGATGACACCTCGCTGCCTTACGAACGTTTCGTTCGTCACCTGCAGTTTTTCGCACAGCGAGCGCTCGATCCTACGGCCGGGCAAATCAACGGAGACGCGCTGTTCCGAATCGATGAAACGGCGTATCCGTGCGCATTCTCGTGCGCGGACGCCATAGCCGCCCACTTGTCGTCTACCTATAACGTTGTCGTTACCGATGCCGAGAAGAGTTATCTCGCATATCACATTGTTAACCTGCTTGGAGAACCTGGTCTCTAGGCATAACGTGCCCACACATCGATTGATATAAGGCAAGGCTCACGGTCTTGTCCAGGGCACATCTGTCTTAATTTGCGGAAAAGGAAGGGGAGTACCGCTATGACCGCAAAAAAGAAGTTCAATTTCAAAGCGCCGTTGGAGGTGTTCGCGAAGTCGATCGTTCAGCCGATGATGTATCTCTCGGTTGCCGGCATCCTGCTCATCGTGGGCATCATTCTGACCAACAAGACCATCTGCGCTTTGGTTCCCGTACTGGGCTCCGGTCCGTTCCAGCTTGTGGGCGCCGTTGTCTACCAGTCGCTGATGTTTATCATCAACAACCTCTCGATTCTGTTCTGCGTGGGTATCGCCGGCGCCATGGCAAAGAAGAACAAGGGCCATGCTTCGTTGATCGCCCTGATGTCGTTCTTCCTGTTCCTGCAGGCTAACAACATCGTGCTCAACGCCACCGGCTCTCTTGCCGATGCGAGCGGCATGCTCGGCCTTACCGGAACCGGCCAGGCCACCGTTATGGGCATCCAGGTGCTCGATACCGGCGTGTTTGGCGGCATCATCCTGGGCTGCATCACCGGTGCCGTGTTCAACAAGTACTCGAACAAGCAGTTCCCCATTGCCCTTTCGATGTTCTCGGGCGTTCGCTTCCCGTTCCTGATCATGATCATCATTTCCTGGATCATGGGCGCTGGCTTCTGCATCGTTTGGCCTCCGGTTCAGGGTGCCATCTCCTCCGTTGCCGGCATCATTAAGGAGTCGGGCAACATCGGTCTGTTTATCTACGGCATGCTCAACAAGCTGCTCGTTCCCACCGGTCTGCACCACCTCATCTACACCCCGTTCCAGTTCTCCGATGTGGGTGGCACCCTGACGCTGGGCGATCAGGTTATCGCCGGCGCCTACCCCATCCGTGTCGCCGAGATGGCAATGACGGGCCGGCCCTTCTCCGATAGCACGTATTTCAACAGCTACACCTTCAACAACCTGTGGCCCTACATCGGTATCGGTCTCGCCTTTATCGTCACCGCTTACAAGGGGAACAAGGATAAGACCAAGGCCGTTATCATCCCGCTGATCATCACCGCCGTGCTCTCCTGCGTGACCGAGCCCATGGACTTCCTCTTTGTCTTTGCCGCTCCCGTGCTCTTTGTCGTTCACTCGGTTCTTTCCGGCATCTTCCTGGTCCTGCTCAAGGTCCTCTCCGTGCCCGCTTCGACTGCAGGCGGCATCATCAACATCGTGGTTTCCAACCTGGTCCTCGGTGTCGATAAGACCAACTGGCCGGTTATGCTGGTGCTTGGAGTCGTCAACGCCGCTCTGTACTTCTTCCTCTTCACCTTCCTTATCAAGAAGCTCAACCTCCACACGCCTGGTCGCGAGGAAGAGTCCGAGCTTGCCGAGTCCGTTGCCGAGGGCGAGGCCGCCGCGTCTGTCGCGGTGAAGCAGGGCGCTGTTGCCGCGGCTCCCGCAGAGGGCGTCGATGCAGGTATTGCCGACCTGGTCGCAGGTCTTGGTGGCAAGGACAACATCGAGGAGCTCGAGAACTGCTTTACGCGTCTCCGCGTGAACGTTAAGAACCCGGACCTCATCAATGAGGGCCTCATCAACCACGTGCCCAACAGCGGCATCAACCGCAACGGCAATAATATCCAGATCATCTTTGGCATGAAGGTCGCCGAGATGCGCGACAAGGTCGAAAACGCAATTGAGAAGGAGCAGTAAACAATGATCATTACTCTGTGTGGTGGCGGATCCACCTTTACCCCCGGCATCGTCAAGTCCATCGCCCTGCGCAAGGACGAGCTCGACGTTGACGAGATTCGTCTGTACGACATCAACGAGGAGCGCCAGCGCAAGATCGGCGTGCTCGTGGACTGGATTTTGCACGAGGACCTCGGCCTGGACATCAAGCTCACGGTGACCACCGACAAAAAGACGGCTTTTACCGACGCGAGCTTCGTGTTTGCCCAGATGCGCGTGGGCGGCTACGCCATGCGCGAGCAGGACGAGAAGATTCCGCTGCGTCACGGCTGCGTGGGTCAGGAGACTTGCGGTTGCGGCGGCCTTGCCTACGGCATGCGCACCATCTTCCCCATGGTCGAGCTGATCGATGACGTTGAGAAGTACGCCAAGAAGGACTACTGGATTCTCAACTACTCCAACCCTGCCGCCATCGTCTCCGAGGGCTGCCGCGTGCTGCGTCCCAACGCTCGTATCATCAACATCTGCGACATGCCGATCGCGATCATCGACGTGGTTTGCGCCGCGCTCGATATCGACAAGAAGGATGTCGAGTACGATTACTTTGGCCTCAACCACTTTGGTTGGTTCACCTCGATCCGCCACAAGGGCGAGGAGGTGCTCCCGCAGCTGCGCGAGTACATCAAGGAGCATGAGATTCTGCTGCCCGACTCTTACCTCAAGGGCATGGGCTCGCTCATGGCAAAGAAGCCCGAGGAGGCCGTCGACGAGCACCCCGAGCAGAACCGCCACACCAAGGGCAGCTGGTACTACGTCTGGAAGGGCGAGTACGAGATCATGGAGTGCTTCCCGGAGTACCTGCCCAACACGTATCTGAACTACTACCTGCAGCAGAAGGAGTTCGTCGAGCACTCCAACCCCGAGCGCACCCGTGCTAACGAGGTTGAGGAGACGCGTGAGAAGAACCTCTTTGATGGTATCGACCATTACGAGAAGACGGGCGAGATCGACGAGAGCACGTTCTATGCGGGCAGCCACGGCGACTGGATTGCCGATCTGGCTATCGCTCTGAAGAACGACACCAAGCAGCGCTTCCTGGTCATTTGCGAGAACAAGGGCGCCATCCCCAACATGCCCTACGACGCTATGGTCGAGCTGCCTGCCTACATTGGCAAGAACGGCCCCGAGGTCATCAGCCGCGACAACATTCCGCTGTTCCAGCAGGGCCTCATGATGCAGCAGCTGAACTCCGAGAAGCTCATTGTCGAGGCTACGATCGAGGGTTCGTACGAGAAGGCGCTTAAGGCCTTTACGCTCAACAAGACCGTGCCGTCGATGAAGGTCGCCAAGGAGGTTCTCGACGACATGATCGAGGCCAACAAGGGTTACTGGCCCGAGCTTAAGTAAAAGCAACAGGGTCGCTGGCCGCATGCCTGAAGCAATGCCCCGCCCACGTGATTGCGTGGGCGGGGCATTGTCGTTTGGTAACGCGTTTTATCAAATATGGCATTTATCTGCGATAATGTTCATTTTCACCGCTGATGGTGACATTTCATACCGCCTGCCGAACTGCGTGGAGACCTAACAACTTTTTAGGTCAGTGTTGTGCGTGTAGCAATTTCGCCCGGCCTCGCCTCCGGGCTGCCATGTGAGAGGGGATCTTATGGCTCGACTGCACGTAATGGAACGCAGCCACGCTCAGGCCGTCATGGACGACCTGCACGATGCACTCGGACGTCGTCTGGCGGTGAGTTCACTCGCCCCGTGCCCCGTCGAGTTTACGGCGGCGCTCGTCAACCTGTGCTCCACCCAGAGCTGCGGCAAGTGCACGCCCTGCCGCGTGGGCCTGAGCGCGCTGAGCGACCTGCTCGCCGATGTGCTCGAGGGCCGCGCCGACGAGTCCACGCTCAACTTGATTGAGCGCACGGCCCGCACCATCTACCTTTTGAGCGACTGCGCCATCGGCTACGAAGCTGGCGCCATGGCACTCACGGCCATTCGCGGCTTCCGCGACGATTTTGAGCACCACATCCGCGAGCACTCCTGCGGCTTTGACCGCGAGGCTCGCGTCCCGTGTGTCTCGGGCTGCCCGGCGCACGTCGACATTCCTGGTTACATCTCGCTCGTCGAGGCAGGCCGTTATGCCGACGCCGTCAAGGTCATCCGCAAGAACAACCCGCTACCGCTCGTCTGTGGTCTGGTGTGCGAGCATCCCTGCGAGATGCATTGCCGCCGTGGCATGGTCGACGACCCCATGAACATCCTCGCCCTCAAGCGTTTTGCCGTTGAGCATAGCGACCTCAACGACCACAAGCCACATGTAGTGGACAACACCGGTAAGCGCGTCGCCGTGATCGGCGGCGGCCCGGCCGGCCTTTCCTGTGCCTACTACCTGGCCGTGATGGGCCACAAGGTGACCATTTTTGAGCAGCGCCACCACTTGGGCGGCATGCTGCGCTACGGCATCCCCAGCTATCGTCTGCCGCGCGAGCGCCTGCAGGCCGAGATCGACTGGATCTTGAGCGCCGGCATCGACGTGGAGCTCGACCACTCCGTGAGCGGCGAGGAGCTCGCCCGTCTGCGCGACGAGTTCGATGCCGTCTACCTGGCCATCGGTGCCCACAGTGACAAGAAGCTCGGCCTTCCGGGTGAAGAGGCGCCCGGCGTGGAATCGGCCGTCAAGATGCTGCGCGCCATCGGCGATGACGAGCTGCCCGACCTGAGCGGCCAGCGCGTGTGCGTCATCGGCGGCGGCAACGTTGCCATGGACGTGGCACGCTCCGCCGTGCGCTGCGGTGCCGAAAAGGTAAGCATCGTCTACCGCCGTCGCATCTGCGATATGACGGCCCAGGACGCCGAAATCGCCGGCGCCCAGGCCGAGGGTTGCGAGGTTCTGGAGCTCACGGCGCCGCTCGCCATCGAGACGGGCGAAGATGGTCGCGTGAGCGGCCTGCGCGTGCAACCGCAGATTATCGGCGAGCCTCGCCGTGGGCGTCCGGCCCCGCGTGCCGCAGCCACGCCCGAGCGCGTCATTCCCTGCGAGCGCGTGTTTGTGGCCATTGGCCAGGACATCGATTCCAAGCCGTTTGAGGACATGGGCATCGCCTGCAAGTGGGGTCGCGTCGTTACCGATTCGGACGGCGCCGTGCCCAACTTCGATGGCCTCTTTAGCGGCGGCGACTGCCAGACCGGTCCCGCCACCGTCATCCGTGCCATCAACGCCGGCCGCGTGGCTTCGGCAAACATCGACCGCTACCTGGGCTTTGACCACAAGATCAAGCTCGACGTGGAGCTGCCGACCGTGCAGTTTAAGGGCAAGCACGAGTGCGGCCGCTGCGAGCTGGGCGAGCGCGAGGCCGGCGAGCGCATTCACGATTGGAATCTGGTCGAGCAGGGTCTCACCGAGGAGGAGGCGCGCCAGGAGGCGAGCCGCTGCCTGCGCTGCGACCACTTTGGCTTTGGCGCGTTCCGCGGAGGGAGGAACCTGGAATGGTAGAGCTCAACAAAACCACCGTCGGCGACAACAGCGAAAACGGAGCGCACAACATGGTCAAGCTCACTATCGATAATTGCGAGGTCGTGGTACCCGAGCACACCACGATCCTGGATGCGGCCAAGTCCGTCGGCATCCAGATTCCCACCCTGTGCTACCTGCGCGATCTGAACGAGATCGGCGGCTGCCGCGTGTGCGTGGTCGAGGTTGAGGGCTGCGACCAGCTGGTTGCCGCCTGCAACAACTACGTGCTCGATGGCATGGTGGTCCACACCAACAGCCCCAAGGCCCGCGAGGCGCGCCGCACCAACGTGCAGCTGCTGCTTTCGCAGCACGATTCACGCTGCACGAGCTGTGTGCGCAGCGGTAACTGCAACCTGCAGACCATTGCCAACGACCTGGGCATTTTCTATCTGCCGTTTCAAAGGCATTTGGCGGGCGAGGGCTGGGATTTCGATTTCCCCATCATCCGCGAAAACGACAAGTGCATTAAATGCATGCGCTGCATCAAGGTGTGCGAGAGCGTACAGGGCCTAGGGATTTGGGACCTGACCAACCGCGCCACGCATACCGCCGTGGGCACCCGCGGGCGCGTGCCGATCGGCAAGACCGATTGCGTCGCGTGCGGCCAGTGCATCACGCATTGCCCGACGGGCGCGCTGCGCGAGCGCGACGACACCGAGACCGTGTTTGACGCGCTCGCTAATCCCGACAAGATCGTGCTGGTGCAGATCGCGCCGGCCGTGCGCAGCGCCTGGGGCGAGGAACTCGGCATATCTCGCGAGGAAGCCACCGTTGAGCGCTTGGCCTGCGCGCTGCGCCGCGTGGGCTTTGAGTACGTGTTCGATACCGATTTCTCGGCCGACCTCACCATTATGGAGGAGGGCTCCGAGCTGCTCGAGCGCCTGGGCGCCGCCGCTAAGGGTGAGGGCGACAGCCGCGGCTGGCCCATGTTTACGAGCTGCTGCCCGGGCTGGGTGCGCTTTGTGAAGGCACGTTACCCCGAGTTTGTCGACAGCCTGTCCACGTCAAAGTCGCCGCAGCAGATGTTCGGCGCTATCGCCAAGACCTACTACGCCAAGGTGCTGGGCGTGGAGCCCGAGCGTCTGTTCGTGGTGTCCGTTATGCCATGCACGGCCAAGAAGGCCGAGTGTGCGCTGCCGAGCATGATGGGCGAGGGCGGCGCGCCCGACGTGGACGTTGCGCTGACGGTGCGCGAGATGGTGCGCATGATCCGCGCGAGCCACGTGAGCGTTGACACGCTGGTCGAGGAGCCGCTCGATACGCCGTTGGGCTTTGGCACGGGCGCGGGTGTGATCTTTGGCGCCACGGGCGGCGTGATGGAGGCCGCCGTGCGCTCGGCATATTACCTGGCGACGGGCAAGAACCCGGATGCCGACTTCTTCACTGACGTGCGCGGACTCGAGGGCTGGAAGGAGGCCGTGGCCGATATCGAGGGCACCAAGGTGCGCGTCGCCGTGGCGCACGGGCTGGGTAACGCCGCCCGTCTGCTCGACGCGATTCGCGACGGCCGCGTGGGCTATGACTTCGTCGAGGTCATGGCGTGCCCCGGCGGCTGCGTCGGTGGTGGCGGTCAGCCCATCCACGACGGTTGCGAGCTAGCTGCCGAGCGTGGCCAGGTGCTCTGGGGCCTCGATGCGAACGCCGAGATTCGCTTCTCGCATGAGAATCCTGAAGTCCAGGCGTGCTACCGCGAGTTCTTAGGCGAGCCGCTCTCGCCACTGGCCGAGGAGCTGCTGCATACCGACCATCACGCATGGACGATGCCTAACGAGGGGACATGCTAGCGATGCGCGCGTTTGATGTTGAGATGTCGCGCCGGGGGTTTGCCTCGGCGCTCGCCGCGGGCGCCCTGTCACTTGCGCTCGCGGGCTGTGGCGGCGGGGCTGCCGGTGCCGGGTCCGCCGCGGGCTCGGTTGCCACGGACGGCGCCGGTGCTGCCGCAGAGCCGGTCGAGGTGCACGTCGCCTCGCTCAAGGGTCCGACGTCGATCGGTCTGGTGCAGTTTATGGACCAGGCAGCCGATGGCGAGACGGACAATGAGTTCGACTTTGCGATCAACACTGCCGCCGACGAGATTGTGCCCAAGGTCATTCAGGGCGATATCGATATCGCCCTGGTGCCCGCCAACGTGGCGAGCGTGCTCTACAACAAGACCGAGGGCGCGGTGCAGGTCATCGACATCAACACGCTGGGCGTGCTGAACGTGGTGACGGGCGACGCGAGTGTGGCCTCGTTTGGCGATCTGGCGGGCCATACCGTCTATATGACGGGCAAGGGCACCACGCCGGAGTACGTCATGAACTACCTGCTGGAGCGCGCGGGCTTGGCCGGTCAGGTGGCGCTCGAGTTTAAGAGCGAGCCTACCGAGGTGCTCTCGGCTCTGCTTGCCGACCCGACTGCCGTGGGCGTGCTACCCGAGCCGTTCAAGACGGCGGCCATCGCCAAGAGCGAGGGCAAGCTGTCGGCACCGGTGAGCCTGACCGATGTGTGGGACGAGCTGGCAGGAGACACGGGCTCGCGCTT
Source organism: uncultured Collinsella sp. (assembly GCA_902492185.1). Lineage (GTDB taxonomy): Bacteria > Actinomycetota > Coriobacteriia > Coriobacteriales > Coriobacteriaceae > Collinsella. The sequence goes on from CABUKY010000058.1 coordinate 10,321, forward strand.
GCTGACGGGTGTGACCGTGGTGCGCCGTGCCTTTGCCGAGGAGCATCCCGAGG
>CABUKY010000059.1 GCA_902492185.1 uncultured Collinsella sp.
ACCAGTGACGCCACGGGTATGAACCGTGTGCTCTAACCAACTGAGCTACACCGCCGGATGGAGCCTGCAACCAGACTTGAACTGGTGACCTCTTCGTTACCAACGAAGTGCTCTACCGACTGAGCTATACAGGCACTTGACGGGTGGGAGCTATAGGATTCGAACCTATGTAGGCAGAGCCAACGGGTTTACAGCCCGTCCCCATTAACCACTCGGGCAAACTCCCAATCGTTCAAGTATCCGCAGGTCCTTTGGTCTTTTGGACCGCCGCCCCCGCGAACGAAGAAGATAATACGATGCCACCTTGGGGGCTGTCAACGAAAACCTCTAGATACACGGTGCCGGGCGTATCTATATAGCCGTGACCTGCGGTTTTATTGAGTTTGAATATGAAGAGCGGTGGTTTTGGATACAGAGATGACGTTTCCCAAGGTAACACTTTGGTGTAGTGGAGTACACCTTCAGGATCGAACTTCGATAACGGCTTATTTGCACCTATATATAGGTCGAGATCGGGCTTCCGTGGCAGATTCGAGCGTGGATTTTCTCCCGTTTGAAATCGAGCGTGGATAATCTCCCACTTTGCCGTACCATCGAATCCAAAGTGGCAGATTATCCACGCTCATTCACTAGGCGGAAGATTTTCCACGCTCGTGTGTCCGATAATCCACGCTCGATGACGATGACCAACCTCGCCCCGGCCTATGTCTCGACCTGTAACAGTAAGAGGGTTATTCCTCCCCTATCTGTTACAGATCGAGATGTTTCGCAGAGACCCCCGCTTACGTCTCATTCTGTAACAGTAAGAACGGTTTTCAGCCTCTTCGTGTTACGGATCGAGACAAACCTGAAGCTTGGTTGGCGCCAAACACGCTGACTTATCGACATAAATAGAAACGGGCCCTGTCCCACAAGGGAACAGAACCCGAAACTCTCATGGAGCCAGTGACAGGAATCGAACCTGCAACCCACTGATTACAAATCAGTTGCGCTACCGTTGCGCCACACTGGCACACTTGGCGCTTTCGCGCGAAGCCTGTTTAGAATAAAGGAATTGCGGACGAGGCGCAACAGGCCCTTTGACCGACCACATCTCAAAACTATTCGCCAGAACGAATAGTTTTTATTACAATGAAGAAGATAAAACTATTCGTTCTGACGAAGGGTTTCGCGATGTTGACCACGAAGGAAGCTGCAGAGCTACTCGACATCACCCCGCGCAGGGTGCAAGAGCTCATAAAAAACGGAGCGCTTGAGGCACGCAAGGCTTCTGGTGTATGGCTCATCGACAAAGACAGCGTCAACGCACGACTCCGCTCCGTGACCAAAACGGGGGGACGCCCCCGTCGAGGCCATGGAAAAAGCGAGATTACGTTTACCCTCATGAACCGCACGCACGAAGTCGCCCAGCTGGTCTACAGCACATCGCGAAAAGACTTTACCCACATCGGTGCCGACATCGATTACATCCACGCCCCTATTGGAGTACTTGGCCCCAATAGTCCCGTGTCGCTCGACTCTTTCCGCATTTGGTGGCGAGGCCGCGGTATCCCGCTCGCACGCATTGGACTAGCCTCCCTGCTTGCAGAAGCCGCTGTCGATGTTCCCGATGAACTCATCCAGCGAAATCTTGGCCTCTCCCTATCCGACCAGTATTGGATTAGACCCCAAGATTCCGGTCTCGCGTGGGAGGATATTAACTTCTTCAGTAATGCTTTTGACGACGTCTCTCTGTCCATCGCACCCTTCGCCCCAGAGGGCAAAGCAGCCGCCGCAAAGCCCGATAACACCTCGGACGGTAATCTTCAGAAGTATTGGACATGCGAGGGTGACCGTCGAATTCTGCATAAGGCAGGAGCGCGCCTGAACCAAGAACCATATAACGAGCTGGTAGCGACCGCGCTCCATCGTCGCATCCTAAACGCTTGCGATTATGTACCCTATTCGCTCGAAGGCGCGGGTACTTCTGCCTTGAGCACATGCAATGTCTTCTTAACTGACGAAGAAGAATATGTCCCTGCGTTCTATGTAAACCAGCATGCAAATGTAGACGAGCGACTAACCGATTACGAACGGTATGTAGCAAACTGCGAGGAGCTTGGAGCGACAGATATAAAAGGCGCCCTTGACCGCATGATTGTATGCGATGACATCATTGCCAACTATGATCGCCATTGGCGTAACTTTGGCCTTGTGCGAAACGTCAACACGCTAGCCTGCAGACCTGCCCCCATCTTCGATTCGGGATCATCGCTCTGGTGCAACGTTTCTCTAGAGGAGCTTAAGGCAGGAGAGCACAGTTTTACCAGCGCGCAGTTTCATTCAAGCCCCGTGAAACAAATGCTGCTTGTTGAGGATATGAGCTGGTTTGACGACGACAAGCTCGAGGGTTTCGTTGACGAGGCAATCGAAATCCTATCCAAAAACGACGCTCTTACAGCAAGACTGCCTTATCTAAAAGAGGCGCTAACGTGGCGCCTCGAAAGAATGATCGACATCGCTGAATGGAGTTAGCGAGGCAGCATTGCCCCGCCAACTTCCCTACCTCCCGCGCAGGGCCTTGAGCTTGGCCAGGGCATCGGGGCTCAGGCGACTGCCCAGAGTCATCTTGATCTGCGGAGCTTCCTCTGCCTCGTGAACGTCGTTATCGATCTGTTTGATCTCGTCCACCAGCATACGGCTCGAGATGCGCGTGACACCCTTGCCCATGACGACGGCCTGGATCGTGCCGTCGCTCGATACCACGGAGCATGCGCGGCCTTCCTCGCGCGCCTCGATGCAGAGCTTTTGCACCACGGTATCGGCTGAAACACCCGTCGGCGAGAACTCGATGCGCACGCCGCGGGCCGGCAGGTTGGGACGTTCACTGGAGATATTGCCCGCGCCGTCAAACACGATCACGGCCTCGTAACGGCCCTGGGCAAAGGCAGCAACGTCGTTAATGAGGGCGGTGCGCGCCATATCGTGAACGTCGCTGGAATACGGATCGTCGGAATGGTCGTACACGAGCTTTTCGTAGCGCGGCGTGCAGTGGATCACGTTGTAACCGTCGACCACCAGCAGCTCGGGCTTGTTGGAGTGCACCGTCGAGACTGGGTCGGCGATAGCCTGCGCAAACGCATTGCCGCCCACGCCGTAGGTCGCGGCCGAAACAATCGGCTTGGCCGAGCCCTCGCCAAAGCGCTTGGCCTTGGACTTGGCACGGTTCTTTTTGGACATGCGCTACTCCTCCCCCATGAGCTCGCCGGCGTTGCGGCGCAGCCACTCAAAGCAGAGGGCCGTAGTCGCCTGGGCAACATTGAGGCTCTCGGTCATGCCGCGCTGGGGAAGCTTGGTCAAAAAGTCGCATTTCTCGAGCACCAGACGCGAGATGCCGTCGCCCTCGGAACCCATGACGAGTGCCACGCGGCCCTCGAAGGGGGCATCCCAGCAGCTGCCCTCGGCGTGCTCAGAGGCACCGCCCACCCAAAAACCGGCGGCTTTGAGGTCATCGAGCGCACGAGCGATATTGGGGACCTGCGCGATGGGCAGATGCATAACGGCGCCGGCAGAAGTCTTGTAGCTACCCACCGTTACGCCGGCGGCTCGTTTGTTGGCGATGATGACGCCCGCTGCGCCCACAACCTCGGCAGAGCGCACGATGGCGCCAAAGTTACCGTCGTCGGTCACATGGTCGAGCACAACGACAAGCGCCGGACCGTCGCCCGCGCGGTCGAGGATGTCGGCGACATCGGCATAGGGGAAGTTGCCAACCTCGAGCGCGATGCCCTGGTGAGCGCCATGGCTCGACAGTGCGTCGAGCTGCGCGCGCGGCACATACTTAATGCGGACGCCCGCGGCGTTGAGGTCATCGACCAGACGCGACAGGGCGGCATCGCGCTCCCCGCCCTCGGCAATGAGCGCGCACTTGATGGGAAAACCAGTGCGCAGCGCCTCGGCGGCTGCACGACGACCTTCGATAAACTCGCCCTTGGGAGCCTGGACAGCGTCGCGGTTGCGATCGCGCTGCGGACGTGCGGCCTGGGTGCGATCGCGCTGGCCCTTGGGAGCGGCAGCGCGGTCATTGCGGCGAATCGGACGCGAGCCAGAAGCAGCCTGCTTGCCGCCACGAGGCGCACGCTTGCGATTGTCGGCCATAAAGTGACCTCCTAAATACAACTATCAAACGAAACAAAATAAACGACCGCCCATGAATACTAATTCGGGCGGTCGGTACGGGTTTTCCAAGTGCCCGAGATTGCCGTGAAAGAGGAGCGACGCGTACTTGAGTACGCGAGCGACGGTTTGAACGGCAAGGTCGGGTGCTTGGGAAACCCGCGGGGATTAGAGAGATTTGATACGAGTGCCGGCGGCGGTATCTTCAATCGTCAGGCCCAGGTCCTTGAGCTGGTCGCGGATGGCGTCGGCCAGATCCCAGTTCTTGGCGGCACGGGCCTCGGCGCGGGCCTCGAGAATCTTGGCAGCAGCCTCGTCCACGTCGTCGCCCGTGTAGGCGACCAGGCCGGCGGCAACGCCCAGCAGGCCCAGCGGCAGCTCGACCTTGGGCTCGGGAAGCTCGACGCCAAACGTATCGAGCAACTCGGCCAGCGTGTCGGCGGCGGCAAGCGCGGCGGCCTTGTCGGCAGCGTCGCCCGCCTGCTCCAGGTACTGGTTGCATTCAGTGACAAAGCCAAAGACGGCACCCATGGCACCGGCGGTGTTAAAGTCGTCGTCCATGCACTCCTTAAAGGCGGCGCGGGTCTCGGCGGCCTTGGCGGCAAACGCCTCGGATGCTGCCTCATCGGCATCGGCCGTCGCATGGTTCGCGGCCCAGCGCAGGTTCTCGACCGTACCGGCGATACGCGTGAGCGAGTTCTCGGCACCCTCCAGGCGCTCCCAAGAAAAGTCGAGCGGCGAGCGATAGCTCGTCTGCAGCATCAGCAGGCGCAGGGCCGCGGCAGAGTGCTGCTCGAGCACCTCGGCCAGCGTAAAGAAGTTTCCGAGCGACTTGGACATCTTCTCGCCGTCTACCAGCAGCATGCCCGTGTGCATCCAGGTGTTGGAGAAGCCCTGGTGCCAGGCGCAGGTGGCCTGAGCGCACTCGTTCTCGTGATGCGGGAAGGCAAGGTCGGAGCCGCCGCCGTGGATGTCGATCGGAGTGCCCAGGTAGCGATGCACCATGGCGGCGCACTCGGTGTGCCAACCGGGACGGCCCTCGCCCCAGGGGCTCGGCCAGCTGGGCTCGCCGGGCTTGGCGGCCTTCCACAGGGCAAAGTCGAGCGGGTCGTTCTTGTCCTCGTTCTCCTCGATGCGCGCGCCAACCATAAGGTCGTCGATGTTGCGGCCCGAGACCTGACCATAGTTGGGATCGCTGCGCACGGCAAAGTACACGTCGCCGTTATCGGCGGCATAGGCATGGCCCTGCTCGATAAGCGTCTTGATCATGGCGATCATGGGGCCGATCTCTTTGGTGGCACGAGGACGCACATCCGGATCGAGCACGTTGGCGGCGCGCATGACGCCGATGAACTTGTCGGAGAACTCCGTTGCGACCTCGGCGGCAGTGCGGCCCTGCTCGTTGGCGCGCTTGATGATCTTGTCATCGACATCGGTGAGGTTCTGGGCGAATGTGACCTCGTAGCCGCTCGCGATGAGCCAGCGGCGGATCACGTCAAAGCTGATGAACGTGCGGGCATTGCCGATGTGGATGTTGTCGTAGACCGTGGGGCCGCACACGTACATGCGGACCTTGCCGGACTCGATGGGCTGGAATTCTTCCTTTTTATGGGTAGCGCTGTTGTAGATACGCATTCGTTACTCCTTAACGGTTTTCTGTAGCAGGCAGACGGCCCAGGCGCCGATTCCCTCGCCCTGGCCTTCCCAACCGAGCTTTTCGGTCGTAGTGGCGGCGACGCCCACGTTTTCGACGTCAACGCCCAGGGCATGGGCAAGGTTGGCGCGCATGGCATCGCGGTGCGGGGTGATCTTGGGTTGCTGACAGGCAATGGTGCAATCGGCATCGACAAACTCGAAGCCCAGCTCGCGCGCATAGTCCATTACGCGGGCGAGCAGCACCATCGAATCGGCACCCTCATAGGCGGGGTCGGTATCGGGGAATAGCTTGCCGATGTCTCCCCCGCGACAGGCGCCCAGAATGGCGTCGGCCAAGGCGTGCGCGAGCACATCGGCATCCGAGTGGCCCAGCAGGCCGCGCTCGTAGGGAATGTCGACACCGCCGATGATACATCGACGCCCCTCCACCAGACGGTGAACGTCGTAGCCATGGCCAATGCGCAGGTTACTGAACATGGGGAAGGTCCTCTCCCTCGGCCATGCGGCCAAGCAGGATCGCGGTTACGGGACGCAAGTCCTCGGGCACCGTCACCTTAAGGTTATCGCGCGGGCTCTGGACGCAGCGGACGCGCCCACCCATGCGCTCGACCAGCGACGAATCATCGGTGCCGGTAAAGCCCTCGGCAATGGCTGCAGCGTGGGCGCGCTTCATAGCATCGACGCTAAAGATCTGCGGCGTCTGCGCGGCCCAATAGAGCTCACGCGGCGGCGTCTCGACGATATTGTCGCCATCGACGATCTTGAGCGTGTCGATCGCGGGCTGGCCGCACACGACACCGTCGAGAGCACGGTCGCTCACGAGCACGTCGATAGCGTGGTCGATGGCCTCGGTCGCAATGAGCGGACGAGCGCCATCGTGAATGGCGACGTATTCAAAGCCCGCCGGAACCGCATGCACGCCGGCACGGGTGGAATCCTGACGGGTATCGCCGGCATCGGCAAAGCTGATGGGCGTGTCATAGTCAAACGGGTCGATGGCCAGGCGGCGCATCTCGGCACGGCGCTCGGCAGGACACACCACTACAATGTGGCCGACCTTGTCGCTACGATCGAACGCGCGGATGGACCAGCTCATAAGCGGACGGCCCGCCACGTTAACGAGCTGCTTGCCGCCGGGGTTACCAAAGCGCTGGCCGCTGCCACCGGCAACGACCACGGCGCATACGGGCGCCATTATGCGTTCCCCTGTTTGGTGCCCTTCATGCGGTACAGCGAGTCCGCAAGAATGGCAGGGTTGTTGACGCCAAAGTCGCCCAGGCGCTCCGGATCCTCGCTGATGTCATCCATGAGCTCCTGCAGCGAGCCGTACTCGTCGACGATCTTCTCGGCCACGCCGTCGCGCACGACGGACACGCGCGAAAGCGTGCGCAGGCCCAGCGGTGTCATGACGGAGTCCTCGTCCAGGTCGTCATAGCCCAGAACTGCCGCCACGTGCTGCGGGTCAGACAGGTCCTTAGGCGTCATGCGACTCAGCTCGGCGCGAATCTTCTCGGCGTTGGCCTCAGAGGAATCGCTTGCGTAGTCGCGGATCATCAAGTCGTATTCGGTATCCATGCTGGAGCCCGCGAGCTGCTCAAGCTGCATCTGCACGAGCTTGCCCTGGTTACCCAGCTTGACGATGCAATCCTTAAGCTCGGTCTTTGCCTGTTGCATGATCTCGAAACTCGAGAAAATGCCGGTGATGTCGGCGAGCGTGACGTAGTCGTCGAGCTCGAGGGCCGTCAGGCGCAGCAAGGAGCGGTCGAGCGACTGACGGGTGGTCTGGAGCGTGGCGACGAGCTGGTTGACCGAGCTCATGATGGTGGTGACGGGCTGGATCTCGTAGCTCTTGCCGTGAACGTACACGTTAACGACGGCGCGACGGGCCGAGACCGAGATCACGATGGCATCGGTGAGCACCGACATGCGAGCGGCAGTACGGTGACGCATGCCCGTCTCACTCGTGGCAAGCGAGGGATCGGGATTGAGGTGGAAGTTGGCGCGCAGGATCTGGGTGAGGTCGCCATCGATAACGATGGCGCCGTCCATCTTGGAAAGCTCGAACAGGCGGTTCGAGGTAAACGAAATGTTGAGCGGGAAGCCGTCGTTACCGGCAGCGAGCACGTTTTCGGTGTCGCCGACGCAGATAAGGGCGCCCAGGTGACCGGCGATGATCATGTCGAGGGCGGTGCGGATCGGCTGACCAGGTGCCGTCAGGCGGATGGCCTGTTCCATACGCTTTTGCAGCTCGTTCTTATCCAAGGCATCGCTCCCATCGTATACGCTCCATAAACGTCAATAAGTTTCTCACGGTTTGCCCCTGTGACGCCCGCAAAATCCGATGCTTACAGAATGAGCGAACACAGCTGAGAGCCCAATCCAAATGAGCTGCTTATGTGGTAGCATCGGGATTCGCATAAATGAGGGAGTAGTCGCGTGATCGGGTTCGCCTCCGGTGGCGCGGCAAGTCAACACACTGGCCGATGCGGCCTGGCTTGCCTTAATGAACGAGACTCGTGGCTGTGCGCGCAACGCGTACGCCACGGGTCTTTTTTGTTACTCCCCCAAGAGGTACACGCGGGCCCGCCCGCAGAGAGGGAGCCAGACTATGGGACTCGCAGAGCTCGTGTTGCTCGCCGTTGGCCTTTCGATGGACGCCTTTGCCGTTTCCATCTGCAAGGGCCTTGGCATGAAGAAGATCAACCTTAAAGTTGCCGTGGTGCTCGGCCTGTTCTTTGGCGGCTTTCAGGCCGGCATGCCCGTAATCGGATGGGCGCTCGGCAGTCAATTCATGGGCATCATCGGACCCATCGACCATTGGATCGCCTTTATCCTGCTCGCCTTTATCGGTGGCAAAATGTTGTGGGAGGCCTTTACCGAAGACGAGGATGAAGGCGACGGCAAGGATGCCGAAAAGATTGACCTGGGCGAGTACCTGATCCTCGCCATCGCCACCTCGATTGACGCCCTGGCCGTGGGCATCTCGTTCGCCGCGCTTTCCGTCGACATCGTTCCCGCCGTATCGCTCATTGGCATCACAACGTTTATCTTCTCCGTCGCCGGCGTAGCGATCGGCCACACCTTTGGCGCGCGCTACGAAAAACCCGCCACCATCGTGGGCGGCGTTGTGCTTATCCTTATCGGGCTTAAGATCTTGCTGGAGCACCTGGGGATTTTGGTGCTGTAAAACACCCTTCATAACTAAACGTCCGGGCAAGGCCTCATGCAGAGTTTTGCATGAGGCCTTTTCATGCAGACTTTTGCATGTCATACTAGGATGCAAAAGTCTGCACGTTAGGAGATCGCCGTGGATACCCTTCCCATCACCACACCGCGCCAAGCTGGCATCTACGTGCGCCAGGCACGCGAGGCGCAGGGAATCACCCGTGCGGCCCTCGCTAAAAAAGCCGGTGTTTCGGAGCGCCTGCTCGCATCGCTCGAGCTGGGAGATGCCACGGGCATTCGGCTCGACAAGCTGCTGGCAGTTTTCGGTGCTCTTGGACTGGCGCTCGCCGCTCAAGGGGATATAGGCGAAACGAAAAATGAGCAACCAGTCGACGCCCCGCATGCTGATCAACCTTGCAGCACCTCCAGACGCCATCACGCCCAACGTCTTCATCATCGCAACCGTCGCAGCACAACCATTCCGGCTCTTGCAGATGCCCCCTTTACATCCGCACTCTACGACGAGGTCTTCGCCGAATTCGCCATGTCCAATCTCGGAGTCTCGATTGCCACAAACGCATCTAGCCAAGCCATGCCCGAAGGGAAATAGCCAATGGCCAGAACATCACTTCGGACCATTATTTGCGGCGTGCCTGCTGGAACGCTCACGCAAGATGAGAACGGTCTTATCAGCTTTACCTACGATCATGACTATGACGGGCCAGCCTTATCGACCAACATACCCGTATCGAATCGCACATACGGACAACAGGTCATGAATCCGTACCTGTTTGGCCTTCTACCCGACAGCGAGGACCAACGAAAAGCGATTGCCGCCGAATTCGACGTTAGGCCCAACAATCCCGTTGCGTTGCTCAGCCATATCGGACTCGACTGTCCGGGCGGAGTGCAGTTTTGTGCCGAAGAAGATGCCGACGCCGTCCTGCATCGCGCTGGCGAATACCGCCCTATAGACGACCACGAAATTGCTCTTCGTCTCAAGTCGATCAGAGATGACCGCGATGCATCGTGGATGGGTCTAGATGAAAGTTGGTCACTTGGAGGCAACCAGGGCAAGTTCGCTCTCGCACTCATGGACGGTCGCTGGTGCGAATGCATGGGGTCCTCGCCCACGACGCATATTTTCAAAAATGGCGTTATCGGTTTTAAACTCGAGGCTCTCAATGAGTTTGTCTGCATGAAAAGCGCCCAGCGCGCCGGCATCGCAACGGCAAACGTCGAATATCGTATGTTTGAGGACGAACCTGCCCTCATTGTTGAGCGCTATGACCGCGTGAAAGTCAAAGACGGAACGATCAGGCGCCTACATCAAGAAGACCTCTGTCAGGCACTTGGGGTGATGCCCGCCCAAAAGTACACGGC
>CABUKY010000060.1 GCA_902492185.1 uncultured Collinsella sp.
TTTCCTCCATGATTGCCATGCTCGCCATGGCTGCCATGGCGTTTTTGCACGGAGACGTGAACCTGTCCATCTTCTGCACCGCGTGTGCCGGTGCCTGCTTGGGCTTTCTGTGGTTCAACTGCTATCCGGCGAGCATCTTTATGGGCGATACCGGCTCGCTTGCCCTGGGCGCCGCGTTTGCCTGCACGTCCATCATGACCAACACCGAGGTCGTCTCCCTCATCATCGGCGGCCTGTTTATCGTTGAGACCCTGTCGGTCATGATTCAGGTTGTCTACTTCCACTTTACGCACAAGCGCGTCTTCCTTATGGCGCCCATCCATCATCATTTCGAAAAGAAGGGCTGGGCCGAGACCAAGGTCGTCATCCGTTTTTGGATTATCGCTGCTGCCTTTGGTGCCGTTGGCCTTGCTCTGTTCTTCCAGTTGGGATAGTGGTCTTTCATGTCTCTTGCTGATGTCTTTAGCCTGCTCGTTTTGGGTCAGGGCAAATCCGGTCTCGATGTCGCCCGCTGGGCGCTGGCACATCCCGAGCGCGTAAGTGCCGTTACCGTGTATGGCGGCGGCACCTCTGAGCCCAATGACGCCACGCGTGCGCTCGAGGCTGCTGGTGCGTCGTTTGTCTATGGGACCGAACAGGTCGAGGGCGCCTATGACGTATGCGTGACGTGCCCGGGCATCTCGGAGTTTTCGGGCTTCTTTAAGGCCGGGCGCGAGCATGCCGCCCAGATTATGGGTGAACCCGAGTTTGCCTATCGCCTGTCGCCCGATAACTGGATTGCCATCACGGGCACCAACGGCAAGACGACCACTACGTCGCTGACTGATTATCTGCTTAAGGCTGCCGGCGAGGCCAGCGTTGCTGTCGGCAACATCGGCGAGCCGCCGGTCAACGAGATTGACGGCCGAGCCCACAACGAGTGGTTTGTGGCTGAGCTCTCGAGCTATCAGATTGCTACGACAACCGAGCTCCACCCCCGCGTGGCGGTGCTGCTCAACATCACTCCCGACCACTTGGGCTGGCATAAGAGCCATAAGAACTATGCGCTTGCCAAGATCAAACTGTTTGACAATATGGTCGATGACGATCTGGCGGTTGTCGACGTCGAAGACGCCGGCATTCACGAGTTCGATGAGTACATCTACACGCCGGGTCGTCGCATCTGCAAGGTTGCCTTTGACGAGCCTGAGGGCGAGGATGCCGCCTTTGTGCGCGATGGCAAGATGATCGTGCGTCTGAAGGGTGTCGAGACCCCGCTCATCGCTACATCCGAGCTCAAGATCTCGGGCCATCACAATGTTATCAATGCCCTGTGCGCTGCCACGGCTGCCTTGGCGGTCGGTGCCGATGTCGATGGTGTCTGCCGCGGTCTTGCCTCGTTCCAGCCGCTCGAGCACCGCGTGGAGCCGTGTGGCGAGATTGACGGCGTGCGCTACGTCAACGATTCCAAGGCGACCAACACCGATGCGGTCGAGAAGGCACTGACGGCATTTCCCGATGAAGACGTGATCTTGCTGCTCGGCGGCCACGATAAGGGCACGCCGCTCACGGACTTCGCGCGCGTCGTTATGGACAACGTGCGCTCGGTCGTCTGCTTTGGCGATGCGCGCGAGCGCTTCACCGCCGCTATGGACGAGGCCGATGTCGATGGCGATGTGGATATCGCCCAGGCGGATGACCTACGCGACGCCGTGGACGTCGCCCGTTCGCTGTCGAGCCGTGGTGACGTGATCTTACTTTCTCCTGCCTGCTCTTCGTTCGATGAGTTCTCGGGCTATGAGGAGCGCGGCCGCGTGTTTAAGGACTACGTGGCCCAGCTTGCCGCTGCAGCGAAATCACAAATGGAATAGGGGTTGCGGTGAGAGAGGAGAGCCCCCGACAAGGTATGAGGAGGCCCGACTCGGACCGTGCTTCCTCACGTCGTATCACACCGCGTTCCAGCCGCGGCGGGCAGTCGTTTAGCGAACGCTATATTGCCGGCGTTCCCGCCCGTATCATGCGCCCCCGTTTGATATTCATGGCCTGCTTGTTTACCTTGGTATGCTTTGGCCTGCTGATGGTGTACTCGGCGTCTTCGGTCGAGGCACTGCATGAGAATGGCTCGGCGACGTTTTTTCTGGGCAGACAGGCCGCGTTTGCAGTGGTCGGTGTTCTGGCGCTGATTGCCATCGTGCGCGTTTTGCCGGACAGCTGGTTTGGGGAGGATGTGCTCAGGATCTTCCTTATCGGCATGATAGGGCTACTGCTTCTGGTGTTCTTGGTGGGCAGCGGCAGCCGCGGCGCCACGCGCTGGCTCAACATCGCCGGTATTCAGTTCCAGCCTTCCGAGTTTTTAAAGCCATTTGCCATTGCGTATTCGGCCATCATGCTTGATCGCTTCTTTTCGCCCGGTGGCAACATCAACGAATTCCTTCGCAAGATGGGCATCTACCTGGGCATTTCGCTCTTTCTGATTTTTATCCAGCCCGATTTCGGTACTGTCCTGATCATCCTGTTGACCCTCATGTGCATGGCGTTGTTTGCGGGTCTCGACCCCAGATTTATCATCGGCGTGCTAATCTTCGGCATTCTCGTGATCGTGATTGCGCTTGTCGCAGAGCCGTACCGTATGGTGCGTATTCAGGTTGCCTTGAACCCTTGGGCCGACGAGTATGGTGACGGCTATCAGGCCACGCTTGCCATCATGGCCTTTGCCTCGGGCGGTCTGTTCGGCCGTGGCATCGGCAACTCAACCATGAAGTACTCGTATCTGCCCGAGGCACACAACGACTACATCTTGGCCATCATTGGCGAGGAAGTCGGTTTTGTCGGAACCGTGCTGTTCTTCTTGGTGTTTGCGATGCTGATCTACTCGGCGTTTCGCATTGCCGAGCAGGCGACCGATCGTCGGGGCGCGCTCATGGCGTCTGGCTCCGCGGTCATTCTCGCGGTGCAGTTTTTGATTAACGCGCTGGGCATCCTCAACGTGTTTCCCATGACGGGCAAACCGTTGCCGTTTATTAGCTACGGCGGTTCGTCGATTATTGTGTCGCTCATGCTTGCCGGGTTGATCCTGCGCGTTTCGTACGAGAGCGCCCGCCGCGATGAGTATGACCGCCGCCGTGAGAGCTTTGCCGTTATGGATGAGAGTACGGCCGGCGTGCCCCACGTGCGCGGCGAGCGATCTTCGCGTAACGGTTTTACCGTCCTGGATGGCTCTGCGACCGAGCCGGCAGCTCGTCCACGCTCGCGAACGGCTCCGCAAGGTCGTCCGCAGCGCCCCAGCCCTCGCAACGCGGGCGGCGGATATAATCGAATCGATTTGAACTCGGACCCGTCGGCGCGTCTGCGTACCGACGACCAGGGACCGCGTGTACGAAGGGACTACCATGACCGATAAAATGACCGTTGCTATTGCAGCCGGCGGCACGGCAGGACACATCAACCCCGCGCTCGCCTTGGCTGAAGAACTGCGTGACCGTGGCCACCACGTTGTGTTCGTGGGCCAGTCGCGCAAGCTCGAGGGTCGTCTGGTCCCCGAGGCTGGGTTTGATTTTGTGCCCATTACGGTCACGGGCTTCGACCGCTCCCGTCCTTGGACGGCGCTGACCTCGCTGTGGCGTGTCAACAAGGCCAAACGTGCGCTCGCCAATCATTTCTCAAAGGTCGGCAAGCCCGATGCCGCCATCGGTTTTGGTGCCTATGTCGAGGTTCCGCTGCTGGGGTGGTGCAAGGGCGCAGGCGTCCCGTATCTGCTGCATGAGCAGAACTCTGTTCCGGGCCTGGCCAACAAGATGATGAACTCCCACGCCGCCCGCGTGTGCATCTCGGTGCCGGCAGCGCGTTCGGTCTTTGAGCGCGAAGGTGACCCTGGCCACGTGCTCATGACCGGCAACCCCGTACGTCGCTCGGTAATCGAGGGCGATCGCGCTCGCGGCCGCAAGGCACTTGGCGTTCCCGAGGACGCTACGCTGCTGCTCGTCTTTGGCGGTTCACTTGGCGCCCAGCACCTCAACGAGCGCGTGGCTTCGCTCAAAAACGAGCTGCTTTCGCGCAAGAACCTCTATGTGTTGCATTCGACGGGTGCCGACGGCTTTGAGGAGACCGAGCGCGCTTTGGCGCTGACGCCCGAGGAGGCGAAGCGTTACCGCGTCCAGCCTTACATCGACAACATGGGCGATATGCTGGCTGCTGCCGATTTGGTGCTCTCGCGTTCGGGCGCATCGAGCGTGGCCGGGATCGCTGCACTCGCCGTGCCTTCGGTGCTCGTGCCGTACCCGCACGCCACGGCCGATCACCAAACCACCAATGCCCGTTATCTGGTCGACGCCGGGGCCGGCGTGCTCTGCGCCGATGCCGATATCGACGGTTCTGCCTTTGCCGATGAGCTGCTGCACCTGGTCGATGACGCGGCGGCGCGCGACGCCATGCGTCAGGCGGCGCGTGGTCTGGCTCAGGATAGGGCCGCCGCTCTTCTGGCGGATGCGGTAGAGGGTTTGCGTTAGTTAGACGGGATATCGTCGGTCGCCCTCGCGCTGATGCGGTTGGTGCGGTACAGTTAACGGGTTACAGGCAGTGTTTACGCAAGGAGTACACGAGCACATGGCTGATTCCCAGACTGCAACCTCCGCGCCCGAGTTTAAGAGCGCCCACTTTATCGGTATCGGCGGCGCCGGCATGAGCGGCATCGCCTTCGTTCTGCACGAGCGCGGTTATGCCGTTACCGGCTCCGACCTTAAGACGTCACGTTATATCCGCCAGCTTACCCGCGCTGGTGTGAAGGTGCATGTGGGCCATGAGGCCGCCACGATCGACGAGGTCAAGCCCGACGTGGTTGTTGTCTCTACCGCTATTCCGGAGTCCAACCCTGAACTCGTGCGCGCTCGCGAGCTTGGTATTCCCGTGTGGCCCCGTGCCAAGATGCTTTCTGCTTTGGGCCACGGCTACACCACCGTCGCTGTTGCCGGCACGCATGGCAAGACCACCACGTCTTCGATGTGCGCCACCATGCTCGACCGCATGGGCCTGGATCCGAGCTTCTTGATCGGCGGCATTGTCGAGGGCTATGACACGAACGGCAAGAACGGCTCGGGCGACTACTTTGTCGCCGAGGCCGACGAGTCCGACAGCTCCTTCCTGTTCCTGAACCCCAACGTGGTCATTGTGACCAACGTCGAGGCCGACCACCTCGATCACTACTCGGGTATCGAGGAGATCGAGGCAACTTTCGCCAAATTCATGAGCCTGGTGGGCGAGGACGGCACCGTCATCGTCTGCGGTGAGGACCCGCATCTGGTCGAGCTCGCCAAGTCGACGGGCCGTCACGTGCTTTCCTACGGCTTTGCCGAGAGCAACGACATCGTCTGCATGCACCCGGATGTCAAGGGCATCCAGAGTGACTTTATCGTTCGCTTTGAGGACGGCACTGAGCATGCTGTGGAGATCAAGAGCAATCCCGGTCGCCACAACATGCTCAACGCCACGGCGGTGCTCACCGTCGCCCATGTCCTGGGCCTTGACATCGACTCCGCCGCCAAGGCGCTCTCGAGCTTTGAGGGCGTCCGCCGTCGCTTTACCCACGTGGGCGATATCGATGGCATCACCGTGGTCGATGATTACGGCCATCACCCCACCGAGATCAAGGCGACGCTTGCTGCCGCTTCGTCGCTGGGCTACAAGCATGTCGACGTCGTGTTCCAGCCGCACCGCTATTCGCGCCTGCAGGCCCTGTGCGACGACTTTGCCGATGCATTTGCCAATGCCGATAAACTGCTGTTGATTGATGTGTTCTCGGCTGGCGAGATGCCCATTCCGGGTGTCACCTCTAAGATGCTCGCCGATACCGTGCGCGCCAAGCATCCTGGCAAGGAGGTCGTGTACTGCTCCAGCCGTTTTGAGCTAAATCAGGAGCTCGAGCAGATGGTGGGCGAGGGCGACCTGCTGCTCACTATGGGTGCTGGTGACGTTACGACCGTCGGTCCCGAGTTCATTGAGTATCTGACTGCCAAGAAAGACGCTTAAGTCTAATGGGTCTGTTTAACGCCGTCATGGCGCTCTCGGGCATGATCGACACGGATGTGATCGAGGACGAGCGCCTTGCGCGTCATACGAGCTATCGTATCGGCGGCAAGGCCGACCTCTTTGTGACGTGCCATAGCTATCATGCCCTCCGCCGTGCCGTGGCGGTGCTCGATCGCGAGCAGGTGCCGTGGGTCATCATCGGCAAGGGCTCCAATCTGCTGGTTGCCGATGGCGGTTATCGCGGTGCCGTCATTTCGCTCGGACGTGAGTTTCAGCGCACGGTTGTTGCCGATGACGGTTGTACGCTGACGGTCGGTGCGGGCGTGATGTTTGCGCGCCTGGTCAACGATGCCCTGTCGCGTAGCCTCTCGGGCCTTGAGTTTGCCGTTGGCATCCCTGGTTCGGTCGGCGGTGCGATATCTATGAATGCCGGCACACGGACCGAGTGGATTGGCTCGCTGGTTGAGGATGTCGTAACGTTTGACCCGGCATCCGGTATCAAGCATTATGCGGGGTCCGAGATCACTTGGGGCTACCGCGAATGTAGCCTTCCCCGCAATGAGATCATCCTCGAGTGCGTGCTCAAGCTTAAACCGGCGCCCAAGGCCGACATTCGCGAGCGCATGGAGCGGTACCTTACGAGGCGCAAGCGTACACAGCCCATGGGTCGCGCATCCTGCGGGTCGGTTTTTCGCAATCCGCCCGATGCGAGCGTGGGCAAGCTTATCGAGGATTGTGGATTAAAGGGTTTTTCGATTGGCGGCGCGGAAGTTTCGCCCGTTCACGCTAATTTTATCGTTAATAACGGAACTGCCTCGGCCGATGACGTTGCCGCGGTTATCAGACATGTGCACGGAAAGGTGAGGGAGGCGTATGGCATCGAGCTCAGACCGGAAGTTAAATTCCTCGGCTTCTAGAGCATCGGAGGGCGTTCCGGCGCGCCTGCCAAACCTCAACGCAATACCGTCGCGCACTCTAAGTCTGTCGGGCATGCTCGACAGACCAGTCGTCCGGTTGTCGGCTCGCAGCTCGGTAATCGTCCGGCCGCAAAAAAGTCCTCGCGTCCCTCGGTGACGTCAAAGCCTGTTATGGGCGCCAAACCTGCCCGTCCCATGGCAACTCCTAAGCCCTCGACGGGAACTAAGGCGGCGCGTCCGGGTCGCACGCTGGGCGCATCGAAACCGCGCTCGCTGACATCGGTGCCGGCTACCGCCAAGAAGCCTTCGGGTAAAAAAGGCGTCAACCCGTTGTCTTCACTTGGGGCGATGGCAAATAAAACGTCAGACGCCGCTTCTCTCGTTACAGGCAAAGGCAAAATCGTGGGCGGCGTTCTGGCCGTCTTGGCCGTGCTCGTCGTCGTTGCCGTCGTGGTGATCAACTCTGGATTGTTTACCGCCACTGATATTCAGATTCAAGGCAGCGAGCATGTGACGAAGCACGATGCTATCCAGCTGATCGATTTGCCCGAGGGAACGTCGCTTTTTAACGTCGATCCTGACCAGATTACCGAGGACCTCAAGCAGAACCCGTGGGTGTCGGGCGTGGATGTCCAGCGTCAGTTCCCGCATACGCTCATCATTACGCCGATGGAGCGCAAGGTCATCGCAATTGCCTATATCAGCTCCGATGACCTTGCCTGGGCCATCGGGGATGATGACACCTGGATCGCCCCGCTGTCGACGTCGGTCGAAGTGGATGACCAGGGCAACGTCATCACGACGGGGCAGGGCTCAAATACCCTGACCGGCATTGATGCCGCGCTGGCGCTCGCTAAGCACTATGGCGCGGTGTTGTTGACTGATGTCTCGGCGGATGTCGCTCCGGTTTCCGGCCAGGCGGTGAGCTCCAAGGCCGTTAAGGCTGGCTTGGATTATGTGCGTGGTTTTTCGAGCGAGTTCTTGGGACAAGTCAAGGATATTTCCACGCCTTCGGTCGAAGCCATCTCGGCAAACCTCAATAACGGCATTGAGGTGTCGCTGGGTGATTCGAACGATATCGTCAAGAAGGAGCGCGTAGTCACCAAGCTGCTTTCGCAGGTAGAGGGCGTAACGTATATCAATGTGCGCTCTCCGGGTAACTATACATTTAGGAACGCTCCGACCTCGTAGCGCTGGTTGATGCTTTGTTGAGGGGTCATACCACGCCGTTTATCTGGTTTGTTTGGTTTTCACGGTCAATTATTTGACTGATACGTTCATAATGTGCAACCATAATACGGTTTACCTTTGCATTTACTTTCAACCTGAAGGTTAATGTGCGCGGGGTCGACCCATGCTATGGCTATAACCTTTGTTCGGAGGACCGACATGCACGAGACAGAGATCAACAACTACCTTGCCGTCATTAAGGTGGTCGGCGTCGGCGGCGGCGGTACCAACGCGGTCAATCGAATGATCGAAGAGGGCATCCGCGGCGTCGAGTTTGTTGCCATCAACACCGATGCTCAGGCACTCGCGATCTCTGATGCCGATATCAAGGTGCACATCGGCACCGACCTTACCCGCGGCCTGGGCGCCGGCGCCAACCCCGAGGTTGGCCGCAAGGCTGCCGATGAGTCCCGCGACGACATTGCCGAGGCGCTCGCTGGCGCTGACATGGTGTTCATCACCTGCGGCGAGGGCGGTGGCACCGGTACCGGCGCTGCTCCCATCGTTGCCGATATCGCGATGAACGAGGTCGGTGCGCTGACCGTCGCCGTCGTGACCAAGCCCTTCACCTTCGAGGGCCGCAAGCGCAAGAAGAGCGCCGAGGAGGGCATTAAGACCCTCTCCGATTGCGTCGACACCATGATCGTCATCCCTAACGATAAGCTGCTCGACATCGCCGAGAAGAAGACCACCATGCTCGAGGCCTTCGCGATTGCCGATGGCGTCCTTTCCCAGGGCACCCAGGGCATCACCGACCTCATCACCGTCCCCGGTATCATCAACTTGGACTTCGCCGATGTTAAGACCATCATGAAGCAGGCCGGTACCGCCATGATGGGTATCGGTACCTCTTCTGGGGATACCCGTGCCGTCGACGCTGCCCAGCAGGCCATCTCCAGCCCGCTGCTCGAGAGCTCCATCGATGGCGCCACGCGCGTGCTGCTCTCCATCGCCGGTTCCAAGGACCTGGGCATCCAGGAGATCAGCGACGCCGCCGACGTTGTCGCCAACGCCGTCGACCCCGAGGCCAACATCATCTTCGGTACCGTTGTCGACGAGTCCCTGGGCGATCAGGTGCGTATCACCGTCATCGCTACGGGCTTCTCCGACTCCAACGTCAACCGTCAGGACGAGCTCTTTGCTGCTCAGCAGTCTCAGAGCAAGGCCGCTGCCTCCGCTGAGCCGCAGCGCACCGCTCCTGCCACGAGCCCGGCTCAGGCCGCTCCGACCCGCAACGTCGGTGGCACCGAGCTTCCTAACTTCGGCAACGATCAGTTCGAGCTTCCCGACTTCCTGAAGCGCGGTAGCTTCTAAGTCGTTCTTTGCATTGTTGTGCACAGGGGCGTGTCCGTATGGACACGCCCTTTTTATTTCGACTTTGTAAACTAGAACCTCCAATCTCTTTACGTTCCCTTTACGATTGCCTCCAGCGCAGCAGGTATCCTTTTAGAGAAGTATGACAGCCGTATAAACGCGGGCTGTAGCGGCGATGCCGCGGTACTTGTGTTATTAGGAGGCTTTAGTATGGCAGCACGTGCGGACAACGTTTCGCGTGTCGACCATGATGGAGTTACGTTGGTGGAGGGCGCGACATCCGATGTTCGCTTTGCCTTCACCGAGCGCGCCGGTGGCGTTTCCGAAGATGCGTACTCCTCACTCAACTTGGGCTCGCATGTTGGCGATGACCCCTTTGCTGTTCAAGAAAATCGTCGTCGTGCGCTCGAAGCTATGGGTGCCGCCGAGTGCGAGCACAACCTGCTCGTTCCCAATCAGGTCCATGGTGATCATATCGTTGCGGTGACCTCGAACGGCGCCGATGACCTTGAGGACGTTCGCGAGCAGATTGCCGAGGGCTGTGATGCCATCGTCTGCACGGCGCATAACGTGCCCGTGCTGCTCTGCTTTGCCGACTGCGTTCCCGTGGTGCTGGTGGCCCCTGGCGGATTTGCCGTGGTGCACTCCGGTTGGAAGGGCACGATTGCACGTATTTCTGCCAAGGCGTGCCAGGCGCTTTGCGATGCTGCCGGCTGCGATGCGAGCAACGTTTCCGCCTATATCGGCCCCCATATCTTGGGTGACGAATATGAGGTATCCCAGGAGCTCGTGGATCGCTTTGCCGCCGAGTTCTCGTGCATCGATGCGAGCACCTCTCGCATGCTCGATCTTTCCGCTGCCATTTGCGAGGCGCTG
>CABUKY010000061.1 GCA_902492185.1 uncultured Collinsella sp.
TAACACCGGGCATGAGCTTATTGCGCGTCGACTGGATGGCGGAATGCAGTGAAACAGCAAGCGTGAACTGCTCGGGGATGTCGGCAAATTTGCGAATACCGGGGATAACGCCACTGGTAGAGACGGTGAGGTGACGAGCGCCGATACCGATGCCATCGGGGTCGTTGAGGATTCGCAGCGCCTTGAGAACCTCGTCGTAGTTGGCAAACGGCTCGCCCTGGCCCATGAAGACAACGCTCGTGGCGCGCTCGCCAAAGTCGTTGGATACATGAAGTACCTGGTCGACGATCTCTTGAGCGGTCAGAGAGCGCTTGAGGCCGTTGAGACCGGTAGCGCAAAAGGCACAGCCCATGCCGCAGCCTGCCTGGGTGGAAACGCAGACGGAAAGCTTGTTACGACGGGGCATGCCGACAGTCTCGACGGAAACGCCGTCGTGGTATTCGAGCAGATACTTGCGCGAGCCATCTTTGGAAACCTGCTTGGTGAGTTCAGTGGGCGTGTCAAAGGCAAAAGCCTCTTTAAGCTGCTCGCGGAAAGCCTTGGGAATGTTGGTCATATCGTCAAACGAACAAACGTTCTTCTCGAAGACCCATTCGATGAGCTGCTTCGCGCGGAAGGCGGGCTGGCCAAGTTCGGCCACGAGCTCGCGAATATCGTTTTGGCTCAAGTCGCGAATGTCCTGAGATTTAGTCCTGGGATTCATGGAAGCCTTTCGATTTTGGGGAAACGTAGAGGGTATCGCTACAATATGGTATCAGCTGCAGAAATTATAGAGGAGGAGTCTGCCCATGCCGGGTAAAAGCCTAGAGAACATGCACGTAGCGGTCTTGGCGGGCGGTCATTCCGCCGAGCGCGAGATCTCGCTCAATTCGGGAAAGAACGTCGTGGTTGCCTTGAAGGAGGCCGGCTACACTTCGGTGGAGCTGCTCGACACGGCTGCCGATGATTTTATGGTAACCATGGCGACCGGCGGCTTTGACGTGGCGTTTATCGCCATGCACGGTGCCGGCGGCGAGGATGGCGCCATGCAGGGCGCCATGGAGACCCTGGGTATCCCCTACACGGCCTCGGGCGTGCTTGCTAGCGCCTGCGGTGCCGACAAGGAGGTCTCTAAGCTCCTGTACGCCAAGGCGGGCATCCCCATTGCCCCCGGCCTCGCGCTCGAGATGGGCGATGAAGTCGATATCGATCGTATCGTCGAGGTTTGTGGCGAGCGCTGCTTTGTGAAGCCGGCCGTCAACGGTTCCAGCTATGGCATTTCCCTGGTCCATGAGCCCTCCGAGCTGCCCGCGGCAATCGCCAAGGCGTTTGAGTACGGCGACAAAGTGCTGGTCGAGAAGTGCATCGAGGGTACCGAGATCACCGTCGGTGTATACGGCGAAGATGACGTGCGCGCTCTGCCGATTGTCGAGATTCGTAAGCCCGAGGACTGCGAGTTCTACGATCTGGACGTGAAGTATGTCGACCCTACGGACATCCATCGCATTCCGGCGCAGATTTCACCCGAGAATTATGCTCGCGCTCAGGAGCTTGCCTGCGCCGCTCACAAGGCCCTCGGTTGCCTGGGTATCTCGCGCAGCGATTTTATCGTGAGCGAGGACGGCCCCGTTATCCTCGAGACCAATACCATTCCCGGCATGACCGATACGTCGCTGTATCCGGATGAGATCCGCCACACCGACGACATGACGTTCCCGCAGGTCTGTGACAGCCTGATCCGTATGGGCCTTCGTCGAGCGGGCATTGCATGCTAATCGAGGACGCGGTTTCGTCAGGAACGCCGCAGTTTGTCATCGACTCCTATGCCACGCTTGCCGAACGCGCCAAAACGCAGTCCTTCGGCCTCATCGAGGAAGATGTAATTGTCCTCGATACCGAGACCACAGGTCTCTCGGTGCAGGACAACGAGCTGATCGAGATCTCGGCGGCCCGTCTTTCGGGCCGCGAGATCGTCGACCGTTTCGATACCTTCGTGCATCCCAAGCAGCTGATTCCCGCCGAGATTACCGAGCTCACGAGCATTACAAATGCCGACGTGGCAGATGCCCCGTCGGCCGTTGAGGCTGTCGCCGCTCTCGCCGATTTTGTCGGTGGTTGCCCGGTGATCGCACATAACGCCACGTTCGACCGCTCGTTTATCGAGTCGGTCAAAGGCGGCGTCAACGTGAGCGATATTTGGATCGATTCGCTGGCGCTGTCGCGCATCGCGCTTCCGCGCCTGGCCTCGCACAAGCTGTCTTTTATGGCCGATCTGTTTGGCTGTGACTCGGTATCACACCGTGCCAATGCCGACGTCGACGCCCTGTGTGGCGTATGGCGCGTGTTGCTCGTGGCGCTCACCGACTTGCCCCAGGGCCTCATGGCGCGCCTAGCCGACATGCATCCGGATGTGCCTTGGTCCTATCGTCCTATCTTCTCATTCTTGGCAGGGCAGAACCCTGGTTCTATCTTCTCTCTCAGCGCCGCTCGTACTGACGTTCTCAAGGCCGATCGCGCCGACGATCGGGTGGACGCCGACGAACTGCCGGTCCTCAAGATGCCGAGTCGTGAGGAGATTGAGGCAGACTATGCGCCAGGTGGCCTGGTCAATCGCATGTATCCCACTTACGAGCCGCGTGATGAGCAGATCGCGATGGCGCTCGAGGTCCGCGATGCGCTGGTCACGGGCACTCATCGTGTAATTGAGGCGGGCACAGGCGTCGGCAAATCGATGGCCTATCTGGTGCCTTTTGCCGAGGCAGCACGCCGTAACAACATCACGGTTGGTATTGCGACCAAATCGAACAATCTTGCAGACCAGCTCATGTACCATGAGCTGCCAAAACTTGCGGAGCAACTGGACGGTGGTCTGTCATTTTGCGCTCTCAAGGGCTATGACCACTATCCGTGCCTGCGCAAGCTTGAGCGCATGAGCCGAGGCCAGGTCGAGATTACCACCAAGCGCGATCCGGCGGACACGCTCACGGCGGTCGCGGTCATTATGGCGTACGTCTGCCAATCAGCCGATGGCGACCTCGACTCGCTTGGCATTCGGTGGCGCAGCGTCAACCGCCCCGACTTTACGACGGCCTCGCGCGAGTGTGCTCGCCGCCTCTGCCCGTTTTTCCCTGATAAATGTTTGGTCCACGGCGCTCGCCGTCGTGCGGCGCATGCCGATGTGGTGGTCACCAACCATTCCCTGCTGTTCCGCAATGTTGCGGCCGAGGGCAGGATTTTGCCTCCGATTCGTCATTGGGTAATCGACGAGGCTCATTCTATCGAGCGCGAGGCGCGCCGTCAGTGGGCGCGCGTGGTGTCGGCGGACGAATCACGCGTTCTGTTTGAGCGCCTGGGTGGCTCGAGCACCGGTGCGCTAAGCCAGGTCTCCCGTGATTTGGCAACCTCCGAGGGCTCTACGCTCTATTTGGGCCTTACTGCCAAGGCGACGTCGACGGTTGCGCGCGCGAGCATGGCAATCGCCGACGTGTTCGATGGCGTTCGCGAGCTCGGCCGCCGTGCCCGTGGGGGTTATGACAATGCCAACCTATGGATTGGCCCCGAGCTGCGCGAATCTGACGACTGGCATGATTTCTTACCGTCGGCCTACACTGCCATCGACGCATTGGAACAAGCTGACAAGAGCGTCGACGCGCTGGTGCAAGCCGTCGCCGCCGACAAGCCCGAGGTTGTTGTCGACCTGGGTGATATTTCGCGCCGCCTGCACGAGCTGGCCGAGAACCTCAAACTCATCATTGACGGCACCGATGAACACTACGTGTATTCGCTGCAGGTCAATCGCAGGTTGCGCGCCGGCGGAGAGTCAATGACCGCAGAGCGCATCGACATTGGCGAGGCCTTGGCAACCGAGTGGCTGCCCGAGGTTCACACGGCTATCTTTGCCTCGGCGACCATGACGGTGTCCAAAAGCTTTGAACACTTTAACCACGCGGTCGGTCTCGATCGCATCGGTGCTTCAACATCCTCGTCGCTGCACTTGGACTCGAGCTACGACTTCGATTCGAACATGGCTGTAGTCGTTGCGGGCGATATCCCCGATCCGCGCGATCGTGAGAGCTATCTTACAGCGCTCGAGCGCGTGCTGGTCGACGCCCATCTTGCCATGGGCGGATCGGTGCTCACACTGTTCACCAATCGGCGCGACATGGAAGACCTGTACGCCCGCGTTGAGCCTAAGATGGCCCGTGCGGGTCTGGAGCTCAACTGCCAGCAGCGCAACTCATCTCCTCGTCGCCTGCGCGACCGGTTTATCAACGAGCCGACCTCGTCGCTTTTTGCCCTTAAGGCCTTCTGGGAGGGATTCGACGCCAGCGGCGAGACGCTGCGCTGCGTCATCATTCCCAAGCTGCCGTTCTCGAGTCCCACGGACCCGCTCTCGTGCGAGCGCAACCTGCGCGAAGACCGCGCTTGGGCGCGCTATTCGCTGCCCGAGGCGGTGCTCGAGGTCAAGCAGGCGGCCGGCCGCCTTATCCGCTCGTCGACCGATTGCGGCGTGCTGATTCTGGCCGACCCGCGCCTGGTGACGAAGGGCTACGGAAAGAAGTTCTTAACGTCGCTGCCTACGAGCTCCTACCAGCGCATCGAATCGGCGCAGATCGGGCACTATCTGCAACTGTGGCGTGCACGCCACGAGCGGCGGCGCTAAAGCGGACAGACGAGGGTCTTTGCCATATCGCACAGACGCTTTGACAGGGCGGGGTCATCCAAGATGCGGATGGCTCCGCCCGCTGCGATTACCTGGCTCAGTAGCCAACGCTCGGAGCCATAATGCACGGTTACCGTTGCCATGTCTGCCCCGCTGCGCTCGATTAGGGTGATGCCGGCCCAGTCCAGATGCTCCGCCATATCGAATGGCATCAAGAGCTTTGCGCTACGCTGCGTCCGAGCAAGGGAATCGTGGAGGGATGTGACGTCCGGTGCATGAGGCACGACGGAGTCTTCCGTCAAGGCGAGTCCCTCGATTTTATCCATGCGATAGGTGCGCTGCTCATCGACCGCGATGTCCCAGGCAATCAGGTATGTTTGGTCGCCGTTTGCCGTAATGCGCAAGGGGTCGACCAGACGCTCACGTGGCCGTGCATCGTCCATCGAGCGATACGAGATGCGGCAGCGAACACCGTCCTGAATGGCGCAGCTCAGCTGCTGCCAGTGCGACCCGTGGTTGACGGTGTCAAAGACGCGCTGGTTATAGCCGAGCTCTTCGGGTAGAAGGGCATGTCGAATCCGAGCTGCCGTATGCGGCTCGATCCCCAACGATTCAAGTTCATGGTTGAGCACAGCGCCCTCGGCGGCACTCAAGCGCAGCGGTAGCACACGCCCGGCGTCACCGGTGAGGACCACACGCTCGCCGCGGCATTCGCAGATGATGCGCGCGCCCGATTCTCGGTTCGCGAGCGTCGAGACGATCTCGAGAATCTCGTCGAGCGATACCCCCGTGATGTCAAAGCGACTGCAAATCTCGGTTCGTGTCATGCCGCTCTCGCCGGCGGCGTAGAGGGCCTCCATGATGTCGATGGCGCGCGAGAGTCTCTGCTCGCTGGTGAGTTTACGCACGGGCATACTCGTGCACCGTCCTTTCAATGAGGTGGTTCCACGCCTGTTTGAGCGATTTGGGGGCCACGGGCCTCATGCCGTCCATGGCGTGGGCCATGCAAAATGAGGCGCCGGCTTCAAGATCGCGCACGTCACCGGTCCAGGTCCATCCCACATCGGTGTGTACGAGCTCACCTCGCCCACGCGTGAGGCCGTTGATCATATCGATCTGCGTCTGAGGGGCGAATGAGAACGTGGCTGCAACGGGCGGTCGGTCGGCAAAATCGAATTCAAAGAACAGGTAGTCGCTGAGGTTGAAGTCCGCGGGGATGACGTAGGCCTTCGAAGGACGCCAAGCGCGAACGATACGGTCGCAGCGGAATGTCCTGATGTCGCAGGTGACGTTGTCGAGGCCGCAGAAGTACGCCACGCCCTCGCGCTCGAACATGCCGTAGACGCAGACGGTACGTTCTTTCTGCTCACCGCGTCCGTTCTGATATAAAAATCGCAGCGCGCATCGCTCGGCAAAGGCGCTCCATACCGCATCGACGGTGGGAGAGCGGCGGATCGGTGCTTCGTCCACCGTCGTCCTACCGGTGAGGTAGGCAATCTTGGAGCGAATATCGGCAAGCGGTGCGGCAAAAGTGGATGAGCCGGCCGCTAGCGTCTGGTCGATGGCGTTGAGCAGGATATCGGCGTCGTCTGCGGTGATGAGGCCGCCTGCAGCAAACGTGTGCTCGCGGTCGA
Organism: uncultured Collinsella sp.; assembly: GCA_902492185.1. Taxonomy (GTDB): domain Bacteria; phylum Actinomycetota; class Coriobacteriia; order Coriobacteriales; family Coriobacteriaceae; genus Collinsella. The sequence continues at coordinate 6,277 of CABUKY010000061.1, forward strand.
TTGTCCACGAGCTTTCCTCGGTCTCCTGCGCGCCGGTGGGGCGAACCTCCTTGATTAAGATGCCGCGTTCGAGCAGTTTGTCACGATCGCGTCGAAACTTGCGCTTATCCGAGTCGATATTGCCCGAGCCATATCCCAGGTCAGAATCCAAGACGATCTGCTCGGTCGTCAGCGGTTCGGGGGAGCTATTGAGCACAAAGAAAAGATTGAGGATGCGCTGAGCCGTTTTATCGAAACTGGGCTCCGAATTCCCCTTTTTAATTGTCTCGGTCGTGTCGCTTGCCGTCATAGGGTCCTCGCATGAGAAGGTGGTTTGCTGCCATGATTTTAGTCCGATATGGAGATTAGGCTATATCCTTGTCCGCTCGGGGCGTTAAGATGGCCCGAATTCGGTCGTTTGCGCTCGCTCGGGGTATACTTTCGACTATATACGGTTCTAATGTGCATGCATTGGGCCTATTTGTCGGATTATGGATGTGGAGCGCACATGGCGAACACCCAGAACTATATTAACCACCTGCTGCAGAACACCGGCATTACGCCGGCGTGCAGCGAAGAAGAGCGCTTGGCTGCCGAGGATATCGCTCAGATCTTCCGCAACCACGGCTTTGATCCCGAGGTTCAGGAGTTCAATGCCCCGGCGCCCAGTAGGTTGGCATTTGCCGTTACCGGTATTCTTGCGTTTGCCGGTGCCCTGCTGATGGGCATCGGCGGCGGTATCGGCTTGGTCGGCACCTTGCTGGCCATTGTCGGCGCCGTTCTTTACGTGCTCGAGCGCACAGGGCACCCCGTGGTTTCGCGCCTGGGCAAGACAGGCGTGAGCCAAAATGTCATCGCCTATCACAAGGCCTCGGGCCCGCTCGCGTCCCCGCGTAACCGCCCGGTGGTCGTTGTCGCACACTACGACTCTCCCCGTGCTGAGCTGCTCGCCCGCGAGCCCTATGCTTCGTATCGTGCGCTCATCGCCAAGCTGCTGCCTGTTGCCACGGTTGCCCCTGCTGCCGTTGCCATCCTGCGTATCCTGCCGCTCCCCGGCGCGCTCAAGGTTCTGCTGTGGATTGTCGCGATCCTCGCTTCCCTCGTTGCACTTGCCAACGCGGCAAACATCATCTCTAACCGCCACATTCTTCCCTATACGTCCGGCGCGGTGTGCAACAAGTCTTCTGTCGCCGCTATGCTCGGCGTTATGGACAACGTTGCTCCCTTCCAGGGCGAAAACGAGTTTCCCGACGATGTTCCGTTCGATACCTATTTTGGGGAGCAAAAGCGTCGTGCCGAGGAAATGGCGCGTGCAGCGGCGGAGTATGCCGCGGCCCAGCAGCAAAACGACTACGGCAACACCATCGAGTACGAAGAGCCTACCTACGCCGAGGACGAGTTCGGTCAGCCGATTGCTCCCGACACTCAGACCGAGCCCGAACAGGGTGAGGCTTTCGACGAGCAGATCGAGGGCTTTGAGGGTGCGTCTGCCGACGAGACGCTGATTGGCGCCATCGTGCCCGAGGATCAGAATCAGGCTGTCCAGGCTGAAGAGTTCAATGACGAGGTTTCCGCTGCCGAGCCGGTGGAGGAGCCTGTCGCGGCCGAGCCCGAGCCCAAGCTCTATCGCAATGCCGCCGGCAACATCCGCTTTGGTTCGGATGCCATCCGTGCGCTCGGAATGCTTCCCGAGTCCTGCACGCTCGATTACGAGGAGGGCGAGGAGCCGACGTTTGAACCCGAGCCTGCCCCCGTCGTGACTGCACCTGCGCCCGCTGTCACCGTGGATGATGAGTCTGCCGCGGTTGCCGCTGCCGTTGCCGAGCCCGAGGCGGTGTCCGCGATCGATCCCGCGGCAGGACTGGACGTTTTGGCTCCCGCCGCGCCGGCGCAAGACGTTGCGGACGAGTCTGACGACGATTACGTTGAACAGCCGAGGCGCGTGTCTTACGAGAGCGATACTGATTTCTCGGCCGAGATTCCCGCGGCAACGCCCCATGCCGACATTGCATCCGCGTTCTCGTCGATTGGCGCCAGCGCTTCCAACTTCTTTAAGGGTGCGCTTGCAAAGGGCAAGAAATTTGTCGACGATTTCGAGGAGAAGCGCGCTGCCGCACGCGAGGCTGCCGAGCAGGAGGCTATCGCTCAGCAGCAGGCAGCCGAGGCGGCACGTGAGCACGCGGCGCAAGAGTTCGAGCAGAACGAGGCTATGCAGTCCGCGCCCGTCGACGCCGCCGAAGCTACAACGTCCTTTGAGTCCCAGCAACCGGCGTCCGCGGATGTTGTTGAGGCGACGACGTCTTTCGAGGCCCAGCAGCACGTCGATAGCACCATGTCGTTTGATGCCGCGCAGTTCGATTCCACGATAACGTTTGAAAAGCAAGGCACCGCGATTGCCGAGCCCCTTCCTGTTTCCGATGAACAGGGCGACGCGGCAGACGATGACGAGCCTATTGATGCTGCCGAAATCCAAGATGCCGCCGAGGACGAGTCCGTCGAGGCCAACTCTGGCGAAGAGCAATACGCGGCAGCCGAGCAAGATGATTCGACCGAGGCCGAGCAGGAGGAAGTGTCTGTGGTTTCCGAGACTCTCGAAACGGATGAGTCGAGGCCTTACTCCACGCAGATTTTCACCATGCCGACCCCGAGTGGTTCCGGTGCCACGGTTGCCAATGTCGCTCCCACCCAGGACGAAACGGTCGATTCCCTTATGGCCCAGATTTCCTCCCAAGCATCGCCGCGTCCGCAGATGAATGTTCCCGATCCGGCGTCGGCACCGTCGCCTGCACCCTCCTCGTCTCCGCTGGCTTCGGTCCCCGATCCGTCGCTGCCGTCTATGAAGCATGCAAACGTTGCGTCTCGCACGTCGCTGTTCGACCTTCCCGATCCCTCTGCCCAGGTCAACGACCCCTTTGCTACCGCCCAAGGTCCCGAACCCACATCGGCACCCGTTGCGCCTCCCATGCCTGTTGCGTCGGGCGCGCAGCCGATCGAGACCATTTCGGCTCCCGCCCCGGCGGCACCCAAGTCTCGTAAGCGCGGCCTGGGTGGCCTGTTCGGTCGTAAAAAGAAAAACGAGCAGGACAGCATGAGTGACTGGCTGGGCGTCGAAGACGATTACGATGCCAAGAAGTCCGGTCGCGGTATCGGTTCGTGGGATAACTTCGAGGACGATAACGATGGCTGGAAGGGCGGCGCTACGTCTTCCGATGGCGCTTCTTCCGAAGATATGCTCTCGGCTGTCGCCTCTATGGGCGATGATGAGCTGCTCGGTCACGATATCTGGTTTGTGGCAACGGGCGCCTCGGATTGTGATGGCGCCGGCATGAAGGCCTTCTTGGCTTCGCATCGCGATAAGCTCCGCGGCGTATTCTTCATCAATCTTGAATCCGTCGGCGCCGGTAGGCTTTCGGTTGTGACGGTCGAGGGCGAACAACAACTGCTCAAGGGCGATCGCCGCATCATGAACCTGGTCAGCAAGGTCTGCAAGTCGTTCCATGTCGATTGTGGCGCGCTCGAGATGCCCTATGCCAAGACCGATGCCTATGCCGCGCTCGAGGCGAGCCGCCGAGCCCTCACCATCGCCGGCGTGGACGGCACGCGCCTGGCTTGCGCTCGTACCGAGGACGACCTGCCCCACAATGTCAACCCGACGAACATTGCCACGGTATCCGAGGTTGTGACCGAGGTTATCCGCCGTTCGTAGACGGAGCTCTAAGGAGTCAACGTGTTTTCGTATATTAAGCGCCATTGGCCTGTCTACGTGATTTTGACCTTGATTGCCATTGCGTTAGGATTTGGGGCCGCCTACATCGTGGGTGCGAAGGGCTCGACCCCCGCCTCCGCAATCAGCGAAGAGGTGGAGCAAGAACAGAGTACGGGTGCCGATGGGATTCCTGAGTCCGAGCAGGCAATCGTTGATGGTGGATCTTCGTTTGCAGAGTAGATACGGCGATTTACATGATTGAAAGCGGGCGAGCCAG
>CABUKY010000062.1 GCA_902492185.1 uncultured Collinsella sp.
GCGGCCCCCAATGGCTTTCTCATATCGTCTTTTGGCGGGTTGGATATCGGTATGGCCGGTGCGCGCCCGCGCCGGATAACCTGCCAAAGCAAACCCGTCTCCAACCGGAAGCTCTAGAACACGAAAGCGAGGACTTTGATGGCACAGTATCAGCTGCCCAACGACTTCTTCTTTGGCGCTGCTATGTCCGGCCCGCAGACTGAGGGTCAGTGGAACCAGGGCGGCAAGCTCGAGAACCTGTGGGACACCTGGTCCATCCAGGATCTGGGTTCGTTCTACAACCGCGTTGGCTCTTACGCCGGCAATGACTTTATGGCCAAGTACCAGGAAGACCTTCGCATTTTGAAGGACTTGGGTCTGGATACCTATCGCACTTCCATCCAGTGGAGCCGTCTGCTCGATGCCGACGGCAACCTCAACGAGGAAGGTGCCGCGTGGTATCACGAGTTGTTCCGCGCCTCTCGCGAAGCCGGCTTGGAGCCGTTTGTCAACTTGTACCACTTTGACATGCCCACCTACCTCTTTAACCGTGGCGGCTGGGAGAGCCGTGAGGTTGTCGAGGCTTACGCACATTACGCCGACGTCGCCTTCCACGAGTTTGGCCAGGAGATTAAGTACTGGTTCACCTTTAACGAGCCCATCGTCGAGCCCGAGCAGCGCTATCAGGAGGGCGTGTGGTTCCCGCAGCTCCACGACTTCAACCGCGCCCGCACCGTGCAGTATCACATCTCGCTGGCGCACGCGCTGGCCGTGGCCAACTATCGTCGCGCCTATGACGAGGGCGCTATTCGCGCCGATGCCAAGATCGGCATGATCAACTGCTTTACCCCGGTCTACACCAAGGAGAACCCCAGCGAGGCGGACCTCGAGGCCGTGCGCATGACCAGCGGCATCAACAACCGCTGGTGGCTCGACCTCATCACCAAGGGCGAGCTTCCTGCCGACGTGCTCGACAGCCTGGCCGAGGGCGGCGTTAAGCTCCCGTTCCGCGCCGGCGACCAAGAGATCCTCAAGCAGGGTGTTGTCGACTGGCTAGGCTGCAACTACTACCACCCCACGCGTGTTCAGGCGCCGGCGAGCAAGGTCGACCAGTACGGCCTGCCGCACTTTGCCGACGAGTACGTATGGCCCGACGCCGTTATGAACGAGAGCCGCGGCTGGGAGATCTACCCGCAGGGCCTCTACGACTTTGGCATGGACTGCGCTAAGAACTACCCCGATCTTGAGTGGTTCGTTTCCGAGAACGGCATCGGCATCATGGACGAATACAAGAACCGTGACGCCGAAGGAACCATCCAGGATGACTACCGCGTCGACTTTGTACGTCAGCACCTGGAGTGGGTGGCCAAGGCCATCGACGAGGGCGCCAAGTGCCGCGGATACCATTATTGGGCCGTCATCGATAACTGGTCTTGGGCCAATGCCTTTAAGAATCGCTATGGCTTTGTCGAGGTCGATCTGATGGATGGCTATAAGCGCCGTCTTAAGAAGTCGGCGGCCTGGCTCAAACAGGTCGCCACGACCCACGTGGTTGATTAGCGACCGGATGAACGTCCAGGCCGCGCGCCGCCGCGCGCAACACATGGCACATCTGGTGGCAGAGGGCGACAGACCACCGTGCGCATAGGAAAGGCCGGATTTGAAAGTTAGGAGCAATCATGGCCAGTGACAACGGAAAGAGCTTCCTCGACAAGTTTGCCGAGGTCTCTGCGAAGGTGGGAAACCAGGTTCACCTGCGTTCCCTGCGTGACGCCTTCGCGACCATCACGCCGCTCTATATCCTTGCGGGTATCGCGGTTCTTATTAACAACGTCGTGTTCCCTCTGTTCCCGCTCGATGCGGCGGGCCTTGCCAACCTTCAGACGTGGGGTTCGGCGATTACGCTGGGCACCCTCAACGTCTCTGCCATTATCTTGGCCGGATTGATTGGCTACAGCCTCGCTAAGAACAAGCGCTTCGATAATCCGCTTGCTTGCATGGTCGTCGCTATCTCTGCCTTCGTCATCATGATGCCGCAGCAGATCACCGCCACGCTTGCCGCCACGAGCCCACTGCTCACCGACAAGATCACCTCCGCCGAGGTCACGGGCGCCCTTTCGACTGCCAACACCGGCACCAACGGTCTGTTCTCGGCTATTATCATCGCCCTGCTTTCCGTCTCGCTCTTCATCAAGATTTCTGGCGTCGAGAAGCTCAAGGTTAAGCTGGGCGAGGGCGTGCCTCCCGCGGTCTCCAACTCCTTCAACGTCATGATTCCGATGCTGCTTAACCTCGCGGTCTTCGCTCTTGCCGCAGCCCTGCTCGCCGTGTGCGCCGGCACCGATCTGTGCACCATCATCTCCACGTGCATCTCCAACCCGCTCAAGAGCATCATGAACGCTGGTCCGTGGGCTGTTATCCTCATCTACACCCTTGCTAACCTGCTGTTCTGCGTCGGTATTCACCAGTCCACCATCTCTGGCGCTACCGTCGAGCCGATCCTGACCATGCTCATCGTCGACAACATGGCTACCTTTGCCGCCGGTGGCACCATCCAGCCCGATCACTACATGAACATGCAGATCGTTAACAGCTTTGCCCTCATCGGCGGCTCGGGCTGCACCCTCATGCTTCTGCTCGACACGCTCCTGTTCTCCAAGAACAAGGCTTCCGAGACCGTTTCCAAGATGGCTATCCTGCCTGGTCTGTTCAACATCAACGAGCCGGTTATCTACGGTTACCCCATCGTGTACAACCTGCCGCTCATGATTCCGTTTGTCCTCCTCCCCGATCTGTTCATCGGCATCACCTATGGCCTTACCTGCGCAGGCATCATCAGCCCCTGCATCGCCCAGGTGCCCTGGACCATGCCTCCCGTCATCAATGCCCTGCTCGCTACGGGCTTTGACTGGCGCGCCGGCGTGTGGCAGGCTCTCGAGATTGTCATTGGCATGGCCGTCTACCTGCCCTTTATGAAGATTTCCGAGAAGGCAATCGCCAAGCAGGAGGCTCTCGCCGAGTAGAACGCCTAACGTTCGTCCCTTTCACCTTTGCGGGCGCCGGTACGCGGTGCCGGTGCCCGCGGCTCTCTCCCTTGTGTAAAGATGCAGGGGGGGTGGGCACAATAGCCGCAAGGAATAAAACCAGTTGTCGTCTGCGCGCCGCGCAGTTATAAGGAGGAAACCATGAAGAAGATCATGCTCTGCTGCAATGCCGGTATGTCCACGAGCCTGCTGGTCCAGAAGATGCAGGCCGAGGTTGCAAACCGTGGTCTGGATATCGAGGTCGAGGCTCGTCCCATGAACGAGGCCCACGATCACCTGGACGAGTGCGACATGTTGCTGCTTGGCCCGCAGATCGGCTACACCAAGGGCGACTTTGAGAAGGAGGCCGCCGGTCGTTTTCCGGTCGAGGTCATCAACATGGTCGACTACGGCCGCATGAACGCTGCCGGCATCATCGACCACTGCGTCAGCGTGATGGGCTAGGTGCTCTGTATGGAGGATATGAACGAACTGCAGATGACCTGCTTCGAGATCATCAGCTACGTCGGTACCGCCAAGAGCATGTACATCAATGCCGTGCAAAAGGCCAAGGAGGGCGATTTTGACGCCGCCGAGGAGCTTATCAAGCAGGGCGACGAGGCCTATAACGGTGGCCACGATGTTCACATGGGGCTTCTGAAGAAAGAGGCCAACGGCGAGCGTAACGGCGAGGCCCCGTTGATTCTGCTGCATGCCGAGGACCAGATGGCCGGTACCGAGACCATGCGCGTCATGGCGACGGAGCTCATCGAGATCCACAAGCAGCTGCAGGCACTTAAGGCCTAGTCGGCGTTATCGCCGCGAAGGACCGTGCGGTCCAACAGGCAACATAGTCCCTTTGACGGGCGCCGGGAGTCTCCGCCTCCCGGCGCCTCTATTTTTGGGGATGGTCTTGTGCGGCCTGTTGAGCGGCCATTTGCGTTTCCCAGGATAAAACCTGCCAAAACAAACCTGTCCCTTTTTGGTAGGTTTTTGCCTTGGGAGCGGTACCATACAGGCAATGTTTAAACGAGAAAGGCGGGCTCCCATGGAACCTAAGCAGTACTACATCGGCATTGACGTCGGCGGCACTTCGGTTAAGGAGGGTCTGTTCGACGAGGACGGCAACCTGCTGGCCAAGGCCAGCGTGCCTACGCCTCCCATCGTTGACGCTGCGGGCTTTGCCGCGGTGACCGAGGCTATCGACCAGGTGGTCGCCAAGGCCCAGATTCCGCGCGCCTTTGTGGCTGGCATTGGCCTGGCCGTTCCGTGCCCCATCCCGGCGTCGGGCGATGCCAAGGTCAAGGCCAACATTGCCATTAACCTGCCCGAGCTGAGGATCGCCATTCAGCAGCACTGCCCCGACGCGGTCGTTAAGTACGAGAACGATGCCAACGCCGCCGCCATGGGCGAGGCCTGGCTCGGCTCTGCCAAGGGCGTGCAGAACGTGGTGATGGTCACCATCGGTACCGGCGTGGGTGGCGGCGTTATCGTTAATGGCGACGTGGTATCGGGCGTTGTGGGTGCTGGCGGCGAGATTGGCCACATGTGCCTGAACCCAGCTGAGGAGCGCACCTGCGGCTGCGGCGGCCATGGCCACCTGGAGCAGTATTCCAGCGCCACCGGCGTGGTGAGCAACTACCTTGCCGAGTGCAAGAAGGCGGGCGTCGAGCCCATCGAGCTCACCGGCCCCTCCGATTCCAAGGACGTGTTCCAGGCCTGCCGCGAGGGAGACAAGCTCGCGCTGGCCGCGGCCGATACCATGGCCGATTATCTCGGTCGTGCCCTGGCGCTTATTGCCAACGTGGTCGACCCCGAGATGTTCCTGATCGGCGGCGGTGCGTCTGCCTCGGCCGATGTCTACCTCGACAAGGTTCGCGAGCACTTCCAGCGCTACGCGCTTTCCGCCTCGCGCGAGACGCCCATTAAGGTCGCTTCGCTCGGCAACGACGCCGGCATCATCGGTGCCGCCTACGTAGCCCTGCGCGCTGCCGGCAAATAGCTGGTGCAAGGGGGTCAGGTTACTTTGCACCAACATGGTGCAAAAGGGACAGCCTTGGCCCCCATGCCTGCCACAAAATATGCCGTGGCCCTTCTGTCTGCGAAGGCTCGGCATCGGCGTGCTACCATAGCTACGTCCAAGTACACATATCAAGTGGAGGATATCCATGGCAAACGTTCTTGTCTTTGGTCACCAGAACCCCGATAACGACGCCATCATGAGCGCCGTCGTCCTGTCCCAGCTGCTCAACCAGGTTGAGTATGCCGGCAACACCTACGAGGCCTGCGCCCTTGGTCAGCTTCCGGCAGAGTCCGCCAAGCTGCTCGCCGACGCCGGCATCGCCGAGCCTCGCGTGATTGAGTCCGTCGAGGCCGGTCAGCTCGTCGTCCTCACCGACCACAACGAGTCCGCCCAGTCCGTCGCCGGCCTTAAGGACGCCACGGTCTTTGGCGTCGTCGACCATCACCGCATCGGCGACTTCGAGACCGCCGGCCCGCTGCACTACATCTGCCTGCCCTGGGGCTCCAGCTGCACCATCGTCACCAAGCTCGCCGGCGTGCTCGGCGTTGAGCTTTCCGACGTCCAGGCCAAGCTGCTGCTCTCGGCCATGATGACCGATACGCTCATGCTCAAGAGCCCCACCACCACCGATGTCGACCGCGCCGTTGCCGCCAAGCTCGGCGAGCAAGTGGGCGTCGACCCGGTCAAGTTTGGCATGGAGGTCTTCCTTACCCGTCCGTCCGGCTCCTTCACCGCTGCCGAGATGGTCGGCAACGACATCAAGATGTTCGAGCCCGCCGGCAAGAAGCTGCTCATCGGCCAGTACGAGACCGTCGACAAGAGCCGCGCGCTCGGCATGATCGACGAGATTCGCGAGGCCATGCGCGCCTACGCCGCCGAGAAGGGTGCTGACGGCATTGTCCTGTGCATCACCGACATCATGGAGGAGGGCTCGCAGGTCCTGCTCGAGGGCGAGACCGAGGCTGCTCAGAAGGGCCTGGGCATTGCCGACGAGCACGACGGCGTCTGGATGCCGGGCGTCCTCTCCCGTAAGAAGCAGGTCGCTGCTCCCATCATGGCCGCCTGCTAGGCTCTTTTGACCTAACACCGACGACCGGATCGCGGACGCCCCGCGCTCCGGTCGTTTTTTGTGCGCGGCGCCGCGTCGTCTCTTGGACAGGCGTGCCCGCGCCGTTGAGCAAATAATGTTCAACCTGTGGTTCCGCTTTTCGGCCACGCCTGCATGCTTGTCGTGCAGGGTAGGCTAGATGCAAGCGTAATACGTTAGAGCGCGGCGCCGCCACTTGGGCGGGCCGTGCTTTTTTAAGACGGGAGCCATCCCGTGAAAGGAGCCGCCCATGGCAGCAACTGAGCAGCTGTTCAACGTTCGTGAGCGCAAGCGCTTTGAACGTCACGACATCTGGGAGCGCATCGCCGAGAACGGCACGATTTCCGCCGCCGTCATGGTCTTCGCCGCCATCGCCGCCGTCATTTGCGCCAACACCGATGCCTACGAGGCTATCCATCATTTTTTGGAGACCCCGCTGTATGTGGGTCTGGGCAACCTGACGGCCGGTCTCACCGTCGAGCTTTTCGTCAACGACTTCCTCATGGCGATCTTCTTTTTACTCGTGGGCATTGAGCTTAAGTACGAGATGACAGTTGGCGAGCTCAAGAGCCCGCGCCAGGCCATGCTCCCCATGCTGGCGGCCGTGGGCGGCGTCGTCGTTCCCGCCTGCATCTACCTGATCTTTAACCATGCCGGCGCGCACAACGGCTGGGCCATCCCCATGGCAACCGATATTGCCTTTGCACTGGGCGTGCTGTCGCTTTTGGGCAACCGTGTGCCCAACGGCGTGCGCGTGTTCTTCTCGACGCTCGCCATCGCCGACGACCTCATCTCCATCGCCGCCATCGCCATTTTCTACGGTCAGAGCCCCAATCCGTTTTGGTTGGGCGCCGCCGCGCTTGTGACCTGCGCGCTCGTGTGGCTCAACAAGACGCAGCATTACCGCCTCGCCCCGTATTCGGTACTGGGCCTGCTGTTGTGGTTCTGCATGTTCAAGAGCGGTGTACATGCCACGCTCGCCGGCGTCATCCTGGCCTTTACCATTCCGGCCAAGTGCGGCGTCAAGCTCGATAGCCTCACCGATTGGTTGGGCGAGTGCCTGCCGCTGCTTGATGACCGCTACGATGACGAGGCACACATCCTGGGCCAGCATGACTTTACCGTCTCGACCACCAGGGTCGAGCGCGTCATGCACCGCGTGACCCCGCCGCTCATCCGCATGGAGCGTCTGATCTCCACGCCGGTCAACTTTGTGATTCTGCCGATCTTTGCGTTCGTGAACGCACAGGTTCGCCTAGTGGGTGTGGATATGAGCACGCTGCTCACCGACCCGGTGACGCTCGGCGTGTACTTTGGCATGCTGCTGGGCAAGCCGATCGGCATCTTTGGCATGACGTTTGCCCTGGTTAAGTTTAGGGTCTGCGAGCTGCCGCATAACGTTAACTGGCACATGATTGCCGGTGTGGGCATTCTGGGCGGCATCGGCTTCACCATGTCGATCCTCATCAGCGGCCTTGCCTTCCCGACGGCCCAGTTTGAGGTTCTGGCTGCCAAGGCCGCCATCCTTGCCGGTTCGGTCACCGCTGCCGTGCTCGGTATGATCTACATGAGCGTGGTCTGCAAACACCCCGCGCCCAAGGACGAGTAAGAGCACATACAAGTTTGAAAACGCCGCCTGTGAACACCATCACAAGCGGCGTTTTAGTCATTGGGGACGTTCTTAAACGACTAGGTTTATTCCACCGTTCCGTAGACGGCGCCCCAGCCGTGGGCGGCCAAGGCGGAGTTGAGTTGGTCGCAAAGTGACTGGCGGTCGTAATAGCCGGGCGGTAGTAGGTTGACGATTTCCATGAGGTCGGGCGCCAGGTCCAAGATTTCGGCCTGTACGATTAGATCCAGGCGGTCGATGGCGTGGCGGTCGTAAAACAGCCCGTCGACCAGGCGCTGCAGGTCGCCGAATTCCTCGGCCTGGAACGATCCGTGCTCCATAGTGCCTCCTTGGGAGCCCCACGCCGGCATGCGCGGCGATTCGTATTTATTGCGATGGACTTAATCTATCACGGCTTCATAACGTTGCGGCGGTGGCGGTCTATACTTAGACGAACTGCAACGTACCGCTTCGCGAAAGGTCGCACCCCATGCAGACGATCTACCAGAAGATGGAAACCACCGAACTCGATGCCGCCATCGAGGCACTCAAAGCCGAGGTCGCCGAGGTCAAGGCCAAGGGTCTGGCGCTCGACATGGCCCGCGGCAAGCCGTCGCCCTCCCAGGTGGACATCTCGCGCCCCATGCTCGATATCCTCAATGCCGACGCCGATTTGCACGACGGCAACGTCGACTGCTCCAACTACGGCTGCTTTGAGGGCATTCCCTCGGCACGTAAGCTGGCAGGGGAGTTCCTGGGCTGCCCCGCCGAGCAGACGCTCGTGCTGGGTTCGTCGAGCCTGCTGATCGAGCACGACATCGCCGGCATGTTCTGGCGTTGCGGTTCGTGCGGCAGCGAGCCTTGGGAGGCTTACGAGGCCGCGCACGACGGCAAGAAAGTCAAGTTCCTGTGCCCTGTTCCCGGCTACGACCGTCACTTTGGCATCACCGCCGACCTGGGTATCGAGAATGTCTCCGTCGCGATGACCGACAACGGCCCCGACATGGACGAGGTCGAGCGCCTGGTTGCCGCCGACGACTCCATCAAGGGCATCTGGTGCGTGCCCAAGTATTCCAACCCCACGGGCATCACCTTTAGCGAGGACACCGTGCGTCGCCTGGTCGAGATGCCCACGGCCGCGCCCGATTTCCGCATCTTCTGGGACAACGCCTACTGCGTGCACGACCTGTACGACGAGACCGACGAGCTCGCCAATATCTTCGACCTCGCTCGCGCGGCGGGCACCGAGGATCGCGTGGTGGCCTTTGCCTCGACGTCCAAGATCACCTTCCCGGGCGCCGGCATCGGCTTTATCGGTGCGAGCCCCGCGGTTATCGCGGAGTTCTCCAAGCGCCTGAAGGCCGGCCTAATCAGCGCCGACAAGCTCAACCAGCTGCGTCACGTGCGTTTCCTTCCCACCATCGAGGCGGTCAAGGAGCACATGAAAAAGCATGCCGAGTTCCTGCGTCCGCGCTTTGAGGCCGTCGAGCGCAAGCTCACCGAGGGCCTGGGCGACACGGGTTGCGCCACCTGGACGCACCCCCGCGGCGGCTACTTTGTAAGCTTCGATGGTCCCGAGGGCTCGGCCCAGAAGGTCGCCGCGCTTTGTGCCGACCTGGGCGTCAAGCTCACGCCGGCTGGTGCCACTTGGCCTTATGGCAAGGACCCGCGCGACACCAACATCCGCATCGCGCCGAGCTATCCCACGGTCGAGGACCTGGAGGCCGCGCTCGATGTGCTGGTGCTGGCCGTTAAGCTTGTCGCTGCCGAGCTTGCGCGTGCCGAGCGCGCCTAACGCGCGGCTTCCCGTACTATCCGCACTTTCGATACGTAAAGGAGCGTATACATGGATTTGGGTATTTCCACCAACCCCACGCCAGAGCTCTACACCATTAAGGTAACCGGCGAGATCGATATCTCTAACGCCGATAGCCTGCGCAATGCCATCGACCTGGCGCTCGAGCAGCCCACTGAGGCCGTTGAGCTCGATTTTGCCCAGGTGAGCTACATCGATTCGACGGGCATTGGCGTGCTCGTGGGCGCCGCGCACCACGCGGTCGACCACGGCAAGCGCTTTGGCTGTGTTAACGTGCAGCCCCCGGTGATGCGCGTGGTTCAGCTGTTGGGTGTCGACCAGGAGATTTCGATCACCGCTGCATAATCTTTGCGCCCAAAAGGGCGTGCCGTTTGGCATATGTTTGTGATGCGCTCGGACGTTTTGGCGTCCGGGCGCTATACTTGACCGAATGAATAGACGAGTTCCGGCCGAATGGCGCGGTGCGGGCTCGACTCACATCGAGCCTTGGAGGTATGTGTGTTTGGTATTGGAGAGGGTGAGCTCGCGATCATCGT
>CABUKY010000063.1 GCA_902492185.1 uncultured Collinsella sp.
GAGCGACACCAACCGCTACTACATCATGCGCAACCGCGGTTATCTGGCCCGCTACATGCAAATCTACGGCGACTATCACCCCGTGCTGTTCCGTCTGGGCAACGCCGCGACCTTCTGCAAGGAGTTCATTCGCCTGGCAGCCGTTGACAAGTGCTTTAAGACCGGTATTCCGGCGCTGCGCCGTGGCATGAAGGACGCCCGCAAGATCATCAAGGACCCCGACTGGAAGCCCATGCCGCCCATGAAGGACACCGAGTAACGGAAGCCGGAAACACCTCGGCGCTTAAAGCCGCTGGCACACCGTAGCCACATGCTGCCCATCAAAACCGAACCCCCAGCGCATGCGACCCACGCCGGGGCGCGGTACACGGATTTCGTCGATGCCGTCGCGCTCTATGTCGAGTAGCGACTGCACGGCCAGCAATTCCAGTCCCAGCGCATCCACATCGGGGTCATACATCAAGTTAATCGTTATCAGCGGGCGCTCGTCCAGCATGCCAATCGTATCTGCTACGTCGAACACAGCACCCGTAGGGAAAACCTGGATGTCCCAGCGACCTGCGCCACACTTTCGCCTCGAGGCAGGATTGGCATAGCCCGGTAAGCCAAAGCAGAGCCCCTGCAAGAGCAGATGATATGGCAGCGGCTTATCTGGGTCGGTCTCACCGATTCCCGCATCCCCCAGGATGCGGCTTAGCGCCCGCCTCACGGTATCCTCGTTCCCACGGCACAGCCCGTCGCGAAACGCATCGACGTCTCGAATGTCTTCGGCAGCGCACTCAAACCACTCAACAATCACTAGACGCAAGGCCTGTCTAAGCTCGTTATTGGGCAATCGCAAAGCACGGAGGCGATTGCCATGCTCTGGCTCCTCAGTCATATCCGTCGTGAGAAAACCGGACAGATACAGCGCTGTCCACATGCCATCGTCAGGCGAGACATCTGGCTCTGCAGTGCCCAAACAAAGCGGGACCTCAGCGCACCCATGGGCCTCGAGCAAATCAAACAAGACCGAAAGGCGGTCGAGATTCCACCCGGCAACTACCCTACTCAGGCAATCCGCATACCCATACAGATCGGCGCGCACAGGCGCCGTGCAGCCTCGGTCCAGAAAACCGATCACGCGCGCCGGACTCGAACAATAGACCCTGCCAAACCGATATCCCTCGAGCCATTCACGCGCATCATCAAGGTATTCCTCGCGCCCAGCATGATTCAACAGAGCCTGGACCTCGGCATCCGAAAAGCCGAACCAACGGTCACACCACGTCGAAAGCGGCGTCGACAGACAATACGAACAACTGCGCGAAGAAAGCGCCGCTTCGGCAGGACCGGGACACTCCCCCATCAGACACGTCAGCCGCAACGAATCGCGCGCAGTGGCAATGGCGTCGAACAGCACGCGATCGAATAGCCCTGCCGGATCGGCGTCGGAAGCGTCCCTCGCGCTCGCACGGCGAGACCACGCCGCATCGTACCCATCAACGAGCAATACAACCTGCTCATCGCAGGCCATCTCCAGCAGCTCAATGAGCACACCGAGCACCGAGTCAACCTCGTCCGCGCTCGCCACGCCACGCGCAACACGTTCGATGTGACGCACCTTATCTCGAGCTAAATCAGGAGCCTCCAAGAGCGCCAACAAGCGAGCGCACTCGCCCGAAAGGGCATCGCGCACGACGTCGGCAATAGCGGCACCACGCCTCGCAGCGCCAGAAAAGTCCAGCGATATCACCGGATAGCAAGCATATTCATCCCGATAGCGCCCACCGTCTGCATCCCAAATCTGAGCATTGGCAAACAAACGCTGATCAGCGCGACCAACCGCTGGACGCTCCAGAAAAGCCCTGAGCGTCGACAAGTTCATGCTTTTGCCAAAACCCTCGGGTCGACAGCACACCACAACGGACGCGTCGCAGTCCAACACATCGGCAATAAACATGGTCTTGTCGACCAGCGTGCAGCAACCAAGAGCCTCCGCATAGTCGTGCATGCCAATGGGCAAAGCCGCATCGTCGGCACAGCCGATCAAGCGCACGCCAAAGCCAGCAGTACAATCAACATTTGCCTGTTCAGACACCAAAACGTTCCCCCTAAATCGCAGCACGACGCCAATTGTAATGACCGCCTCGCGCGTACCGACGACGCCGCGCGAACATATCGGGCAACGGTAGCAACAAGAGGTATGAGGGGGCATAACTAATCGTTGCACAACAAAACGGGGCCCAATGTATTCGCACCGGACCCCGTCCCAACTCTTTAGTTATCTGGCAACCGAGAGGCTACTCCTCCGAGCCGTCCTCCCCAGAAGCTTTCTTCTGCTGATCGAGCTTATGCTTACCACTTACGATAGACGTAGCGCCCAGTGTGGCCAAGCTTGCACTGGCAAGGCTCGCCATAACGATAAGGTCGCCCGTCTTGGGCATGTTACCGCCAGATGACTTGGTCGTTGTAGTCGTCGTGGTTGTAGTGGTCACCGTCTTGGAGTCATTTTGCTCTTGGGCCTGGTTGTCAGCACCGCTCTTGTCGTCGTCTTCGGGCTGTTTCTTTTCGCCCTCGGTCTTGCTCTCGTCCTTCTTCTGAGCAGATTTGTCGTCCTTCTCCTCAGAGCTAGAACCCTTATCGGATTCGGTCTTCTCGGAAGCCTTGTCCTTGGAGTCGCCCTTTGCGGCCTCGGTCTTTTCCGTGGAAACCTGATCAGAGTTGTCCTTGATCTGGGCCGAGCCGTTATTGACGCCAGCCATCAGCGAAGAACCCAGCGTAGAACCAAGCTGCTCGGAGAAAGAAGGCTTCTTGTCCGGCGAAGCAACGGGAGCGTCCGGCGCTTTATTCGAGTCGTCCTTGGAAGCATCGGAATCAGGGGTTGCGTCAGAGCCGGAGCCGTTGTTAGAGCCGGTGTCAACGAACGAATCGCTCGAGCTGGTGGATGAGTTAGAGGTGTCAGCGTCGGTCGAACCAGAAGCGTCGCTGTCCGTATTGCCGGCAGAGCTTGAAGACGAATCGCCCGCAGCAGAGCCGTTCGAATTGGAGCCGTTCGAGGTAGAGCCGTCGTTGGTAGTGCCACCAGCAGAGCCATTACCGTCAGCATCGGTCGGGGGCGCATCCATCCTGTCATCGTTGGCATCGTCACTCGAGTCGTCATTCGAATCAGGTGTCGGCGAGGGCGCCGGTGTGGGCTCGGGCTGCACGGGCGTCGCGGCGGCAGCCTCGTCCTCAGCGATATAAACCAAGCAGTCCTTTAGCTCGTTGCAGTAGCGGTTCTTCCAGCCTTCATGATACTGGGGCTGGCTCGAATACTTGGTCGCCACGTTGTTGACCACGCTATTGGAGAGCGCCGTCACAAACTCGCGGTCGGACATATCGTTGGAAAGATTTGCCCAACGGAAGAAATCCCTGCAACCACCGGTGCCGCACATGTTGGTGATGCTCCACACCATGCCCTTGACGCAATCGGCGCGGCCGGAGATGTCAATGCCAAGAGCGCTCTTGAGCCACGCCTCGGTCACCGCATAGTACGAGTTGTACGCATAAGCGTCCTGAAGCGCCGAGAACTCGACAGGATCGGTGTTATAAGCGCCCTGGAAGGCCTCCTGCGCAATACGGCCCAGCTCGGTAAGTTGGCCGTTCTCGTACATGGCATTCCTCGCGTTGGAAATCTCGCCGCCGCGATCAATCGCATCCTTGAGCATGCTGTATTTTTCGGGGTTGTAGTTGTAGGCCTGCTTCATAAACGGAATGAGCGACCAACGACGGTCGAACTGGTAATAACCCAGCGCGTTATAGCCGTCACCGTACGAAAAGCCCTGGTTGTAGTTGCCATGGCTCTCGTACTTGGTAAAGTACTTTATCTCGGGAGTCACGTTGACAAACGAAACGCCCTGGACCGACCTCAGCACGCCCGAGAAGGACTGCTGGGTGTAAAGGCCCTTATCGATATCGGTGGCATCCGAGGCAACGCCCGGCGTGGGCTCCTCGGCAGCGGCGGGCGCGGGCGCGGTAACGGCGCCAAACGAAAGCGCCAGCGTCAGGCCCGCGACAATAGCAGAATGCTTGGGCTGCATAAGATCCTCCCTGCATTGGTATAGTTAAAGTGCAGTTTGCAAAGATAGAAATAAGTATTGCAGCTCGCCCGTTGTTGCACAACAACCCCTCGGTAAACGGCAACAACCCTCCGCGAAATCTTAAGGAATTAGACAAACTGGTCGTCGGGCGCCAACAGAAGCTCGCCGTAACGTTTCGTCAGCCCGTCTCTCAACTGACAGAAAGCGGGAATATAGACGTTCAAGATGCGCTGAATCAAATCTTGAGCGAGCTTGTTGTCGTAGATATGGACGTTCGTATTGCGGTCTCTGAGCATATCCAGCCAGGCTGCCTCATCAATAAAGTCGTAGAATCGGTAGGACTCCTTCAAGATGGCACGAGGAGACCCCGACGCGGCAAGCGTGGCGCCCTCATACTCGAGCAGACGCTTAAGGAGCTTCCAGCTCAGTTCAAATTGAAGATTGAACTTATTAATCAATCCACTCTGAACAAAATCATTGTTGAGATCCTGATTGGGCGCATCCTCAAGATTCGCCAAGGCGCTAACAAAGTTCTCATATTTTTTCATACAGAATCACACCATCCTTGGCAATCTCATCGAGCAATTGCTGCGATAGGGACTCGTCGAGATTGACGACATCTACATCTAAAAGAGTATCAAGATGTTCCTCGATCAAATATGAGAAACGGCCGAAATCCCGGCAACCTGCTACGGCGATGTCAATATCGCTCTTGGGCAAGTTGTCGCCTCGAGCACGAGAACCAAACAACACGACCTTCTCGGCGTCACATTCCCGAGCAAAAACTTCGATTTGCTTGTACACCTTGTCGAGAGATGCCATTTGCACCCCTACAGCTTAATGTCAAAGTTGATCTCGGGGACGGCGGCCAAGTCGGCCAACGTCACGCCGTCGACGTACTTTTCGATCACGTCGTCCAGGCCGCGCCAGAACTTGACGGTCGAGCAAAGATCGCTGCGAGTGCAGCTGTTGTCGATGCCATCGCACGCCACTGGAGCCGTGCTGCCCTCGACGGCGCGCAGGATGTCGCCGGCACGCACCTCGGCTGGATCCTTGGCCATCATGTAGCCGCCGCCCTTGCCGCGCACGCTTTTAAGCAGGCCCGCCTTCATGAGCGGACGGACCAGCTGCTCCAGATACTTTTGCGAGATATGCTCGCGGTCGGCGACCTCGCGCAGGGCAATCTTGCCCTCGGCGTCACCAAGCGCTGCGATATAGATCATCAGCCGGAGGGCATAGCGGCCCTTAGAAGAAATGAGCATACCTACCCTCCCATCGCATCTGGGACAACATAACCAGCTTTGTTTGTCCCAAATCTTAAGTAAATGGGACAAACACAACAGGTTATTTTGTCCCAGAATTTGAAAAGTCGAGTGGATTAGTCGGGTTTTCCCTTGACTAACGCCGAACCCATAGTAACTTTATTCCGAGAAGATTCCTAGGGTTTAGTACACCTATGAGTACACCATATACAGAGAGGGACAGCATGAGCGCAAATCCGCTGCTTTCCATCGAAGGTCTGACCGCCTCCGTGGACGAGAAGACTATCCTCCACAACGTCAACCTCAACGTCGCCGCCGGCGAGACCCACGTGCTGATGGGACCCAACGGCGCCGGCAAGTCCACCCTCGGCCACCTGGTCATGGGCGACCCCGTCTACACGGTCAACGACGGCCGTATCGTCTTTGACGGCCAGGACATCACCGAGCTCACCACCGACAAGCGCTCGCGCGCCGGCCTGTTCCTGAGCTTCCAGGCCCCGGTCGAGATTCCGGGCGTGCCGCTGTCGAGCTTTTTGCGCGCCAGCATCGCCGGCCGCCCCGGCCTGGAGATGAAAGGCAAGGAGTTCCGCCGTCGCGTCAAGGAGCTCGCGGCCGAGCTCAACATGGATACCGCCTACCTCAACCGCGAGCTGGGCGTGGGCTTCTCGGGCGGCGAGAAAAAGAAGGTCGAGATGCTCCAGCTTCTGCTGCTGCAGCCCAAGCTCGCCATCCTGGACGAGACCGACTCTGGTCTGGACGTCGACGCGCTTTCCACCGTCAGCCACGGCATGAACGCCTACCGCAAGAGCTGCGACGGCTCCATGCTCATCATCACGCACAACACGCGCATCCTGGAGCACCTGGATGTCGACCGCGTCCACGTTATGGTCAAGGGCCACATCGTACGCGAGGACGACGCCTCGCTCATTCCCTGGATCGACAAGAACGGTTTTGAGACCTTCGAGCGCGAGGCCGCCGAGCAGCGCGCCCAGGCCGAGTCCGCTGCTGCCGAGCAGCAGGCGTAAAGGGGCGACGCAATGACCAAGAACCGCACCGAGGTCGCGGACATCGACCGCAGCCTCTACGACTTCACCTATGGCGAGGAGGGATTCGAGCGCCTCGACGCCGGCATCACGCCCGACATCGTGCGCGAGATCAGCGCCAAGAAGGACGAGCCGCAGTGGATGCTCGACCTGCGCCTCAAGTCCCTCGAGATTTTCAACCGCTTCCCGGATCCGACGTGGGGCCCCTCCATCGAGGGCTTGGACATGGACAACATCGTCACCTACGTCAAGCCCAACACCGACCAAAAACACGACTGGGAGTCGGTGCCCGACGACATCAAGAACACCTTTGAGCGCCTGGGCATCCCCGAAGCCGAGCGCAGCTACCTAGCGGGTGTCGGCGCGCAGTACGACTCCGAGCTGGTCTACCACAACATGCAGGACACGGCGTCCAAGATGGGCATCGTCTACTCCGGCATCGAGGAGGCCCTGCACGATCCGCAGTGGGAGCCGCTCATCCACGAGAAGTTTATGACGCTCATCCCGCCCACCGACCACAAGTTTGCGGCCCTGCACGGCGCCGTGTGGTCGGGCGGCTCGTTTGTCTACGTGCCCAAGGGCACCAAGCTCGATTTCCCGCTGCAGAGCTACTTCCGCCTTAACGCCAAGGGCGCCGGCCAGTTTGAGCACACGCTCATCATTGTCGAGGACGACGCTGACCTGCACTTTATCGAGGGCTGCTCCGCGCCCAAGTACAACGTGGCCAACCTCCACGCCGGCGCCGTCGAGCTCTTTGTGGGCAAGCGTGCGCACCTGCGCTACTCGACCATCGAGAACTGGTCCAAGAACATGTACAACCTCAACACCAAGCGTGCGCGCGTGGACGAGGACGGCGACATCGAGTGGATCAGTGGCTCCTTCGGCAGCCACGTGGGCTACCTCTACCCCATGAGCGTGCTCAACGGCCGCCGCGCTCGTTCGAGCTTTACCGGCATCACCTTTGCCGGCGCCGGCCAGAACCTCGATACCGGCTGCAAGGTCGTACTCAACGCGCCCGAGACCTCGGCGACCGTCGAGACCAAGGGCATCTCCAAGAGCGGCGGCATCCAGACCTTCCGCAGCTCTATCGTGGCCACGCCCAAGGCCGAGGGCTCCAAGGCAACCGTGAGCTGCCAGTCGCTGATGCTCGACGACCAAAGCCGCTCCGACACCATCCCCGCCATGGACATCCGCGCCAAGAATGTCGACATCGGCCACGAGGCCACCATCGGACGTATCGGCGACGACAAGGTGTTCTACCTGATGAGCCGCGGTATCTCGGAGGAAGAGGCCCGTACCATGATCGTCAACGGCTTTGCCAACCCGGTCTCCAAGGAGCTGCCGTTGGAGTACGCCGTCGAGATGAACAACCTGATCAAGCTCGAGATGGAAGGAGCGATCGGATAATGAAACAGACCACGAACACCGCTGCTACCACCCTTGAGCAGGTCAATGCGATGCCGGCTGCCACTTGGGGTTGGCTCAAGATGAACCAGACCAAGCTCGAGCTCTCTGACGAGCTTGCCGCCGCTCCCGCCGAGGCCGTTGAGGCTGAGGGCTTGGAAGAGCAGTTTGCTGGCGTGGCAGACGCGTTCGACGCCGCCATGGACGCCATGGCCGATCGCTTCCCCGAGCGCCGCGCCTCCGCCCCTGGCGATGCCGCCGACCGCGCCCGCATCACGCGCGAGACCGAGCTTGACGTGCCCGCCACCTCCATCTACCAGGCCGGTGCCATTAAGCTGGAGGAGGAGCTCTCCCCCGCTGAGGCCTTCGAGACTGGCATGGGCGAGGCTGCCTACACCTACCTGGCCGAGCACGCCACTAAGCGCGTCGTCATCGATGTGCCCACATACCAGCACGCCACGGTTACCGTGCGTGTGAGCGGTGTCGATGCCGCCGCGGCCATCGCCGCCATCGACGTCATCGCCCGTCCCCAGTCGACGCTCAATCTGCATATTGCCCTAGACTCCCCCGTTACCGGCGAGGGCGTCGTGGGCTCTGTGCTACGCGTGTGCGCTTACGAGTACGCCACCGTCAACGTGGCCTGCACGCAGACGCTCGACGATAGCTGGATCGCACTCGACGACACCGGCCTGTTCCTGGACGAGGGCGCGCGCGTCAACGTGCAACACACCGTCCTGGGTGCCGGCGCCAGCGCCACCGGCCTTGCCGGCGATCTGTTGGGCGATACCGCCAAGGTCACCATCGATACTGACTACCTTGGCGCCCGCGAGCAGGTGCGCGACTTTAACTACGAGCTGCGCCACCGCGGTCGCAAGACCGAGTGCGAGATCGACGCCAACGGCGTGCTGACCGGCACGTCCAAGAAGGTCTACCGTGGCACCATCGACCTCGTGCACGGCTGCAAGGGTGCAACCGGCACCGAGCGCGAGACGGTGCTTTTGGCCAACAAGGGCGTCGACAACAAGACCATTCCCGTCATTCTCTGCGACGAGGACGACGTCGCCGGCAACCACGGCGCCACCATCGGTCACGTCCGCGACGAGCAGCTGTTCTACCTCGCCTGCCGCGGCCTTGACCAAAACGCCGCCGAGGACCTGTTCATCCGCGCCAAGCTGGAGGACGCCGCGCTTTCCGCCACCGACGAGCGCACCCGCGCCGCCGTCGTCCGCCTGGGCAACAACCTGATCGATAACTTTGAAGAGGAGCTCGCATGATCGACACCGAGCACGTTAAATGCGATACCTGCACCGCCCCCGAGCCCATGGAGCTCGACGCCAGCGACGAGGCTTCGCGCGGCTGGCCCACTGTGGACATCGAGACCAACCCCTACAAGGGCCAGTTCCCGCTGTTCCAGCAGCACCCCGAGATCGCCTTCCTCGATAGCGCCGCCACCGCGCAGCGCCCTGCCTGTGTGCTCGACGCCGAACGCGACTTCTATCAGCGCATGAACGCCAACCCCCTGCGCGGCCTGTACTCGCTGTCCGTCGAGGCCACCGACGCCATCGCGAAGGTCCGCCAACAGATCGCCGACCTCATCGGCGCCGCCCAGGCCAACGAGGTCGTCTTCACCCGCAACACGAGCGAGTCGCTCAACCTGGTCGCCAAGAGCTTTGCACCCACGGTGCTCGAGCCCGATGACGAGGTCGTCATCACCATCATGGAGCACCACTCCAACCTAATCCCGTGGCAGCAGGTCTGCCGCGAAACCGGCGCCAAGCTCGTCTACCTCTACCCCACCAAGACCGGTCAACTCACCACCGAGGAGGTTCTGTCCAAGGTGGGCCCCAAGACCAAAATCTTGGCCGTGGGTCAGGTGTCTAACGTGCTGGGCGTCGAGAACCCGGTCAAGAATCTCGGCAAGCTCGTGCACAAGTACGGCGGCTATCTGGTCGTCGACGGCGCGCAGTCGCTGCCGCACATGCCGGTCGATGTGGCCGATCTGGGCGCCGACTTCTTTGCCTTTAGCGCGCACAAGGCCATGGGCCCCATGGGCATCGGCGTGCTGTGGGGCAAAATGGACCTGCTCAACGCCATGCCGCCCATGCTCA
>CABUKY010000064.1 GCA_902492185.1 uncultured Collinsella sp.
ACGTCCAAGGGCCTGTTCGCGCTCGAGGAGGGCGACTGCTGTGCGGCGGCTGAGGTTGAGGGCTTCAACTTCGTCCACGGCGTGATTGCCGGCGTGCTCGCGCGTCTGTTTATGGAGGGTCGCGTGGCGAGCCCGGATATGAAGGCGCTGTTGCACGAGCTTTCGCCCATCGATTCTTCTGAGCCCGAGCTTATGGACCCGCTGGCAGTCGATTCCACGCGCATCTTCGATACCGTGGTTGCCGCCTACCTGCTGGATTCCGACCGCTCCGAGTTCGATGAGGCGTATCTGGCCGATACCTATCTGCAGATGGCGCTGCCTGCGGCGCGCGGTGCAGAGGGTGCCGGCGAGGACGCCCCCGCGCCCGCCGCTCGCACGGCGGCCTTAACGCTGGCGCTGGTCGCACCGCTGCGCGACCGCATGGCCCGTGAGAACGCCACCAACGTGTTCGACGGCATCGAGATGCCGCTTGTGCCGGTGCTTGCCAAGATGGAGCGCGCGGGCATGCTCGTAGACCCCGACCGTCTGCATAGTCTGTCCGAGGGCCTGGCGACTCAGATTGCCGAGGTCGAGCGCAGCATTCGTGACCTGGCGGGTGACGAGACCTTTAATATTGGCAGTCCCATGCAGCTGTCGCATGTGCTCTTTGATGTGATGGGGCTTCCGACCAAGGGCCTCAAGAAGACTAAGCACGGCTATTATTCGACCAACGCCAAGGTGCTGAGTGACCTTGCCCGCGACCACGAGATCGTGCGCCTGATTTTGGACTGGCGTGAGAAGTCCAAAATCAAGTCCACCTATCTGGACACGCTGGGCCCGCTACGCCGTGGTGACGGTCGTGTGCACACTACGTACAACCAGACCATCACAGCAACGGGGCGTCTGTCCTCGAGCGACCCGAACCTGCAGAACATCCCGACGCGCTCGGAGCTGGGTCGTACCGTCAAGACGGCGTTTTCGGCAGGCGAGGGAAGCGTCTTTTTGGCGGTGGACTACTCGCAGATCGAGCTGCGTCTGCTGGCGCATCTCTCGGGTGACGAGCACTTGGTGCGCGCCTTTAACGAGGGCGAGGACTTCCATGCCGAGACGGCGGCGCGCGTGTTTGGCGTTCCCGTGTTCGAGGTAACGCCCGACCTGCGCAGTCGCGCCAAGGCCGTGAACTTTGGCATCGTGTATGGTCAGCAGGCTTACGGCCTGTCGCAGTCGCTGCATATCTCGATGGCCGAGGCACGCGACATGATCGACCGCTACTACGAGGCCTACCCGGGCGTGCGTACGTTCCTCGACAACGTAGTGGCGCGCGCCAAGCAGACGGGCTACGCCGAGACCATGTATGGCCGCAGACGCCATATTCCCGAGCTCAAGGCCAAAAACCCGCAACTCCGCGGCTTTGGCGAGCGCACGGCCATGAACCACCCCATGCAGGGAACCGCCGCCGACATCATCAAGATCGCCATGGCCCGCGTAAGCCGCCGCCTGGAAGAAGAGGGCTTTGCCGCCCACATGATCTTGCAGGTACACGACGAACTGGACTTTGAGTGCCCCACCGATGAAGTCGAGCGCCTGACCACCATGGTCCGCGACGTCATGGAACACGTAGTAGACCTCCGCGTCCCCCTAATCGCCGAAGCCAGCACCGGCATAACCTGGGCCGACGCGAAATAGGAAAGTAACCACAGTTCCAAAGTAACCAAAAGCAGAAGGGGGCTCCTTGCCAACAAGGAGCCCCCTTCGTTCAATTAAATTCAGCCAAAGTATCTAGGCGCCAAGACGCTATCTTGGCGGCAAGCAAGTCACCGCAGGACCTGGCCGGGCGAGGCGGGTAAGTTTTTCGTAGATTCCGCACGAGCCGGAAAGCACTTAATGTGCTTTCCGAGCGAGCCCAGGACCTGACCGAGCGAAAAACTTACCCGCCTCGCCCGGCCAGGTCCGACGAGCCACGTTAACGAGCCGCCAAGATGGCGTCGATGAGCGTCAGTACGCCCCCGTCGTTGTTGCTCGGAATGCGCCACTTGGCGTGCGCGTTCATGTGCTCCTCGGCATTGTCCACGATAAAGCTATGCCCGACGCGCTCCAGCATGGGAATGTCGTTGTAGGTGTCGCCAACGGCGGCGGCGTCGGCGATATCGATGCCGAGCTGCTCGCACAGGTGCGCGACGCCCGACCCCTTGTCGACGCCCAGATTCATAAAGTCGATCCACTCGCGGCCAGCATTGGTGACGTAGAGCTGACCCGAGAATGCAGGGCTGTAGTCCTCGCGAAACGCTGGCTC
Source organism: uncultured Collinsella sp. (assembly GCA_902492185.1). Classification (GTDB taxonomy): domain Bacteria; phylum Actinomycetota; class Coriobacteriia; order Coriobacteriales; family Coriobacteriaceae; genus Collinsella. The sequence goes on from CABUKY010000064.1 coordinate 2,273, forward strand.
GGCATCGTAGGCGGGGAAGAAGATCGAAATCTTGTTGGATTCGACGTCAAGGCCCTCAAAGCTATCGACGTAGTTGATTGTGTTGTAGTAGACGCTGATCTCGTCGTGGTATTGATGGTCGCGGGCAAGTACGTAGAACTCGTCGAAGCAGCACAGGACGGGGCGCGGATCCTCCGAGGCGCGGCTCAAGACCTGCTGATACAGCTCCACGTCAATAGTGCTCTTATAGATATAGCTGCCGCGATAGATCACGCACGCTCCGTTGTCGGGACAAAAGGCGAGGCGGTTCTTGACGCCCTCGAACATCTCCTCGAGCTTGGGGGCGGGACGTCCGCTGGCGGGGCAGAATACGATGTCGGCGTCGGCGAGCTTGTCTAGGCGCTCATCAAGACCCTGGGGCAGCACGCGCTCGTCGGTCAGCAGCGTCTTGTCCATGTCGACGGCGAGAATCTTAATGTTTCCGATATTGGCGTCCGATTCGTAAGTTTGCATAAAAGCGAGCCTTTCGTTTCGAGATTGTTTCAGACGTTATAGCCATCAATTCGTAGTCGGGCGTATTTTCGCAGGAACGGAGCGTATTTGCACCACGCTTCACAAAGTAATGAAAAAACTTTTCAGAAATTTGAATTTGTCGCTTGTGCTGCGGGCACTTTAGCGTAATATAGCGACCATCGAAAACGGAGACGGAAAAACAACCGCTTACCGAGGAAAAGGTACCGTTTACGATATTAGAATTGCGCCCGGCGATAGGTGAAAGGAGAGGCAGATGCAGTTCGTAACGATCATCACCACTGCAGACAATGCCATCCGACGCCAGCGCGCAATTTCCCGACGACGATAACAATCGTCTCTGTCCGCATGGGGCGAATTGCCTCAACAGAGTCATTTTGAGGTCGTTGGGTTTTAGCACGACATTGCTGCATGTTTCTAGGGCATGTATGTGCTGATTTTTGCTATTTAACCTGATATTGCACGGTATATGACCTTGAAATGACTTGCAACTGACCGATGTTCTAACTAGCTACCAAGGGCGAAAGGAAACAGCCATGAGCAAGGAAAAAGTCGTTCTCGCATATTCCGGTGGTCTTGATACATCCGTATGTGTCAAGTGGCTCCAGGACGAGAAGAATCTCGATGTCGTTTGTGTCTGCGGCAACGTGGGCCAGGAAGAGACCGGACTGGATGCCAAGAAGCAGAAGGCGCTCGACCTGGGCGTTCTCGATTGCCAGGTGCTCGACCTGCGCGACGAGTTCTCCGATGAGTTCCTGACCAAAGCCATCGCCGCAAACTCCATGTACGAGAACAAGTATCCGCTGCTCTCCGCCCTGTCTCGCCCGCTGCTTGCCAAGAAGCTTGTTGAGGTCGCCCACGAGTTTGGCGCGACCTACGTCGCCCACGGCTGCACCGGCAAGGGTAACGACCAGGTCCGTTTTGAGGCCGCCGTCAAGGCCCTCGACCCCGAGCTCAAGGTTATCGCCCCGGTTCGCGAGTGGGACCTGAAGTGTCGCCCCGACGAGGTCGCCTATGCCCACGCCCACAACGTGCCGGTTCCCGAGGGTGCCAACGACAACCCCTACTCCATCGACGACAACCTGTGGGGTCGTGCCATTGAGTGCGGTCACCTGGAGGATCCCTGGAATGAGCCGCTCGACGACGCTTGGGTTATGACCAAGAATCCCGAGGACACCCCGGACACCCCGACCTACACCGAGATTGAGTTTGAGGCCGGCAAGCCCGTCGCCGTCGACGGCAAGAAGATGAAGCTCTCTGAGATCGTCATCGCCCTCAACAAGATCTCCGGCGACAATGGCTTTGGCCGTCTCGATCTGGTCGAGGATCGCCTGGTGGGCCTTAAGAGCCGCGAGTGCTACGAGGTTCCCGGCGCCCTGACGCTCATCACCGCCCACAAGGCGCTCGAGGACATCTGCGTCGAGGGCGACCTGCTCAAGACCAAGATCAAGCTCGAGCAGGATTGGGCCACCGCCGTGTACAACGGCCAGTGGTACAGCCCGCTCAAGAACGCGCTCGATGCCTTTATGGCCGACACGCAAAAGTTCGTGACCGGCACTGTCCGTCTGAAGTTCTTTAAGGGCAACTGCCATGTCGTCGGCCGCAAGAGCCCCTTCAGCCTCTACGACTACGGTCTGGCTACCTACGACCGCGACACCACGTTTGACGAGAAGGCCAGCGCCGGCTTTATCGAGATCGATACGCTGTCGCTCAAGACGTGGGCAAAGGTCCAGGGCCCCAGCTCTGCTGCTGCCCAGGCCTAGCGCCTCCTTCCCTTGGTATCCGCGCGGCCCATCCGCGTGATACATAACGGGCGCACGGGGTCCCTACCTTTCGTTATGCTTGCTGACACTTCTTAACATCGGTGGCCCCTACGTTCCGCCCGCATATATGATGCCGCGTCTGCGGCTGAGTCCGAGCCCCGCCGGGGTTGTCCGGCGGGGCTCCTTCTATCAATTTGGCGGCTCTGTGCCTATATATATGAGGAGTATCCATTATGTTCAATGCTATCGCGCATGCTTTGCTTGCCCTCGCGCCCGAGTTCGATGCTGTAAGGGTCGAGGACGTTCCTATGAGCCTGAAGGCCTGGATCGATGGTTCGCAGGGCAACATCCGGAGGGAGACGTTGGGCGCCAAGTGCATGGTGCGTCACTTCTTTGCAAATTAGCCACATGGCCCCGCGCGCGGCAGGGAGTGTGTAAAACTAGCGGTTGATAAATCGCTTTAGCGACAGGGCACATTGCTTTGGACGCTTGTTTTGGTATTTGGAGAAAGGAGACGGTTCCATGGCTCTTTGGGGCGGTCGTTTTGAGGCGGGCGTGGCCGAGGTCACGCAGGAGTTTGGCGCGTCGCTGCCGGTCGACAAACATCTCTATAAGCAGGATATCGCCGGCTCTAAGGCGCATGCCAAGATGTTGGCCGCCCAGGGCATCATCAGTGCCGAGGACGAGCAGGCGATTGCCAAGGGCCTGACCGGAATCGAACAGGATATCGATGCCGGCAACTTTACCTTCGACATCAACGATGAGGACATTCATATGTCCATCGAGAGCGAGCTGACGCGTCGCATCGGCGAGGCTGGCAAGCGCTTGCATACTGGGCGTTCGCGCAACGACCAGGTGGCGACCGATACGCGCCTGGGCGTCAAGGCGCTGGCCAAGGAGCTCATGGAGGCCAATCTTGAGCTGCGCCATGTGCTGGTGGATGCGGCCAAGAAGTACGACAAGGTGATTCTGCCGGGCTACACGCATATGCAGCACGCTCAGCCCGTGCTGCTCTCGCATCATCTGCTGGCGTATTTCTGGATGTTCGCGCGCGACTTTACGCGCCTGAAGGCCGCCTTTGATGCCGCCGACAACTGCCCGCTTGGTGCTGCCGCGCTTGCCGGTACGAGCTATCCGCTCGATCGCCAGATGACGGCTGCCGAACTTGGCTTTGCGGGCGTGATCCCCAACTCGCTCGATGCGGTTTCCGACCGTGATTTCCTGCTCGATCTGCATTACGCCGGATCCGTCATGGCGATGCACCTGTCGCGTCTTTCCGAGGAGATCGTGCTGTGGTCGAGCTCCGAATTTGGCTTTATCACGCTTTCAGACTCCTACTCCACCGGCTCGTCTATCATGCCGCAGAAGAAGAACCCCGACTTTGCCGAGCTTATCCGCGGCAAGAGCGGTCGCGTGTACGGCAACCTGGTGCAGCTGCTGGTAACCATGAAGGGCTTGCCGCTTGCTTATAACAAGGACTTGCAGGAGGACAAGGAGGGCGCGCTCGATACCGCCCATACGCTCATGCAGTGCCTGTCCGTTATGGCCGGAATGATTTCGACTTGGACCGTCAACGAGGATGCCATGGCGCGCGAGTGCGGCGTGGGGCACCTTGCCGCCACCGATGTTGCCGATTACCTGGCCAAGCGTGGCCTGCCGTTCCGCGAGGCACATGCCGTGGTGGGCCATCTGGTCCTGATGTGCGAGAAGCGCGGCTGCAATCTTGAGGACCTGCCGTTTGAGGTGTTCCAGGAGGCAAGCCCGCTCTTTGAGCGCGACATTACCGAGGCGCTCGACATCCCGTCGATTGTCGCCGCGCGCACGACCGAGGGCGGCACCGCCCCTGCCGCCGTTGCCGTGCAGCTGCAGCGTGCCGAGGCGCAGCTCGTGGTCGACGAGGGTGTGTTTGGGTCACTGACTAAGGTCGTCGAGATGGGCCACGGGGTAAAGTAGGGATTTGGCTGAAGCCGTTTTGGCCATTTATTGATAAATCGTTTTCACTTTACGGGCGCCTGCTGATGTGGGCGCCCGTATTTTGTTGCTATGGGGGAGGGGCTTGTCGAGAACTTCTGTAGGACCTTTGGGCAGGTTGTGAAGGGGTTACGTTCGCGGGCGGCAACCGACCGCCTGCTCTGTTCGATGCGGTTGATGGGCGGTCGGATGGTACTCTAATCGGGCTTCGAAACAGAAGTGACACATATGGAGCGCTTTAATAAATTGCAACGTTTCAATAAACAGCTTTTTGTTTAACTGCAGCTAAAACTCTGTTACGATGCAGTCCAGGCGGGTGCCGGAATGGGACTTGGGCACGCGCGAACCTACTTGAAAGGCTACTTTTATGGCTATCGAGAAGACCTTCATCATGATTAAGCCCGACGCCGTGCGCGACCGCAAGATCGGCGAGATCGTTGCTCGCATTGAGCGCAGCGGCCTTGTCATCGAGCGCATGGAGATGACCACGCTCGAGCGCGCTACCGTCGAGGAGCACTACGCCCATCTGGCCGACAAGCCCTTCTTTGGCGGTCTCTGCGACTTTATGACGAGCGGTCCGGTCGTCAAGATGGTCGTTTCCGGTCTCTCCGCTGTTGCTAAGATGCGCACCCTCATGGGCGCTACCAACCCGCTTGAGGCTGCTCCTGGTACCATCCGCGGCGACTTTGCCGTCGATGTCAACGCCAACGTGATCCACGGCTCCGACTGCCTGGAGAATGCCGAGATCGAGATCAAGCGCTTCTTTGGCTAAACCAGCTTTGACTCCTTAAAGCTGTTAGCGTGTGGCTTGGGCGCCGCGGAACTCCATCCGCGGCGCCCTTTTATTCCAAAATCTATGCAGGGGCCCGCTCGGATATGTGTTCCGAGCGGGCCCCTGCTGTTAGCTTGTGGCACTGAATAGTTTAGGCTTCGTCGACGATCTTAAGGCCGCGCGTGCGATCGATCTCGTTGAGGAGGTTAACGCGACGCTCGTGACGACCACCCTCAAACTCGGCGTCGAGCCACTCGTCGACAATCATCTTGGCGAGCTCGGAGCCCACGACGCGGGCGCCAAAGGCGAGCACGTTGGTGTTGTTGTGCATGCGGGAGAGCTTGGCGCTGAAGGGCTCGGAGCATACGACGGCGCGAACACCTTCGACCTTGTTGGCGGCCAGGCTGATGCCGACGCCGGTACCGCAGATCAGGATACCCAGGTCGACGTCACCGTTGGCCACGGCCTTACCCACCTTGTAGCCGGCGATGGGGTAATCGAAGCTCTCGGAGGTGTCGGTGCCAAAGTTCACGACCTCGCAGCCGCGCTCCTTCAGGTGCTCGGAGATGATGTTCTTGAGCTCGACGGCGGCGTGGTCGTTACCGATACCAATCTTCATGAGTGGTTCCTCTCTGGTCCGTGCGGCGGAATTGCTAAAGGTTTTACCGCGTTCGACTGCATGATAGCGCGACTTTTGTGGAAACGCTCGGGCGTTTTTTGGTCAAACGCTTTAGCATGCAACAAGACTAGCTTTTCATGTATTAATGCCGTCAGTTTGCGCTTGAACGCCGTCCGCCGGAACTTGGGTTGCGGTTTTTGATGCATTGTTATCAAATAAAAGAGCTAATTATTTTCGAGAGCCCTGTCCGTTATACAAGTAGGAGATACCTATGCCTGCCGATTCTCTTCGCGATGCCGCGTTTTGCGATGTTTTGAACCGCGAGCTTGTCTGTGCACTCGGCTGCACCGAGCCCATTGCCGTTGCCTATGCAGCGGCGTTGGCGAGCCAGACGCTTGGTTGCGAACCCGATCATATGGATGTTGCCTGCTCGGGCAACATCATCAAGAACGTCAAGAGCGTGACCGTGCCCAACTCGGGTGGTATGCACGGTATTGAGGCCGCGGCCGTGCTGGGTGCCGTGGGCGGCGACGCCAAGAGCGCGCTCGAGGTGCTCGAGAGCGTTAACGATGAAGACCGTGCACGCGTGGTCGAGCTCCTCGCCGACGCCGACTACTGCGATGTGTCGCTTGTCGAGGGCGTGCCCAACCTCTACATCAAGGTGACTGCGACGGCCGGGGGCCATACCGCGGTCGTCGAGATTACCGATCACCACACCAATGTCACGTGCCATACGCTCGACGGTATTCCGGTGTGCGGCAAGTCGGCAGGGGAGTGTGCCGCCTGCGCCGAGCGCGTGGTGGCCGAGCGTGCGGCGGATAAGGCCGACACGCCCATGTCGATTGAGTCCATCATTGACTTTATCGAGGACGGCGACATTGAGGACGCCCGCGCTGCCGTTGAGCGTCAGATTGAGCTGAATGGCGCGATCAGTGCCGAGGGCCTTGCGCACGCTTGGGGCGCCGAGGTGGGTCGTACGCTGCTGGGTGCTCGTGCCGATGACGTCGCCTGCCGTGCCCGTGCCCGTGCGGCCGCCGGGTCCGACGCCCGCATGAACGGCTGCGCGCTGCCGGTCGCCATTGTGTGCGGCTCGGGCAATCAGGGCATTACCTGCGCATTGCCCGTCATGGAGTATGCCGAATACCTTCGCTGCGACCACGAGCGCCTGGTGCGCGCCGTGATGCTGTCCGATCTGATCGCCGTGCATATCAAGAGCTATATTGGTGCGCTCTCGGCGTTTTGCGGTGCTATTTGCGCCGCGTGCGGCGCCGGCGCTGCGATTACCTGGCTGTGCGGTGGCACGCGCGAGCAGATTGGCGCGACGGTCTCGAATACGCTCGGTAACGTGGGCGGCATCGTGTGCGACGGCGCCAAGGCGAGCTGTGCCGCCAAGATCTCGGCTGCCGTCGATGCGGCGATTCTGGGCCATGATATGGCCATGCAGGGTCGCGGCTTCCGCGCCGGCGAGGGCCTGATCCAAGATACCGTTGAGCAGACAATCGCTAGCATGGGCTACGTAGGCCGTGTGGGTATGAAGGACACCGACGTCGAGATCCTCAACATCATGATCGGCAAAACCCAGGTTTGTTAGTTACGCGGTTTTACCAAACCGCGTAACCAGTCGACGCTGCAAGCCCGCCAGAGCGGCAATCTGCCTTTCAACTTCGGCGGCATGA
>CABUKY010000065.1 GCA_902492185.1 uncultured Collinsella sp.
CCCGCCTTCGGTGACGCTGCTGCAAGCGACCTGCGATGGGGCCGTTGTTGGTTGGGGCCGCTGGGCTGATGGGAGCACGTGGCTGTTGCGGGCCCTGGTCCCGGCGGCGGCCTCGGCGCTTCGCGCCTGCCGCCTTGGGGGACTGCGGGGTGCGGCCGGCAGCTGCGGCGCGTTGCGCCTGCTGCCTTGGGCAACTTTGGGGTCGATTGAGGTTGTCTGCACAATTCGCGGTATTATGTTTGCGGAGTTTTGAAAGGAGCCGCTGGTGGTCACGACGACGTTTGCTTCGCCTTTGGGCGAAATCCTGCTTGCCGCTGATGGCCGCGGTTTGACGGGGCTTTGGTTTGAGGGGCAGGAGCACTTTGGCTCCACGCTTCTCAAAGAAGATCCCGAACATGTTGAAGGCGCCGATGCGGTTTCTGGTGCTGGCGGCATGTCTTCGGTGAATCCGACAAACGGTGTGGCTTCTTCGGTACTTGAGCGTTCTTGGGCTTGGTTGAATGCTTATTTTGCAGGGCAGGAACCTCGGTTTACGCCGCCGTTGCATTTGATTGGCACGGCGTTTCAACGTGAAGTTTGGTACGAGCTGCTTTCTATTCCGCGTGGCGAGGTCGCCACGTATGGCGAGATTGCCCAGCGTGTTGCGGCTCGACATCGTGTACCGGGAAACGAGGACCCCGTTGTGTCTCCCCGTGCCGTGGGGGCCGCGGTCGCGCGTAATCCCATTTCGATTATTGTGCCGTGCCATCGCGTGGTTGCCGCCGATGGTTCGCTCAACGGATATGCCGGCGGGCTTGATCGCAAGGAGTGGCTGCTTGAGGGCGCGTACGAGGACTAACGTTCAAGCACTTTGCATGGCCAAGACACCCTGAAAGAACGAGTCGCCGTCCTTTCGCGGCCGGCATGCGTCCAAGCGCTCGGCATATGTGCCTTAAGTTTGGCTAAGCCCTATCCAGCGTTTTTAGAAACGTGCAGGTTGAGCAGCTAAGGCTGCGCTAAGGCGGCTGGCGGTGCGCTATCATCGGCAATATCGAAATCTGTATAGCCGCGCGCCAAAGGAACAACTATGAAGCTGATGCTTGCCGAGGACGAACCCGGCCTCTCCAGCGCCCTTACCGCGATTCTTCAACATAGCGACTACGAGGTCGATACCGCGCTCGATGGTCTGACGGCGCTCGAGTATCTGCTCGCCAACGACTATGACGCCGCAATTCTGGACATCATGATGCCCGGCATGGACGGTATCGAGGTACTCAAGCGCACACGCGCCGCCGGTAAGCGACTGCCCATCATCATGCTCACGGCAAAAAGCGAGGTGTCCGATAAGGTCGAGGGCCTGGATGCCGGTGCCAACGACTACCTGACCAAGCCGTTCGCCGCCAAGGAGCTGCTCGCACGCACTCGCGCCATGACGCGTGCCGCGACGGCAATTGACGCCACGACGCTCAGCGTGGGCAACGTGCGCCTCGACACGGCATCGTGCACACTCGTGGGCCCTTTGGGCGAGGAGCACCTGGCCAATCGAGAGTTTCAGCTTATGGAGCTCTTTATGCGCAACGCCGGCACGCGCATGCCCACCGAGCGTTTGATGCTCGAAGTTTGGGGTGAGGACGCGCCCGAAGGCGCTAACGTGGTGTGGGTCTATATCTCGTACCTGCGCAAAAAGCTGACGGCGCTTGGTGCCAACGTGGCCATCCGTGCATCGCGCAACCAGGGCTATTCGCTCGAGGTTGTTGAGGAGGGCGAATAGGCGTGAGCGCGAGTGCGTGGTGGAAGCGCACGACGGCAAAGCTCGGCATGGGCGCGGACTCGGGTAATCCGGGGCGCGCCGATGCTGCCAGTGCAATGGGACGTCGCCTGCGTCGTAAGTTCATCCTGGTTGCCATGGGTGCCGTGACCGCCGTGCTTACGCTTATCATCGCCGGCATCAATATCGTCAACTACTCGCATGTCTGCAAGATGGCCGACGCTCGTCTGGACTATATCTTGGCGGGCAAGGACGGCATCGATTGGACGGATGAGCCCAAGACCGATCTCGGCGAGGATGTGGGCGCCGGTAAGACCGCTGCCGGTGACAGGGTGGTCATGCGCACCGGGCACTTCGAAGGTATGACGGCGGAGTCTCCCTTCGACACGCGCTACTTTACGGTGTCGATTGCCGGTGGGCAGGTGACCGATGTCAACACGGCCCGCATTGCCGCGGTGGGTGCCAAGCGTGCTGCACGCATCGCTGCAGGACTATATTCCAAGGGTTGGACCTCGGGCTTTTCTGGTAACTACCGCTATACGGTTACGGTTCAGGGCGACGAGACCACCTATGTGTTTGTGGACTGCTCGCGCGAGCTTGCAAGCTTTCATTCGTTTTTGAGCGCGAGCGTGGCGATTAGTTGCATTGGCTGGCTGGCGGTGTTGGCAATTGTGGCGGGTGCCTCGGGCGCGGTGATTCGGCCGATGGTCGAGAGCTACAGCAAGCAAAAGCGCTTTATTACCGATGCAAGCCACGAGATCAAGACGCCGCTGGCCGTGATTGATGCCGCCAATGAGGTGCAAGAGATCGAGAGCGGCGAGAGCGAGTGGACGCAGAGCATTCACGAACAGGTTGCACGGTTGACGGCGCTCACGGAGCGTCTGGTGTTTTTGGCTCGCATGGACGAGGGTTCGGCGGGCTTTACCATGATATCGATCGATCTTTCGGAGGCAGTGGACAAGGCGGCGTCGCCGTTTGAGTCGGTGGCGGTTTCGCGTGGCAAGCGTCTGTCGACGTCGATTGCGAGTGGCGTGCGGGCCCATGCCGATGCTGCAGCGGTGGCGCAGGTGGTTGAGCTGCTGCTGGATAACGCCACGCGCTATGCGAGTGAGGGCAGTGTAATTGAGTTGAGTCTGCGTGCCGTCTCACGCGGTGCAGGCAAAGGTTCGGCCGAGCTTGTCGTTTCGAACGCCGTGGACGAGCTGCCCGAAGGCGACCTAGATCGATTGTTCGACCGCTTCTATCGTGCGGACGTGTCGCGCAGCTCCAAGACGGGCGGCTCGGGCGTGGGCCTATCCGTGGTGCGTGCCATCGCCGAAGCCCATGGTGGGAGCGCTTCTGTCTGCGGCCACGGCAACCAGATCACCTTCACCGTCCGCCTCTAAAACCTGCCAAAATGAACCTGTCCCTTTTTGGTCGGTGGGAAATGGGTAATACTAAAGAGTTATCCGACCAGATGGGAATTAATCGATGGCCTATATCGAATTCAAAGACGTCATCAAAGCATACGGCGAGGGCGACGCCCGCATTCATGCGCTCGACGGCGCGAGCTTTACGGTCGAGCGCGGCGAGCTCGCCATCATTCTGGGTGCTTCGGGTGCCGGCAAGACCACGGCGCTCAACATTCTGGGCGGCATGGATACGGCGACCTCCGGCACCGTGACGGTGGACGGGCGCGACGTGAGCTCCGCCAACGAGGCGCAGCTCGTGGAATACCGCCGCGCCGACGTCGGTTTTGTCTTCCAGTTCTACAATTTGGTCCCCAACTTGACGGCGCTCGAAAACGTCGAGCTCGCGGCGCAAATCTGCCCCGATTCGCTCGATGCCGAACAGACGCTTCGCCAGGTTGGCCTGGGCGAGCGCCTGGGCAACTTTCCGGCACAGCTTTCGGGCGGCGAGCAGCAGCGCGTGTCCATTGCCCGCGCACTGGCCAAGAACCCCAAGCTGCTTTTATGCGACGAGCCCACGGGCGCGCTCGACTATAAAACCGGCAAGCAGATCTTGCAGCTGCTGCAGGATACCTGCCGCAAGCAGGGCATTACGGTCATCATCATCACGCACAACTCCGCGCTCGCGCCCATGGCCGATCGCCTGATCCGCTTTAAGAGTGGTCGCGTGGAGAGCGAGACGGTCCAGCAAAATCCCGTGCCGATCGAGACAATCGAGTGGTAGTGCCCATGGACCAAGATCGCCAAAACAGCCAAAACCACGATACGGAGCACGCGGGTCGCGACCGGGAGTTCGCGACCTACCGTACCGCTCAAAGCTCAAACGATATGGTGCCGACGGTTTTTCGCCGTGGCATCTACCGCACAATCCGCGGCAGTCTTAAGCGCTTTTTGTCCATCGTGGTCATCACCGCGCTCGGCGTGAGCGTGATGTGCGGTCTTAAGGCGGGCTGCGAGGATTTGTGCGATTCGGTCGATGCCTACTTTGACCAGCAGAATGTCTATGACATTAACGTGCAGTCGACCTATGGCCTTACGCGCGACGATCTTGCGGCTATCCAAGAGGTTGACGGCGTCGAGACGGCCGAGGGCATCTACGCCGAGACCGCCTACACCGCCGTGGGCACAACGCGCGAACGCGTGGTCGTGCAAAGTCTCTCCAAGGAGAACATCGATCAGCCAGTGCTCGTGAACGGCGATTTGCCCGAGAGCGCCGATGAGGTCGCGGTGACTTCGAAGTTCCTGAAGGCTTCGGGCAAAAAGCTCGGCGATACCGTGAGTTTTGCCGCCAATGACGCGAGCTCGTCGAACCAAAGCGCCAAGGATCAGTTTGCCGCGGGCGAGTACACCATTACGGCCGAGGTCCTCGATCCTACCGACGTGAGCTCCGACTCGACAGTCAACGCCTTTCGCGCCGCTTCGGCGGCGGACTATAAGTTCTATGTGAGCGAGGATGCCGCGACATCTTCTTCCTACTCTGCGGTCCACGTGATTGTCGAGGGAGCCAAGAGTCTTAACTCCTATTCGGATGCCTACACGACAAAGATCAACGAGGTTAAAGGCAACATCGAGAAGATCCGCGAGGGGCGTGAGAAGGCGCGCGTTCAGGAGCTGACGGTCGACACGCCGGCAAGCTTGGATGCGGCCGAGCGCCAGGCGAATATGCTCTTTGGGATTGAACAGGACAACATCAATCGCATGACCGAGGGCAGCGAGGAGCGCGTCCGGGCTCAGGCAGAGTTGGACCAGCGGCGCGCCGCCGCCAACCAGCATTTTGCCGATGCCCGCGCCGAGCTTTCCGATCTGGGCGAATGCACCTGGTACATCCAGGACCGCGGTAACATCGCAAGCTACTCGAGCGTCGAGAGCGATAGCTCGTCAATTGAGGCCATCGCCACGGTTTTCCCATTTATCTTCTTTGTCGTCGCCGTGCTCATCAGCCTTACCACCGCCACGCGCATGGTCGAGGAGGAGCGCACGCTCATTGGCCTGTACAAGGCGCTCGGCTATTCACGCGGGCGCATCCTGTCCAAATACGTGGACTATGCGCTGTGGGCATGTCTGATCGGCGGCGTGCTCGGCAATATCATCGGATTTGTGGGCCTGCCGCTGTTCCTGTTTACGGTGTTCGACGACATGTACTCGCTGCCCCAGATGTTGCTCTCGTACGACATCGTGTCCTCAATCGTCTCGGTGGCGCTGTTTGCCGTGGGCGTGGTGGGCGCTACGATTATCGCCTGCCGCCACGAGATGGCCGAGACCCCAGCCTCGCTCATGCGTCCCAAGGCCCCGCGCGCCGGCTCGCGCATTCTGCTCGAGCGTATCGGATTTATCTGGCGCCGCATGGGCTTCTTAAACAAGGTGGCGGCGCGTAACCTGTTCCGCTACAAAAAGCGCGCCTTTATGACCATCTTCGGTATCGCCGGCTGCACGGCGCTCGTGATCTGCGGTATGGGCATCCGCGATACGTCGGTGGCGCTTTCGCCCAAACAGTACGGGCATATCACGCGCTACGACCTGCTGGCGGTCGCCAATCCCGACGATTTTTCGCAGACGTGCGCGGCATTGGATGAGCGCAGCGAGGCTAAGGATTCTAACGTGACGGTGTCTTCGACGCTGCCGATTATGACCGACAACGTCACCTTTACATTTGGCGGCAAGAGCGAGACCGTGCAGCTGATCGTGGTGCCCGATGACCGCACGAACGACCTGGACGACTACGCGCGTCTCGAGGATGAGTCCAAAGAGCCACTGTCTTTGCGTGACGGAGACGTGTATCTGAGCAAGAGTTCACAGCTGGTTCTTGGGATTCAGCCGGGCGACACGGCGCAGGTCCAGGATTCGTCGCTCAACGTCGCCAAGGTCAAAGTCAGCGACATCTCGCTCAACTATTTGGGCAACACGCTCTATATGACGCAGGGCACCTATGAGCGCGCGTTCGGCCGAAGCGCGCGTCTTAACGGCATCTTTGTGCTGCTTAAGGGCTCGTCGGCCGACCAGATTGCGTTTAGCAAGAATCTTAAGAGTGACGGTTGGCTCACCATCTCGAGCACGGCCGAACATTGGCAGAACTACGAGGCGAACTTCACTATCATCAATTCCGTCGTGGTGCTCGTGACCTTTATGGCGGCGTGCCTGTCGTTTGTGGTGGTGTTTACGTTGTCCAACACGAATATCTCCGAGCGCGAGCGCGAGCTGGCGACCATCAAGGTGCTGGGCTTCCGCCGTGGCGAGGTACACCATTACGTCAACAAGGAGACGTTGATCCTCACGGCGATTGGCACCGCACTGGGCGTGCCGCTGGGTGGCCTGCTTGCCGAGAGCTTTACGTACATCCTGCAGATGCCGTCGCTGTACTTTGACGTCGAAGTCGAGCCGCTGAGCTACGTGCTTGCCGTGGTGCTTTCCTTCGGCTTTACGTTTATCGTCAACCTCGCCACCAACCGTACCCTCAATAAGATCGACATGGTCGGCGCCCTCAAGAGCGCCGAGTAGCCTGTCCTGGGATTCAAGTTCTAGCGAGCTGCCGACGCGCCCGCAGCAGCATTTTTGCATAAACCGCCCCGCCAAATGCATACTTTGACGGGGCAGTTGCTTTTTGCCCACAGGTACCCCAGGGGGCGCCGTGCAAATTCCGGAGTATTCAGCATCCCGGGGTCCGCGGGCGCGGGGGCGGGGGTGCAAAACTGCGCTGAAAGCCCCGATTCTGAGTCCCAACGCCTCTAGAGCCGCTCGTTTTTTACAGGATGCGGCCCATGGTGCCTGCCTTTCGCTCAAAATCCAGTATGCAGGCACCCTCGGCTGCTGAATACTCCCAAAAATGCACGCCGCATCCTACCCTAGGCACCCGTAGCTACTCTGCGGGTGCGTGGCCTGATAGTAAGTTGCGGTGGAATAGTTCCCGTTTGGCATAGCAGAGCCATAAAACAGGAACTATTCCACCGCAACATATTGAGAGGGCTTTTGGCTGTTATGCGTACTGACATTTGTCATGAAATGGCAGGCCATTAGGGGTTGCTACTCGTAGTTGCGGTAGGGTTGGGGCAGATTCTAACTAGAAATGGTGGTCGCTACCGGTTGTTCCCGGCATACTCGGCTCATTCGATTACGGTCACCACATGAAAGGAACTACCATGGATCTTGCGATGGCGCAGCGGCTCGTTGATCGCCGCAAGGCTGCCGGGCTTTCTCAGGAGGCCCTTGCCGCCCAGCTGGGTGTGAGTCGTCAGGCTGTCAGCAAATGGGAGCGCAGCGAATCCTCGCCCGATACCGATAACCTTATTGCGCTCGCCGCGCTGTATGGCGTGTCGCTGGATGAGCTGTTGTATGGAGAGGCGGTGGATAGCACTGACGACTCGCAGGCTGATGATGAGGCACAGGACAGCGACGCCGGCGCCAAAGCTTCAGATAAGGCTGAAGAGGCTGAGGCTTCTACTGAGCACGCTGATTGCAGCGATAAGCCACTTGTCGATATTTCCCTCGCGCACGGCATCCACGTTATTGATCCCAACAAAGGCGAAGAGGTTCATGTTGGCTGGAATGGCATCCATGTGGCTAACGAGCGCAAGGGTGAAGAGGTCCATGTGGGGCCAGGCGGATTGCATATCGATACGCTTGAGGACGATGGACATAGCGTGCATACCAATGACGACGGCACCGTCACCATCGACGGCGAGACGTTTTCCAGCTGGAAGGAAGCACACGACAAGCTCGACCATCATGGCAAGCATTTCCACACCAAGGTCGGACGTACATGGAACAAATTCCCCTTCCCCGCGCTTGTCGCCCTCGCCTATCTGGTGCTCGGCATTATCTACGGCGCGTGGTCCATGGGGCTCTTCCTCGTCTTTTTGATTCCCATCTACTACGCGCTTGGCGGCTTTATCGACCAACGCCACTTATCTAAGCTGATCGATGTCGTCTATTCAGTTAGTGCCGAGGCATGGTTCCTCTACATGTGGCTCTGCCTGGGGCAACCCCATCCCGCCTGGGTAATCCTCATCACCATCCCGGTCGTAAAAGCACTCATGCGTTGGTGCCGCAAACAATGGAAGCATCGCAAGCGAGCCTAAACCATCCCAGCCCGACAGCAGCACCCAACTAGCACTCCCCCGCCCATCCCTCCTAAGTTGCGGTGATATAGTTCCGGTTTTAGCCTTGAGTAGTCGAGTTTAGGAACCATTCCACCGCAACTTACGAATGATCGGAGCGGCTACAGCACAAGCGTCGGCGTTCGTTTGATGGTCCACCACGAAAAGGGGCTATCTACTACGTTTAACTCGATGGGGCCAACCATGACCGCCTTTTTCGAAAATCGACAGGCCTTCTACCTGCGGTTTTATTTTTAGTTTTCCCGGCATGGTTGAGGGTATCCAATTAAACGTAGTAGATAGGCCCGTTTTGTGACATACGACCCATTCAAGCCCAATCTCGAAGGCTAAAGAGAGTCTCTCACCCACGCCTGCGGGCGAAAACCAAATAGAATGAAAGGCAAATGGAAAGCCCGTTTGACGAGCGGAGGACATATGCGCGACGTAGCCGAAAGCGACTGGAAGCTGTTTAAGGCGCTGCTCCCAAAATGGCAAGAAAGCTATATGGAAATGCTCATCGGCCAATACATCGAGATACTAAACGGCGGCAGCGAAGCGTCTAGTAGATTTTGGGCGCTAGAAGAGCGCATCAATAGGGACAAGCTGTCCTCAGGAGTGCTAGCAAACGATATTCGCCGCAGCACCATGCATTATGAGATTGCCAACTTGCTTTCCGATAACGTGATCACGCTCGACGACCTTGACGGTTTCACCGAAGACATTAAGGGCTACGCACGACGTTGCATCGGTCGGCAAGAACGCTGAGCGACATGCGCATCCACAGCCGCTGTACTGCATAAACCGCACCGAAAAATGCATATTACGGCGGGGCGGTTGCTATTTGTCCACAGGTACCCCCGGGGGCGGCGTGCAAATTCCGGAGTATTCAGCATCCCGAAGTCCGCAGGCGCGCAAAACTGCGCTGAAAGCCCTGATTAAGAGCCCCCAGCGCCTCAAGAGCCGCTCATTTTCCACAGGATGTGCCCCATGGCGCCTGCCTTTCGCCCAAAATCCAGTATGCAGGCATCCTCGGCTGCTGAATACTCCCAAAAATGCACGCCGCATCCTACCCCAGGCACCCGCAGCAAGAAGACGAATAGCCTCGGCCTCCCTAGTTGCCGCAGGAGACCCCAGGGCTTACCTCCCA
>CABUKY010000066.1 GCA_902492185.1 uncultured Collinsella sp.
GGTTTCAAACCGGGCTCGAACGAACATGCCTATTGACAATGGCTTTCTCATATTAGATTTAGGCCCGGTGACTTGAATCAGCGGTCATCCCGGGCCCATCAGAGCTCGTAGAGCTCTTGGTTGCTTTGGTCTCGCTCTTCACGGCGCTTATCGAACTTTCCGAGGCACTCAAGCAGCATTCGAAGCATAACAAGTCGCTGCCATTAAGGCACTGACCTCTTGACCAAGCAACGGCGCTGCCCAGCTATCACCCTTGGGCTGCCGTCAACTTTATTCTATCCGCGAGCATCTGGTTTACCAAATGGATTTTCGGTAAAGGAAGCACGGCACGCCCGCAAAACCACTACGCCCCAAGTGCCGCCATGGGAATCACCGCCACGCCGTCGTCGCGTGTGTAGGCAATGCTCCCCTTTCCAACCACGACCGCCAAAAACGCCGGCGCGGCATTCTGGGCGGCAGGATTGGAGAGCACTTTCCTCTCCAGCGCCTTGAGATTTCTCGCTCCATCGTCTGCTTTCGCATCACTCAGCTTGACCTCGATGGCTCCCCAGCGCCCGTCGTGCTCAACGATCAGATCGACCTCAAGGCCCTTCTCATCTCGGAAATAATGGACACTGTTGTCGACACCGCCGTAGGTGGAAAGGAACACGCGCACGTCGCGCAGGACGAGATTCTCAAAGAGCATCCCCAGCGTTTGCATATCGCCAAGCAGCCGCTCAGGGGTAGCCCCCAGCAACGCCGCCGCAAGTGACGGGTCACAGAAGTAGCGCTTGGGGCGCACGCGAACGCGGGCCTTCGAGCGCATGGGCGGCTCCCATCCGCACAGGTCCTCGGTCAGCTTGAGCCTGTTGAAGAGGTCCAAGTACGCAGCGATGGTCCTCTCGTCGGGGCCCGCCTCACCGTACGAGGCGTCCTTTACGAGCGTCTTGTACGTGACAGCCTGGCTCTCGTTCATGGCAAGAGCTCGCAAAAGGCCGTGTGCAAGCTCGGGCGACATGCCCTCGTCCAGCACGTTGACGTCGAGCACCGAGTGCACGTACTGGCTTGCCGTCTCTCGCGCAAGATCTTCCGAAAGCCCAAGATTTGCAGGCCAACCGCCCCTGCAGCACCAGCGGGCGACGTCATCCACCGTGCTCTCGCGACGCTGAGGGGCAAAATCCTCGCCCTTAAAGAGGCTTGCCAGTGACACGAGCGGCTCGCCGTCGCCCGACTCACACAGGGCCATGGGGCGCATTGACAGACGGGCGATCCTACCCGTGCCGGAATGACGAACATGGCTGCGCTCCTCGCTTTTGAGCGCGGTCGAGCCCGTGAGCAAAAGTGTCCCCCGTTCGTTGCCGCTCGCGTCCACGAAACGCCGGGCGGCATCCCAAACCTCGGGCACCTCCTGCCATTCATCGACCAGGTGTGGCGCATCGCCGATGAGCGCCAGGCTTGGGTCGACCTCTGCCGCCGCACGCTGCGCAGGCTCATCGAGCCTGGAGACGCTCGCCGAGCGAGAGAGCGCCGTCCAGGTCTTGCCGCACCATTTGGGGCCGTTGATCTCCACACAGCCAAACGCCCGCATAAGGGTGTCGAGGCGCTCCTCTATGAGCCGGGGCCTATATCCCTTTTGGGTCAATCTCTTTGGTGCATCCATAGACGGCCGTCCCTCTCTATCACGCGATATGCGAAATTACGCCATTCTCAATGCTGATTTTACGCTACTTTCAATGTAGTTTTTACGCCATGACAGATGTAGTTTTTACGCCATTTTCATTGAAGGTTTTACGCTTGGCATCCTTAGCGCGACCCATTCCGAGCATCACATCAGAGCGTGCTTGGTTATCTCCGCTCGCACATCTCGGCAAACGAAATCAGCTTGGCATCTCCCCTGCTCGCCGCAGCTTCCTGACATCCTTGCGTAAAGCCTCGCTTCGAGAAGATCGCATAGCTTTTGTGCTGCCGCCTAAAGAGCTCGCTTCGATGCACGAGCTTTTGCAGCACGTCTTCGCCCACCGGTTCATTGCGCCATTTGCATTCCGCAAACAGCGCAGTGCCCTCGCCATCGTCAACAATCAAGTCGATTTCTTCCTGCGTATGCGTGCGATTATCCGTCCCCCACCAGCGCCCAACGCTTGCCGGAACCACATCAAGCTGGCCCGCCCGCGCGAGTTCGTACACGTATTGTCTGCATATAAGCTCAAAGACCGTACCCATGTAATCCGATACGTGCGGCTCAATGCGCTCATACGCCATCTCGGCCATATCGTTTTGAATCAGCCCGATGTTCTGCGGAACAAACTTGTACCAGAACCTAAACATCTGATCGCTCAGCAGATACACGGCTCGCTTATTGCTCGTCTCGTTTAGGGGCAGCTCGCGCTCGACAATCCCAAGCGACGCCAGCTTATCCACATAGCTCTTTACGTTGCTCGCAGGGATTCCCGTAGAGCTCGCAATCTCCGAGATCTTCGAGCGCCCCTGGGCAATTGCTTGCACGATCGCATCATATTGCTCGGGATTGCGGCACTCCTGCAATAGCAGGTTACTCGGCTCCTCAAAGAGATAGCCCGTAGGAGTTAGAAAAAGACGTTTGATGTTGTCCTTGAGCGGTGCGGCAGGATCGACTTTCTCGATATATGCAGGAATGCCACCTGTCATGCCATAGCAAACTGCAGCGTCTTCGCGACCCATGCTCTGCCACGACCCGAGGGTCGTCGTAAAATCGAGCGGCATGATCTTAAACTGGGCCGTACGCCTACCGTATAGTGGGCTCTCGTAGCCCAACACCTGTTCCTCCATAAACGAAAGAGACGAGCCGCATAGGATCAGCATTAGCCTGGTCTCTTTGTATAAGTGGTCGATCTTGTCTTGCAGCAACGAGCTGATCTCGGGATTCGATTGGGCGAGATAGGGATACTCGTCAATCACGACAATCAAACGCTCCGTTCGAGCCATGGTGACCAATGCATCGAACGCCTCGTCAAAACTACGAAACGACACACCTGCAGCACCAACCGAGCCTGCAAGTATCGCCTGGCTAAAGCCGTGCAGGTTTGCCTCCGCATTGGTACGACGAGCTTGAAAGTAAATAGCCTTCTTGCCTTGGATGAACTCTGTGATAAGGCGCGTTTTACCCACACGACGGCGGCCGTAAATCACAGGCATCTCAAAGGAGTCCGTGCCATACAGTCGATTGAGCTCGGACATTTCCGCTGTTCTTCCGACAAACATAGACCATCCTTCCTTTACGTTATAGCTAGCTATATTATACCTTCCTATAATATAGCTAGCTATAACGTAATTCGACAAGCGGCGCACACGAAAGGGGCGGTACACCACCGCACGTGGACCGTTCCGGAAAATGCATCCCGTTCTGGAGCCAAAAACTGGGCCGTAGTTTCCGCCAAGCATCCCATCCGGAAAGCGTGTCCCGTTCTGAGCGCCAAATCCGGGACGCAGTTTCCACTCCAAACAAAGGGCCCCGGCTCGCGATGGAGCTGGGGCCAAAGGCGCAGCATATACAGTTGATGTTGAGCGCGAACAGCCCATCAGCAATGGTCGTCCGCACCCCACCCTACCCGCGGTTGCGAACGCGGCTGTACGGCGTATCCACCATGGGCAGATCCGGACGCAGCTTGCCGTCGAATGCGCGATAGGCGTTCTGTACGGCGGGCGCCGTGGGAATCGTTGCGATCTCACCGATGCCCTTGCCGCCGTATGCCACGGGCAACAGCTCGTCCTTCTCCACGTAGATGGCGTGGATATTCGGAATCTCGGGCGCACGGAACAGCCCGAGCGTACCGTACCTTGCCTGGGGTACGCAGTCCTTGAGCGGCCAGTCCTCGGTAAGCGCATAGCCCATACCCATGAGCACGCCGCCTTCGATCTGACCCTGGATGGAGATGGGGTTGACCACCTTGCCGGAATCGTGCGCGGCATAGACCTCGCTCACGCGGCCGTCATCATCCAGAATGACCACATGCGTGGCAAACCCGTAGCAGATGTGGCTCTTGGGGTTGGGAACGTCGGCGCCCAGCTTGTCGGTCGGCTCCAGGTACACGTAGCCAAACTCGCATCCCTCGAGCGCCTTGATGGCAGCCGCGGGATCCTGAGGATGCATACCCTGGCCGGCGACGAGCTCCTGCGTGCGCAGCTGATAGGCGCGACCGTCGTCGTACTCAATCTTGACGCCGTCGCCATGCGCGCTCACGGGAGTATCGGGTGCGGGCTTGCCGGCCTCGATGTCAAGCATGGCATCGCGCAGCAGGAAGGCGGCACCGCGCACGGCCTCGCCGGTCACGACCGTCTGACGCGAGCCAGACGTGGTGCCGGAGTCGGGAGCGTTCTCGGTGGAGCACTCGCCATTGGCAATGCAGCTCAGCGGCAGACCGCAGGCCTCGGCAACGTCCTGCAAAATGACCGTGTTGCACCCCTGGCCGATGTCGGACGTGGCGGCGTAGACCACGGCGCGGCCATCCTCGACGCGGATCTTGCAGCGGCCGGCATCGGGCAGGCCCACGCCCACGCCGGCGTTCTTCATGGCGCAGGCGATACCGGCGTGTCCGGGATGCGCGTAGTAGGCATCCTTGACCTCGAGCAGCGTCTCCTTCAGTGCCGTGGAGCAATCGGCAATCTGGCCGTTGGGCAAAACCTCGCCCGGCTCGATGGCGTTACGGTAGCGGATCTCCCACGGATCCAGGCCGACCTTCTCGGCCAGCAGGTCGATCAGGCTCTCGAGCGCAAACTCGGACTGGCAAACGCCAAAGCCGCGGTACGCACCGGCGGGCGGGTTGTTGGTGTAGTAGCCAAAGCCGCGAATGTCGGTGTTCTGGTACTTGTAGGGGCCGACGGCATGCGTACAGGCGCGCTCGAGCACCGGGCCGCACAGCGACGCGTAGGCGCCGGTATCAAAGTTGATCTCGCAATCCAGGCCGGTAAAGTTGCCCTCGGCGTCGCAGCCCAGTGTAAAGGTGCCGTCCATGGCGTGACGCTTGGGATGGAAAGCGAGCGACTCGGCACGCGTGAGCTTACACTTCACAGGACGCTGGAACTTATATGCGGCGAGCGCGGCCAAGTGCTGGATGGACACGTCCTCCTTGCCGCCAAAGCCGCCACCCACGAGCATGGTCTCGACGACCACGCGCTCGGGCTCGCTATCCCAGCCAAACATGTGAGCGCACTCTTTGCGCGTGTCGTAGGCGCCCTGGTCGGTCGACTGCACCTTGACGCCATTCTTGTACGGGAAGGCAACGGCGCACTCGGGCTCCAAGAAGGCATGCTCGGTAAAGGGCGTGGTAAAGCGCTGCGTCACGGTAAACGCGCTCTCTGCCAGCGCCTTGGCGGCGTCACCGCGCGTCACGTGACGGCTCTGGCACACGTTGTCCTTGAGCTCCACCGTGTTGCCAAAGGCAAAGAAGCTGTCGTGCAGGCGCGGGGCGTCGGCAGACCTGGCCTCGGCGATGTTGCGCACGGGCTCCAGCGGCTCGTAATCAATCTTTACGAGCTTCTTGGCCTTCTCGAGCGTCGCCTCGTCCTCGGCAACCACCAGCACGATGGCATCGCCCACGCAGCGGGTGATGTCGCCCTGGGCGATCATGACGTCCCAGTCCTGGATAAGGTGGCCGACCTGGTTGACCGGCACGTCCTCGGCGCGCAGGATGCCAACCACACCGGGTAGGGCCTCGGCCTTGGAGGTATCGATGGAGAGCACGCGGGCACGCGGATACTTGGAGCGCACGGCGCTGGCGTAGGTCAGGCCCGGCTGGTCGATCTCGTCGATGTCGTCGGGGTACTTGCCCTCGCCGAGCACCTTCTTGCGCACGTCAATACGGAAGGCGCGCTTGCCCACGCCGTAGTCGTCGCCGCGCTCCAGATCCTCGTCGATCTGCTTTTCGCCGCGGAGCACCGCAGCGGCCAGCGCAATGCCCTCGATAATCTTTTTGTAGCCGGTGCAGCGGCAAACATTGCCGCGGATGGCGTACTTGATCTGCTCCTCGGTAGGCTCGGGATCCTCGGCGATGAGCGCTGCACCCGCCATGACCATACCGGGGATACAAAAGCCGCACTGCACGGCGCCCACGGCGCCAAAGGCGTACACAAAGGCCTCGCGCACGTTCTCGGGCAGGCCCTCGACAGTCACGATGTCGCGGCCGGCGGCAAGGGCGGTGGTCAGCACGCACGCCTTGACGGCCGCACCGTCCACATGGATGGTGCAGGTGCCGCAGGCGCCCTCGGAGCAGCCGTCCTTGGCGGAGTGAATGTGCAGGTCGTCGCGCAGATAGCGCAGCAGCGGTTTGTTTTGGGTCGTCGTGTGCTCGACGCCGTTAACGGTAAAAGTGAATTCCTGTGCCATGGTGATTCCCTTCTACACGCCGGCGGCGATACCGGTGCGGTCGTGGATGGCGCCATGCGGGCAGACGACGGCGCACATGCCGCACGACAGGCAGTCCGTGCCGTCGATATGGGCGCAGTTGTCCTCGATGCGGATAGCGCCGGCAGGGCACTTTTTGGCGCACATGCCGCAACCGATGCAGCTGGTGTCGCAGATCTTGCGCGCAATGGCGCCCTTATCGGTGTTGTTGCAGCGCACCAGGATGTTCTGGTAGCCGGGGACGAAGGCAATCACGCGCTGCGGGCACGCCATGCCGCACAGGCCACAGCCCGTGCACTTGGAGCGGTCCACGCGGGCGATGCCATCGACCAGCGC
The DNA here is from genome assembly GCA_902492185.1 of uncultured Collinsella sp. Taxonomy (GTDB): domain Bacteria; phylum Actinomycetota; class Coriobacteriia; order Coriobacteriales; family Coriobacteriaceae; genus Collinsella. Next base: position 6,692 of record CABUKY010000066.1, read on the forward strand.
AATGGCGCCGTGGGGGCAGGCCGTGACGCAGGCGCCACAGCCAATGCAGCCTTCGCTGCAGTGGGCGTCGCCGCCTGCGGAGGCGCAACCGCTTCCGCAGGCAACGTAGGCCACGTTATGTTGAATGGATTTGGCCATAAGAGACTCGCCTATTTCTTAAGAAGGTACGAATAGTTGTCGCGCACAGCCCTGATGGTCAGGCGGACGGCCTCGGGAAGACCGGTGTTGACGGCATCGACCGAGACGGTGCGGACCGTGCCGGCGACGCGAACCTTAAAGTGGTCCTCGTCCACGGCCAGGAAGCCCTCGTTCTCGGAGTTCTCCATGTCCTCCTCGCTCCAGAACAGGGTGAGCTTGTCCTTGTAGGGACGACCCTCCTGGTAAGGGCAGAACACGGCGCAGTTGCCGCACTCATTGCACATGCCGTCGACATGGACGACCTGATGCTTGGCCAGGCCCGGCACCTTAATTGCCACGTTGGCGCGGTTGGGGCACACGTCGCAGCAGACCTCGCACACCGAGCCGCAGCCCAGGCAGCGGGTCTTGGTGCAGTTGCGCTTGTCGCGGCACAGCGACCCCTTGCGCTCGTAGCAAGTGTCCTCGCGGCCGGCCTGCTCGTTGCAGTCGGCGTACTTGTTAAAGTCCACGTCGGCGATGGCACGGGCGACCTCGGCGGCATCGGCGATAGCCTCGACCACGGTGGCAGGACCGCGGCGGCAGTCGCCCGCAGCCCAGACGCCCTCGACGCCGGTGGAGGTAGCGGCAAGGCGGCCGCGACGGTCGTGCTCGACGCCCGCGGCATCGTACAGGCTGGCGTCGATGCCCTCGCCCACGGCGCAGATCACCGTGGTGGCGGGAAGCTCAACAGTCTCGCCCGTGGCGACGGGGCTGCGGCGGCCGCTTGCATCCGGCTCGCCAAGCTCCATAACATCGCAGGTCAGCACGGCGCCGTTGAGTGCCTTAGGTGCCAGCAGCTCGCAGAACTCAACGCCGTCGGCAAGAGCAAGATCGAGCTCTTCCTCATCGGCGGGCATCTGCTTCTTGGTGCGGCGGTAGACCAGGCGCACGTTCTTCACGCCGGCCAGGCGCTTGGCCACGCGGGCCGCGTCCATGGCGGTGTTGCCAGCGCCAATGACCACGACGTCCTCGCCCAGCTCGAGCTTCTCGCCCTTCTTGGCGGCCTCGAGGAACTCCAGCACGTCGAGCTCGGCGCCCTCGCCCAGGCCCGCAGAGCCGGGCATCCAGGCACCGGTGGCCACGACCACGTCGGTAAAGCCCTGGTCCTTGAGCTCGTCAATGGAATCAACGCGAGCGTTGAGCTGCACCTTGGCGCCAAAGGCTAGGCAGAGCTCGGCATCGTGGGAGATATCGTCGCTCGCGATACGGAACTCGGGAATCACGTGACGGACCACGCCGCCGAGCGAATCGCGGGCCTCAAAGATGGTGACGGGCACGCCGGCACGCGTCAGGAAGAACGCCGTCGCCAGGCCGGCCGGGCCGCCGCCGATAACGGCAACGTTGCGCTCGCCGTCGTTGGCGATGGCCTGGGCGCGCAGCTTGGGCAGCACGGCGGTCATGGCCTCGCGGGCGGCCTTGAGCTTGCTGGCGCGAATCTGGGCGCCCTCGGGCTCGTAGAACGCACGCTCGCAGGCACGGCCGCAGGGATGCGGGCAGATGGTGCCGGTAATGAACGGCAGGGCGTTGCGCTCGATGATGATGTTGAGTGCGTCCTCGTAGCGGCCCTCGTCAATGGCCGCCAGGTAGGCGGGAATATCCTGCTGGATGGGGCAGCTCGTGCGGCACGGCGTGGTAAAGCAATCGGAAAGAGGGCTCTTGCCGGCGACCTTGCGGTCGGGCAGCGGACGCAGCGGCTTCTTGTAGAGCGGGTTGGTGAGTGAGTCGGTCTGGATCGCAGTCACAGCCTCGAGAGAGACACCCGCGAATGGCTTGCCATCCAGGTCGGTAAACTCGCCGGCCATCTGGCTAAAGCGCTCGTAGCCACCGGGCTTGAGCACGTCGGTCGCCAGGGTGACGGGCCAAATGCCGGCATCGTACAGGGCGCGGATGTTGTAGACCGTAGCACCGCCGGAGTAGCTGATGCGCAGCTTGCCATCGAACTGCTCGGTAATGCGACGGGCAGCCTCGATGGTCAGCGAGAACAGCGAACGGCCGGACATGTACATCTCGGTGGAAGGCAGCTCGTTCCTCGTCACGTCGACGGGGAAGGTGTTGGTGAGCTTGACGCCAAACTCCAGGCCGCGCTCGGCGCACAGGGCAATCAGGCGCTCGAACATGGGCACGGCGTCGGCCCACTGCAGGTCCTCGCGGAAGTGCGTATCGTCGAAGACGATGTAGTCAAAGCCCAGCTCGTTGAGGCGCTGACGTGCAAACTCATAGCCCAGCAGCGTGGGGTTGCACTTGATGTAGGTGTTGAGGCCCTTCTCGGTGATGAGGTAGGTCGCGATGCGCTCGATCTCGGCGGGCGGGCAGCCGTGCAGGGTAGACTCGGTGATGGAGTTGGAGACGCGTGCCGGGATGGACTCGACAAACGCGGCGTCGACATGCTCAAACTTGTCCAGGTTGGCGAGCGCCCATGCGCGGCACTCGTTCCAGACGTCGGAGCCGCTGGCGTCCTTCATGCCCTCGATGTAGGCGTCGACCTTGGGGCTCTTGATGCCCTCCAGGTCATAACCCACGGACATGTTGAAGACAAAGCCGTCCGGGCTGCCCA
>CABUKY010000067.1 GCA_902492185.1 uncultured Collinsella sp.
CCGCCGGCGCCGGCACGCGGGCCGGCGGTGAAGGTGCCGCCAAGCGCCTCGATGCGCTCGCGCATGGAGGCGAGCCCATGCCCTCCGCGGTGCCGCGGCCGCTTGCTTGGACCTCACCCACGCCATCGTCGGTAACAATGAGCTGGTAAAACGACGGATGCTCCATGCACCGTACGGTGACGGTCTGGGCGCAAGCGTGGCGCATGGTATTGGAGAGCGCTTCGCGCAGGACCGCTGCAAAGCAGTTGGCGACGTTTGCGGGCGCATGTTCGGCCATAACTTCAAGCTCAATCTGCGGGCCGCCGTCCGAGCGTGTGCCTTCGACAATGCGTTCGAGCTGCACGGAAAGGTCGACGGCGTTGTCGTTGAGCGCGTGGACGCTGGTGCGCACAAGCTGGAGCGCCTCGTCAACCGTGCGTTTAACGTCGGCGAAATCGGCGGCGACGCCAGGCTCGTCGGCGTGGACCACGCGTAGGGCTTCGGCCTGCAGTGAGGCGCGCGTGAGCTGGTGCCCGACGTTATCGTGGATCTCGCGCGCGATGCGGGCGCGTTCGGCGAGCGTCGCGAGCTCGACTTCGTAGTCCTGGCGATCGGCAAGATCGCGGTTGCGCGCCTCGAGCGCGAGGGCTCGTTCCTGCAGCTCGTCGCGGGTGCGGCGCATGCGCCGCTGCTCGCGCTCCAACTGGGCGGTGCGTAGCGATAGCAAGGTGGCGGCAACCGAAAGGATGGCGGTTAACAGGAGCGTTCGGGTGGTGAGCACGCCACCACGAAGGTCCGCGACAAGCGCGCAGACAAACACGGCGCCAATCGCCAGCGCGGGCCAGATTCGTTCACGGCGAACGCGTCGCGCGATGTCATAGAGAGCGAGAGGCGCAAACGGCACAAACGGCGGCACGAAGACAGCCGCGATGATGCAGGCGTAGCTCGCGGCCTCGCTCACACGGCGGGCGCGGTTTCCCTGTACGACCTCGGCCAGCGAGGTGGCAATAACGCCAAGGCAAAACGCCGCGACCAGGCGAGCGTCCACAGCAAGACCCATGGCGGCCGCAATACAGCACGCCAGCACGATCGATTTGTCGAAAAGCCTGTTCATACGGGTATTGTACGCGAAGCCGCGCGTGGTGGAGGGACCGCCTGCGCAACCGTGACATTCCTCCCACGCGGCAAAGCGGGGACGTCGGCAGGCCGCGCGACCGCCCCCCGCACTCGTGACAAAGCTCACTGGTGCGCGCCGGCGGCTCCTGCGATGATGCAATCGTACCGGGCCGCAACCAACGGAAGGGCCGCCTCATGACAGATATCGTCCACGTCGAAAACCTCGTCAAGCGCTACGACGATCTTATCGCGCTCGACCACTTTAACCTGAGCATCGCCCCCGGCGAGATCTTTGGCCTGCTGGGCCCCAACGGCTCGGGCAAGACCACGTCCATCAACTGCATTCTGCAGCTGCTCGCCTACGACAAGGGCACCATCGAGCTGTTCGGCGAGCCCATGACGCCCGCCCGCTACGACCTCAAGCGTCGCATCGGCGTGGTGCCGCAGCGGGTGGCGGTATTCGACGAGCTCACGGTGCGCGAGAACATCGACTATTTCTGCAGCCTTTACGTTAGCGATCGCAAGCGCCGTCGTGCGCTGGTGGACGAGGCGATCGACTTTGTCGGGCTGGGCGACTTTACCAAGTTCCGCCCCAGCAAGCTCTCGGGTGGCCTGGCGCGCCGCCTCAACATCGCCTGCGGGATCGCGCACAAGCCCGAGCTCATCTTCTTTGACGAGCCCACGGTGGCGGTCGACCCGCAGAGCCGCAACGCTATCCTGGAAGGCATCTGCCGCCTGCGCGACGAGGGCGCCACGGTGGTGTATACCAGCCATTACATGGAGGAAGTCGAGCAGATCTGCAGCCGCATCATGATCATGGACGGCGGCCGCGTGCTGGCGCAAGGCACCAACGACGAGCTCAAGCGCATGATTCAGATGGGCGAGCGCGTGACCGTCGAGGTCGGCGCCGTCGAGCCCGTCACGGTCGAGCGACTGCGTACCCTCGAGCACGTGCTTTCGGTTGAGCTGTCCGGCGGCGAGCTCGTCTGCACCTGCGAGGCGAGCCCGCACAACTTGGTTGACATCCTTGACACGCTGCGTGCTGCCGACGTGGCGCTCGGCCGCGTGTGGAGCGAGCCGCCGACCCTCAACGATGTGTTCCTCGAGATCACCGGCCGCGAGCTGCGCGACTAGGGGGCAGCCATGTTCAACACCATTATCATTACGGTCAAGACGCTGCTGCGCCGGCCGAGCACGTGGGTCTGGGGCGCTCTCTTTCCCGTCGCGCTTTCCACGATGTTCATGTTTATGTTTGCGAACCTGAGCTCTGACGGCACGGTCGACCCGGTGCCGGTTGCCGTCGTGGCGGACGAGGCCTGGGACGCCTCGACCTTTAAGGATGTGGCGACGTCGCTTGCCAAGGAGGGCGACGACCAGCTGCTCGAGATCCACGAGTGCGACGATGCAGCCGATGCGAACCGTGCGCTTAAGGCCGGCGAGGTCGCGGGCATCTATACGGTCGACGACGCGGGCACGCCCAAACTTACGTTGCTTTCGAGCTATGACAACTCGCGTGCGTCGTCGGTGCTCACCGACCGCAGCATTTTGGAGACGGTGGCAAGCTCGTATACACAAAATGCCGAGCTCATGTCCCAGATTGCCCAAGACAACCCGGCGGCGCTCGCCGACCCGGAGGCGGTTGCGCGCGCCCTGTCGCTCGAGGGCGGCACCCGCCGCGTAAGCCTGACACGCACCACGCCCGATGGCACGGTCATCTACTATTACGCGCTCTTTGGCCTGGTCGCGATGATGTCTGCCGAGTTTGCCGCCTTGAGCGTCGTTGACCTGCAGCCCAATCTGTCGGGCCTTGGCGCGCGCCGCTGCGTGGGCGGCCTTTCCAAGACGGCGTCGCTAGCCGGTATCTTTGTGGGCTCGTGGCTGGTCTCCTTCGCCTCGATGACGATTGCGATTGGCTACGTGCGCCTGGTCGTGGGCGTCGACTTTGGCGGGCGCGAGGGGCTGTGTCTGGTGGGCGGTGCCGTTTCCGCGCTTGCCGCCACGGGCTTGGGGCTTTTTGTGGGCACGCTTCCCGTTAAGGGCGGCAAGGCGTCCAAGTCCGGCATCCTCACGGGCTTTGCCACCACGTGCGCCCTGTTCGCCGGCCTCTACGGCGAGCCGGCGATGGCGCTTGCCGACGACGTCGCCCGCGCCTGCCCGGCCGAGTGCTGGCTCAATCCCGTCAAGCTCATCTGTGACATGTTCAACCGTCTGTATTTCTTTGAGGACCTGGGTCCCTTTGCCGTTCGCGCCGGCGCGCTCGTCCTGATGGCGCTGCTGTTCGTTGCCGCCGCCACGCTGATCTTTGGAAGGAGCCGCTATGAGCACCTTTAAGACCGCGCTTCGCATGGCGCTGGCGCACCCGTTCTATCTGCTCATCTATACGGTGTTCATCTCGCTGATGGGCGTATTCATCGCGGCCTCGGTGGGCTGGAACTCGTCGCAGCTTACCGAGTACAAGCCCTACGACACCAACGTGATCGTGGTCGACCGCGACGATAGCGACCTTTCGCGGGCGCTTACCAAGCACCTAGGGTCGCGCTTCGAGCTGGTCACGGGCGTTGGTGACGACACGTACGACCTTGCGGATGCGCTCGCCAAGAGCAACAGCGCCAAGGGCAGCGCTGACTGCGTGTTCTTTATCCCGGAGGGGTTTGAGGACGACCTCGTCGCAGCCGCTCGCGCGGGGGAGGCCCTGCCCAAGCTCGACGTGACGTACGGCGCCGGCACCATGGCGGCGGCGCTTTCGTCTGCCGAGGCCTCGCGCTGGATCTCGCTCGCGGGTGCTGCGGCGGCCCTAGAGCCCGCCGCCTCTAACGGCAGCGTCGCCAAGGCCGCCGAGCATGCCGCCGCGAAGCGCGCCAAGGTCGAGATCGAGCAGGTCAAGGTTGACTCGACTGCCGCCGCCACGCTCGAGTCGTACTTCAACTTTGGTGCGTACGCGATTATCTCGTCGGTCATCGTATCGGTGGGATTGGTGTTCTCGGGCATGAACGAGCCCGAGCGCGTGCGTCGAATGGATGCCGGCCCAATCTCCGAGCGCCAGCGTTCGCTCGCCGTGTTCGCGGCCGCCGCCGTGCTTACCGTCTGCATCTGGTTTGTGTCGAGCATGATGGGCGTCGTGGGCTTTGCCGGCGCGGTCGCCGAGGTCGGCGTGGGCCGTGTGTGCCTGGCGCTGGCAGCGACGTTTGCCCTGGCGTGCACGCCGCTGGCCGTTGGCTTTGCCCTTTCGAGCCTGGGTGTGCGCGAGGAGCTGCTCAACGGTGTGGGTAACCTGCTTGGCATGCTCATGACGTTTTTGGGCGGAGCCTGGATGCCTCTGTCGCTGATGGGCCCGGCCGTGCAGGCGGTGGCGCACTTTGTGCCGACATATTGGGTGAACGATGCGATCGGCAAGGCGCTTGCCTCGGATTTGACGTCCGCCGTGCTGGGCGACATTGCCTGCGACCTGGGCGTCACGGTGCTCTTTGCCGCGGCCATCGCCGCCGCAGGCCTCGCACTCTCGCGCACCAAATCCCACGCCTAGCCACCTGGTCATTGGGGACGTTCTTAAACGACTATTCATCGGGGACAGTCTTTGCCGATTCGCCGGTCTGCCGGCCGGGCTGGCAAGGACTGTCCCAATATGCCGGCAGAAAAGGAACGTCCCCAGCTGTTGGGTGGCGAGGCACTCATTTAAGTCCGTCCCCAATGAGTGGTTTCAGTCATTTAAGTCTGTCCCCAATGAGTGCCCCCAGCTGCCGGGTGGCGAAAGAGTGTCCCTTGCGACTAGCCATTTAAGAACGTCCCCAATTACTAGTCTGAAATAAATCCCAGGCCTCGCTCAAAAATAGTTCGCCAAGGTTTACTATTACGTTCATAAAGTAGTACGAGGCTAACAATGGGGGATAGCATGGCGACGAAGCAAGCCTACGTCCAGGTCAAGGGGCTCAAGAAGCACTACGGCGATGGGGATGCGCGCCTGACGGTACTCGATGGCATCGACACGTCCATCAACCGCGGCGAGATCTGCGTCATGCTGGGGCCCTCTGGCTCGGGCAAGTCCACGTTTCTTAACCTGATCGGCGGCCTGGAGGATGCCGACGCCGGCTCTATTCTGGTGGACGGCTGCGACCTCACGGTGCTCAAGCCTACCGATCTGGGCGAGTATCGCCGCCGTGAGCTGGGCTTTGTCTTCCAGTTCTACAACCTGGTGCCCGACCTCACCATCAAGGAGAACATCGAGGTCACGGCGCACCTGTCCAAAAACCCGCTCAATGTCGACGACCTGCTACGCTCGCTGGGCCTCTACGAGCACCGCAACAAGTTCCCGCGCCAGGTCTCGGGTGGCCAGCAGCAGCGCTGTGCCATCGGCCGCGCACTCGTCAAAAACCCGGGTCTGCTGCTGTGCGACGAGCCCACGGGCGCGCTCGACTATAAGACGTCCAAGGAAATCTTGCAGCTCATGGAGGATGTCAACCGCACCTACGGCTGCACCATCATCATCGTCACCCACAATGCCGCCATCGCGCGCATGGCCAATCGCGTACTGCGCCTGCGCGACGGGCGCATCGTCGAGGATGAGCTCAACGAGTCGCCCGTCGCGGCCGCCGAGCTCGATTGGTAGGCGGCGCCATGACACCTCTCGCAAAACGTCTCCCGCGCGAGTTGCGCCGCAATATCGGCAAGTACCTGGGCATCTTTTTGCTTATGTGCGGAAGCATCGCCCTTACCTCGGGCTTTTTGCTCGCGGCCCACTCCATCGGCTGCCTTATCGACGACATGCGCGATGCGTACACGATTGAGGACGGCCGCGTGACCACCTCCTTCGAGGCCACCAAAGACCAGCTCAAGGCGGCCGAGGATGCAGCCGGCGACGTCGGCGGCGTTACGCTCTACAAGAATTTCTCCATCGACGCCATCATCAAAAAGACAGCCGGCGACGACGGCACCAAGCGCACGCTGCGCACCTATGCGCACCGCACCAAGGTCGATATCGCGTCCTACTGTGAGGGCAAGGAGCCCAAGGCGGACGACGAGGTAGCAATCGACCGCGTTTTTGCCACCAACAACGACCTCGCCGTGGGCGATAAGGTCGAGCTCGAGGGGCGCACCTACACCATCTGCGGCATCATGACCCAGCCCGATAGCCAGGCGCTGTTCCTCAACAATTCGGACTTTACGGTGAACACCATCACGTACGGCGTGGCCGAGGTCACCGACGCCGGCTTTGCCGCGCTCGAGGATGCCGGCGGCGCACCCGCCTACACATACTCCTTCACCTTTGCCGATCGCGATCTCTCCACCGCGGACCGTACCGATGCCGAGCAGGATATGGTAGAGGCGCTCACCGACGCCGATGCGCGCGTGGATGACCTCATCGACGCCGATTCCAACCAGGGCATTGGCTACGCGCGCGACGACGTAGACGGCGACTCCATGATGTGGATGACGCTGCTCGACATCATCATCGTAATCATGGCGTTTGTCTTTGTGGTTCTTACCGATGCCACCATCGAGGAGGAGAGCGCCATCATCGGCACGCTGCTCGCCAGCGGCTATCGTCGACGCGAGATCGTGCTGCACTACCTTGCGCTTCCCGCTATCGTGGGCGTGGTCGCGGCGCTTTTGGGCACTGCGCTCGGCATAGCGTTCTTTACCGAGCCCATGCGCGGCCTCTATTACGGTTCGTACAGCCTGCCGCCCTTCCAGGTGTACTGGAGCTGGGAGATCTTTGTGAAGTGCGCCGTGGTTCCCGCCGTCGCGCTCATCCTCATCACGCTGGTGGGTCTGCTTCGCAAAATGGGCAAGACGCCGTTGCAGTTCCTTCGTCACGAGGCGAGCGGCAAATCGGGCACCAAGCGCGGCTTGCAGCTGCCGGAGCGCATGGGTTTTGTTTCCCGCTTCCGCCTGCGCATCTTCCTGCGCAACCTGGGCAACTTCGCCACGCTCTTCGTGGGCATTGCGTTTGCCTCGCTGCTGCTGCTCTTTGGCCTGGCGATTCTGCCCACGATGACGCACTACGCGGACAACCTCGAGACGAGCCTGGTCGCCGAGCACCAGTACACGCTCAAGGCTCCGCTGGAGCTCGAGGGCACTGCCGAGGAGCGTGAGCAGTGGTCGGCACTCGAGCGCTTGCAGTCGATTGACGGCGCGCTGCTTTCTGCCGCCCAGGATGCCGATGACGAGCTTGACGACGCGGCCGATGCGGCGCAGGCGGCAGCCGATGCCGCGACCGCGTCTCCGTCTGCCGAGAGCCTGGCCGCGGCGCAGGACGCGCTTGCCAAGGTTCAGGACAAGAAGGATGCGCTCTACGCGCGCCTTGACGATCTTGCCGATGCCCTCGGCCGCAACCGCGACGAGGCTATCGACCTGATCGACAAGGCCTCTAAGATCGACACTGACAACGACGATATCCATCCGGTCAATACGGTCGATAACGGTTCAGCGAAGATTGCACAGGCCGAGAAATACGCCGTTTACCAGCTGCAATACGACCGCGGCGATGGTAATGGGCAGGAGACGATTTCCGTCTACGGCATCTCGCCCAACTCGCGCTATTGGAAAGACCTCAACGTCGGCGATGGGCGCGTTGTCTTTGGCGGCGGCCTGCTCGACAAGTTTGGCTGGAGCGAGGGGCAGAAGGTCACGCTCGGCGACAAGTACGAGGGCAAGGACTATTCGCTGGAGTACACGGGCAAGGACGCCACCTGGGGCTCCAAGTCGGACATGAATATCTATATGAGTATCGACGACTTTAACGAGCTGTTCGACAACGACGCCGCCTACTTTAACGGCTATGTGAGCAACGAGAAGCTCGACCTCGATGCTCGTTACTTTGCCGGCGACACCACGCCCGATGACATGCGTGCCGTGGGCGACCAGTTCATTGGCATGATGAGCAAAATGATCGGCATGATGGTCGGGCTCGCGGTGTTTATCTTCCTGCTGTTTATGTACCTGCTGACCAAGGCCGTGATCGACCACAGCGCCCGCTCGATTAGCTACATGAAAGTCTTTGGCTATCGCGATGGCGAGATCTCGCATCTGTACATCCGCTCGATCACGCTGTGCGTGGCGGCGTCGCTCGTGCTGAGCCTGCCGGTCATTATTGGCTCGCTCACGGCCATCTTCCGCTCGATGCTGCTCGCCTACAACGGCAATATCGAGATCTACGTGCCCGCTTGGTCCATGGCTGCGTGCGTCGGCATTGGCTTTGCGACCTACCTGGTCGTGGCGCTGCTACACACGCGCTCTATCAAGCGCGTCAGCCTGGCCGAGGCGCTGAAGGTCCAGGAATAGGGAACCGCCCGCACACGGGGGCGCGAACCGAAGGAAGGGTGTCCCCGCGTTATTTGCCCGCCAGGCCCGACGTGGGCAAACGCGCGCAACGTCAGACTTCCCCGAACAGAAGGAGACCCATGGCAAGATCGGCAGAGGAGCTCAAGCAGCTCTCCATCAAAGAGTTCACCGAGGCGGCAAAGGTCTATGAATCCGGCCATGCCGGCATTTACGAGATGTGCAAAGACGACTATCCGCAAATGCTCGAGGAGCTTGAGCTCGAACCGTTCGAGGACGCGCTCGACGTGGGCTGTGGAACCGGAGCCGTCCTAGAACTGCTCCACGCCCGGTACCCCAACAAGCACTTGACTGGACTTGACCTCACACCCGGGATGATCGACGTCGCCCGGGCAAAGCAGCTCGATAACGTCAGCTTTGTCGTCGGAGACGCGGAGGCACTGCCCTTCGAGCCCCGGAGCTTCGACGCCGTGCTCTGCTCCAACAGCTTCCACCACTACCCGCATCCGGAGAAATTTTTCGCCGAGGTGGCACGCGTCCTTCGGCCCGGCGGGCGACTGGTCCTTCGCGACTACACCTCGAACGATGTCGCGGTCTGGCTCATGAACAACATCGAGCTACCGCTGGCACGCCTCTTGGGCCATGGCGACGTGCGCATCCTCAAGCTGTCCGAGCTACGCGCGCTCGTCGAGGAATCCGGGCTCACCCCGCTCAAGCTCGAGGCACAGAAGGGATTCCGCGCGCATCTGGTCGCGCGAAAGGGCTAGCGGTCCGCGCCAGGACGTTCCGTCACGCCAGGGCACGCCGCCACGCCAGGGCACGCCATCAAACCAGATTGTGGCCACGCCAGAACGCGCCGCCAAACCAAGGCGCGCCGCCACAAACGTGACGGCGCGTCCCTCTTACCAGATGCCGGTGATTCGCCGGTCTGCCGGTCGGGTTGGCAAGGACTGTCCCCAGCTGCCGGCAGGAAAGGAACGTCCCTAGCTGCCAGGCGGCGAGGCACTCATTTAAG
>CABUKY010000068.1 GCA_902492185.1 uncultured Collinsella sp.
GTCGTGGACGCAGCCGCCGCCAAAGGGCACGTAACGCACAAAGCGCTGCTGAACTGCGCGATCCTGGCTAAAGATATACAGAGCCAGCGGCGTCGGACGATCCGTAATAAACGTCTCGGCCTCGTCTAGGCTCTCAAACGTCAGCACCGGCAAGATGGGGCCGAAAATCTCCTCCTGCATCACGGCGTCATCGGGGGTCACGCCGTCCAAAATCGTCGGCTCAATCTTGAGCGATGACTCGCGCGCCGTGCCTCCAAACACGACCTTATCGGAATCGATCAGCCCGCGTACGCGTGCGAAATGCTTGGCGTTGACGATATGCCCGTAATCCTCGTTATCGAGCGGATGCTCGCCAAACATGCGACGAACCTCCTCCTTGATGAGGCCCAGCAGCTCATCGTGCACGCGCGTATCGACCAGCAGGTAGTCGGGCGCCACGCAGGTCTGCCCCACATTGAGCCATTTACCAAAGGCGATACGCCGCGCCGCGACCTTCAAGTTTGCCGTCGCATCCACGATGCAGGGACTCTTACCGCCCAGCTCAAGCGTCACGGGCGTAAGGTTTTTACTTGCGCGCTCCATGACGAGCTTGCCGACCGGAACGCTACCGGTAAAGAAGACCTTGTCCCAGCACTCGTCGAGCAGCGCTTCGTTTTCGGTGCGCCCGCCCTCGACAACCGTCACCAGGCGCGGATCAAATGTCTCTTCACAGATTTGCCTGAGCACCGCGCTCGATGCCGGAGCATAGGCGCTCGGCTTGATGACCACGGTGTTACCCGCAGCGAGCGCGCCGGCGAGCGGCTCAAGCGTCAGCAAAAACGGGTAGTTCCACGGAGCCATGATGAGCGCGACGCCATAGGGCACGGCTTGCGTTTTGCACACACTCACGGCGTTGGCAAGGTCGCACGGACGCAGGCGTGGACGACTCCATCGAGCCACATGCGCGATCTGATGACGAATCTCGGAAAGCGAGGTGCCGATCTCGCACATATAGGCCTCGTCATGCGGCTTTCCCAAATCGGTCTTGAGCGCATGGGCAATATCGGCCTCGTGGGCCCGTACCGCATCGCGTAAACTCACGAGCGCACGACGTCGAGCATCGACATCAAACGTGGCGTGCGTCTTAAAGTAGGCGCGCTGATCGCCGACGATGCGCGCAATTTCCTCGGTGCTCATGGACCCTCCTAGTTCTCGCCCTCAAACATACCACCTGCAACGACTTCGTACATATGCTCGAGCTCCAAGCGGTCCATCAAAAGCGGAACGGGGTACAGGGGATTGGCCTCGGCATCGGCATGCGTCGCCATTTCAGGAATGTCGGAGCGGCGAATACCTGAGACATATTTGGGGATTCCCAGGGCCCCGTTCATGCGGTCGACCCAATCGATAAAGGCCTCGGCCGCAAGACCATCCTGTGCGGTAGCCGACGCAATGCCCGCCATGCGAGCGAGGTCGGCAAGCTTGGGGGCGGCGGCGTCACCATAAGCGCGAAGCATATGCGGCAGGATGATGGCGTTAGCCAAGCCGTGCGGAATCCCATAACGCCCGCCCAAGCTGTGTGCGATGGCATGAACGTATCCAACATAGGAGCGCGTAAAGGCAACACCCGCCTTATACGCCGCCGAAAGCATATTGCGGCGCGCACGCATGTTGTCGCCATGCTCATAGGCCTCGAGCAAATTGTCGTAGATGAGCTGAACCGCCTGTCGCGCCATCTTGCGCGTATAGGGCGTGGTGCTTCGCCCGATAAAGGCCTCGACGGCATGCGTCAGGGCGTCCATGCCCGTCTGCCCCGTAATGGAGGCGGGCAGGCCGCGCGTAAGCTCGGGGTCGTGCACCGCAAGGCGCGGGATAAGCACAAAGTCGTTAATGGGGTACTTGTAGTGCGTCTCGTCATCAGTAATTACCGCTGCAAGTGTGACCTCGCTTCCCGTGCCTGCCGTGGTGGGAACGGCGATGAGCAGCGGCAGGCGACGATGAATCCGCAGCAGCCCGCGCATCTTGTTGATGGGCTTGTTTGGCTGCGCGATGCGTGCTCCCACGCCCTTGGCACAGTCCATGGCCGAACCACCGCCAAAGCCGATAATGGCCCGGCAGTCGTTCTCGCGATACAGCGCCGCCGCTTCCTCCACGTTTGAGACCGTGGGGTTCGCACGCGTTTCGGCATAGACCGTAACGCCAATTCCCCTGGATGCGAGCGCCGTCTCGAGCGGCGCCGTGAGCCCCAGACGGGCAATGCCGGGATCCGTTACCATAAGAACCCGCTGTATCGAGCGCTTTTGAAGCACCGCGGGCATATACTCGGCATGCTCCAGAATGCGTGGCTCGGTATAGGGCAGCACCGGCAATGCGATGCGAAAAATCGTTTGATACGTTCGGCACCAGGCGCGGCGGGCTAGATGCATAAAGGAAACTCCTTCATTTGTTGATTCGTCAACATTTGCTCGACCGATTGTACTCAGCGGTGGTCAAAGACGGCCTGCCAATCGTTAATCAATCAACATCTTCATATCTCAAAATTGTTTTATTAAAAATCATTCCTAATAGGCTTCACTTTCAGTCTCATTTATGGATAATAGAACTCGTCAAGACGCACGTCCGGAGAGGGCCCTTATGGGACCGGGCGAGCGCACCATCGCCATCGATCGAAAGGATCGAATCATGAAGTTTGTTTGCCCCGTTTGCGGTTATGTGGAAGAGTTCGACGGCGACCAGCTGCCCGAGGACTTCAAGTGCCCCCAGTGCGGCGTTCCCGGTTCTCGTTTCCTGAAGCAGGAGGAGGGTCAGCTCGAGTGGGCTGCCGAGCACGTCGTGGGCGTCGCCAAGATGGAGGGCGTCTCCGAGGACATCGTTGCCGACCTGCGCGCCAACTTTGAGGGCGAGTGCTCTGAGGTCGGTATGTACCTGGCCATGGCTCGTGTCGCTCATCGCGAGGGCTATCCCGAGATCGGCCTGTACTGGGAGAAGGCTGCCCACGAGGAGGCCGAGCACGCCGCCAAGTTCGCTGAGCTCCTGGGCGAGGTCGTGACCGACTCCACCAAGAAGAACCTCGAGATGCGCGTTGAGGCCGAGAACGGCGCCACCGCCGGAAAGACTGATCTTGCCAAGCGCGCCAAGGCCGCTGGCCTCGATGCCATCCACGATACCGTGCACGAGATGGCTCGCGACGAGGCTCGTCACGGCAAGGCTTTCGCCGGCCTGCTCAAGCGCTACTTTGGCTAAGCCAACCGCTTGAGACATAACCTCTAGCTCGATGAGACCCGGACCGTATTGGTTCGGGCCTTTTTCGTGCCTCACAAACTTGTTAACTACCTGAAATAGGACCGCCTTCGGCATAGGTTTCTCGTCAAAAACTAAGTGAGTAGACTTTTTGGAACTTGCCGAGCAGACCATCCGTATTGCTTTATAAAGTCGCAGGGAAATGACTTGTTTCAAAACGGCCTGGTCGCCATCAAGCCAAAAGTCTACTCACTTAGAACCGCAGTCGTCCACGATCGAACTGTTTTGTGTCTAACGGGCATCTTTCCGTCAATTACTCCCAATTTTGTCCAGTCAACGAATAGTTCAGACCGAAGTAATGTCTCAGCCCTTTGCTCATCTGAGCTTTTATCGCGATATTCAGCATCGAGCATCCTGCATACGGTCTTAACGATCGCGCGGAATCTACCCTTATCGGATATCTGTCTGTGTGTCAGGAGAAGTACATCGTAGCCCATGGCCTGAAGGGCCGTCATGCGGTCAGCGTCACGCAAGCCATCCCCTGCGCGTCCGTGCGAGGCCTTTCCCTGACATTCAATGGCCACCTGTCGCCTACCGTCCGGTGAAGAAAGAAGTAGGTCGATATATACACGGGACTTTCCCACAATCGCTCGAGCACTTGTGTTTAGCATCACTTCAACATTAAGCTCTATGCCGCAAAAACCTTCGCCTCCCAGGGATCGCGGCAGTGCAAGTAGCAAATACGCCTCGACCTCAAAAGGCGACGCGGCACCCAATGGAACGAGTTGCGATACCGCCATAAATCTATTGCCGTAACGCATCCCACAAACATCTGAACAAAAACGGTCAAGGTCTCCGCCCAAAACCAAAGCGTCTCGACGCCATAAATTTGAGGCGGTGCCGTCCTCGGACGGGCAGCGCGCCCAACCGAACGTTGTCGAAATCGCACCCGAATCAATTGCACGCGAAAGCTCCGTCTCAAGTAACGCCGGCAGGGCACACACCGCAAACAAGCCACACATCTCCGCCAATACCAAAAGAAGCTGAAGATCCGTCAGATGCCGTGACATGATGAATGCCGTCAGTAGAGGAGACGTAATCAAAAATCCATGCTCCGTTTCCAGCACGGATTCCCTGGGGAGCTCACCAAGAAACAGCCGCTGCCTAATGCTGGCAGGACAAGTCCGTTTGTTTCTCGTCCGAACCAATGTATGCAACGGAAAACCGAGCGCGACCGCAGCCGTCGGGTTGCGGGCGAGATCATATCGCTGCCGGTCTTCTTCCGGTCGTGGAAGCGGCGGACACAAAGCGCGGACTTGAGGAGGCAAACGCCAGTACCTAAAAGCCGATATGTCACAAAGTAGATCCTTCATAGGCACAGGAGAACACGAATTTCAACCCAGTCAGTCACGCATTGGCGCGAACGCACCAAAAATGGCGCCGAACGGACTGCCAAGTTTTCAACAGCCCTCCCAAACTGGCCAAAAGCTTGTCGAGAGCTGGACGAAGCCCTGTTGAAAACCCCATTTTTTTCTCATGCAGAAGCTTTACGCGGCAAGTGAGTAGACTTTTTTGAACATTCCGAGCAGGCCGGTCTTCCTGCTTTTCAAAACCGCAGGTAGATAGCTTGTTACAAAACTGCCTGGTCGCCAAAGTGCTAAAAGTCTACTCACTTAGATTGCAGAGTGCCCCCCATTAGCTGCAATTCCAAGGTAGTTAGTACTTTTGGACTCAGGTCGTCATACTGGACAAGAATATGAGTTGAGTTTTCAGGGGCAGATGCGCCATCGGCACACCAAAAACAGTCACCGATATCGATAAAAGGGATGCTCGAGCGCGTGAGGGCCCGTGCAATAGTGCTTCCGCCCGTTCCACGCTCCGCAACCACGGTACAGTAAAGGCCCGCGTCTGCATGCTCGATCGAGACCTCCCCTGCCGGAAATGCCTTCCGTACAAGCGCCATCAGGCCATCACGCGCCTCACGAGCACGAACGCGCACGCGGTTCACATGTCGCTCGTAATCACCCGATTCCAGCAAACGAGCCAAAGCGACCTGGTCAACAGAACTCACCGACGAGGCGTAAAAACCAAGGTTGCGCCTAAACCGCTCCATTAGCTCATCGGGCAGCACCATGTACGCTAGACGCAACGCCGATGACAGGCTCTTCGAAAACGTGTTGGTGTAGATAACCGACTGGGAGGCATCGATCGACGCGAGCGCGGGAATTGGCTTGCCGGCAAGGCGAAACTCACAATCAAAGTCATCTTCGATGAGGTACCGACCTGGTCGCTCGGCGGCCCAGCTCAGCAGCGCATAGCGACGCGCAATGCTCGTCACAAGACCGGTGGGATACTGATGGGACGGCATAAGGTGAAGGACATCGGTCCCAGTTTTCTGCAGAGCGCTCAGGTCCACGCCGTCGTCATCCAACGGGATATGTCGTACTTGGCAGCCCATAGCCTGATAGATGCGCGTCAGGCGCAAATAGCCCGGATCCTCAACGGCATACACCTTGTCCGCGCCAAGCAGCTGAACCAACATGGTATCGAGCAGCTGGGCGCCCGCACCGATAACAATGTTGTCGGGGTCGACATTCATACCCCTCGTCCCGCGCAGATGATGAGCAATTGCGCATCGTAGCCGAACGGTGCCCTGTACCGGTGCGGGCGAAAAGATCTCGCGCTCGTCTTCGGATGCCAGCGTCGCCCGCAGTGCGCTTTGCCAAAGCCGCGCCGCCTCCAAAGCGGAAGGAGAAAGTGCGTCGAATTGCTCGACCCGCCCGCGGACATCATGCGCGCTGGGGTCCACAGAGACGGCATCTCGGTCGATGCCCTCCGAAGCCAAAGGCAAAACCGGTGCATCCGGAAGCTTGCAAGCGTAGTAGCCACGCCGCGGCTTTGAGCAAATATAGCCCTCGGCAAGTAGCTGGCTATATGCATTCTCGATAGTAATGACACTGATTCCCAGATGACTGGCAAAGGCGCGCTTAGACGGCAAATGCTCCCCCGCCACAATGCGTCCAGCTACGATATCATCTCGAATTTGCTGGTAAACATACTCATAGAGCGATGCTTCGCCGCGTTTTTCCAAATTGTAGTCAAGCATGAGTTTGCCACCTGATCTTATCGAGCTGTTCAATCTGGTATTAGTCTGACCTTATTATTATCTCGAAAACTGAGTATTTCGCCATACCCAGCTCCCAGATAGGATGTTCCGTCAAGCAATGCACATGCCAACCAAGGGAGCAACCATGCCAGAACAGACCAGCAAGGCCGATCGCGTCAAACTCAATCGCGAGCTCGCGCAGATGCTCAAGGGCGGCGTCATCATGGACGTCACCACGCCCGAGCAGGCACGCGTCGCCGAAGAGGCGGGCGCCTGCGCCGTCATGGCACTCGAGCGCATTCCGGCCGACATCCGTGCCGCAGGCGGCGTCTCGCGCATGAGCGACCCCAAGATGATCAAGGGCATCCAGGAGGCCGTCTCCATCCCCGTCATGGCCAAGTGCCGCATCGGTCACATCGTCGAGGCGCAGGTCCTTCAGGCCATCGAGATCGACTACATCGATGAGTCCGAGGTTCTCTCCCCTGCCGATGACGTCTATCACATCGACAAGACCCAGTTCGCCGTCCCCTTCGTCTGCGGCGCCCGCGACCTCGGCGAGGCCCTGCGCCGCATTGCCGAGGGCGCCACGATGATCCGCACCAAGGGCGAGCCGGGCACGGGCGACGTCGTCCAGGCTGTACGCCACATGCGCAAGATCCAAAAGCAGATCCGTGACGTTGTTGCTCTGCGCGACGACGAGCTCTTTGAGGCAGCCAAGCAACTGCAGGTTCCGGTCGAGCTGGTGCGCGAGGTCCATGCCACGGGCAAGCTTCCCGTTGTGAACTTTGCCGCCGGCGGCGTAGCGACCCCTGCCGACGCCGCGCTGATGATGCAACTGGGCGCCGAGGGCGTCTTTGTCGGCTCGGGCATCTTTAAGAGCGGCGACCCCGCCAAGCGCGCCGCCGCCATCGTCAAGGCCGTGGCAAACTTCACCGATGCCAAGCTCATCGCCGAGCTTTCGGAGGACCTGGGCGAGGCCATGGTGGGCATCAACGCCGACGAGATCGAAATCATCATGGAGGAGCGCGGACGCTAGTCCGGCAGAAAGGATCGCACATGAGCGATTATGCAGACCAAACGGTCGCCGTGCTGGCGGTCCAAGGCGCATTTGCCGAGCACGAGGCAAGACTATCCGAGCTGGGCGCGCGCTGTATTGAGCTGAGGCAGGCGGCTGATTTGAAGCAGGACTTTGACCGTCTGGTACTTCCCGGCGGCGAGTCTACCGTTCAAGGGAAGCTGCTTGATGAGTTGGGCATGCTCAAGGAGCTTCGTGCCCGTATCGCTGAAGGCATGCCCGTCCTGGGCACCTGCGCCGGCCTGATTCTACTGGCTCACGATCTTGCCGCCCATGACGATAAGGGCACGCCGCGTTTGGCAACCATGGATGCCTACGGCAGGCAGCTCGGCAGCTTTCGAACCAAGGGGCAGGTAGCCGGCATCGACGGTGAAGTGCCGCTGACGTTTATCCGCGCGCCCCGCATCGTCGAGGTCCGCGGCGATGCCAAGGCCTTAGCGAAAGTCGACGGCCGTATCGTCGCCGCCCGTCAGGGCAACCAGCTCGGCGTAACCTTCCATCCTGAACTCGATGAAGACATCCGCCTCCACGAACTGTTCCTACAAATGTAGGCATCGAACTCAACAAACGAAACGAGAGTGGATAATCTCCCACTTTAAGCTTGGATGCAGGCTCAAACCGGGAGATCATCCACTCTTGTTCTATGTAGTCGTTTAAGAACGTCCCCAATGACTACAAGGAGTGTCCCAAGCTGCCGGCAGAAAAGGAACGTCCCTAACTGCCGCATCCGGAGCAAGACAACGCCGCAGGCAGAGGACGGACAGACACTATGACCCAATCCGAGGGCACGGAAACGACAGGAGCCCCCGCTCGTGACCGCGGGTCGGGGCTGCGACAATGTTGTTGAAGTGCCAGAGGCGCAGCCGCGCCGCAACGAGGTTGGGAGGCTCCCGTGCCTAGATATTCTACCGCCTTCGGAATGGACGTACACCTCAGGTCCACCACCGTCTGCGCGCTCGACGCGGAGACGGGCGAGGCAGTGACGAGGAGGTTCCGAGGCAACCCGTGGGGCGAGGTCGCGGAGTGGATGTCGGGCTTCCCCGGCCCGTCTCTCGCCGCCTACGAGAGCGGCTACCTCGGCTTCGCCCCGCAGAGGGAGCTCTCCGGGCTCGGCGTCGACTGCGTCGTCGCGGCCGTCTCCAAGGTCCCGAGGTCGGCGGCCGACCTCTCGTCCAAGAACGACCGCAACGACGCGGCCAGGATGGCCAAGGCGATACTGTCGCACGATATCTCCCCGGTATGGGTGCCGTCCCCCGAGATCGAGGGGCTCAGGGACCTCGCCGGGGCCCACGACGCGGCGACCGCGAGGCTCGCGGCGGCGAAGCAGCGGCTCCTGGCGTTCCTCGCCCGCCGCGGCTACGCCTACGGCGGCACGACGCCGGCCGGCAACCCCCGGAAGTACTGGACGTACGGCTTCCTCAGGTGGCTCGACGGCATACACCCCGCCGACGACGGCGGCATCCGGGCGCTTGCGGCGCTGAGGAACGAGGTCGAGGCGGCCGACGAGACGAGGGAGGCCGTCCTCGCCGAATACAGGGCCGCCGTCGCGGCGGGCCCCCTCTCGGCCGAGGTCGAGGCGCTCCAGTCGATCAAGGGGTGCGGGTTCGCGCTCGCCGCCGCCTTCGCGGCCGAGGTCGGCGACTTCTCGAGGTTCCGCTCCGGCAGGCAGGTGACGGCCTACTTCGGCCTCGCCCCGAAGCAGAGGTCGAGCGCGGACTCCGTGCGCCTCGGCGGGATCAGCGGGGCCGGCAACGCGCTCGTCAGGAAGCTGGCGGTCGAGGGGTCCTGGTGCTACGCCCAGGCCGGCCACCAGCCGAAGCTGATGCCCAAGGGCTCCGGCGTCCCCCTCGAGATAAGGATGCACGGGAGGAAGGGGTCCGAGCGCCTGCTCCGGCGACGCGAGGAGATGCTCGAGAGGGGCATGCCCC
>CABUKY010000069.1 GCA_902492185.1 uncultured Collinsella sp.
GGGGGCTGATGTAAATTTGGTGGCTCGGCAAAGCCGAGCCCTTATATAAGGAGGCCGGAGCCAAAGCTCCGGCCTCACTCAATTTCTCATCAGATTAAGTAAGCGATCAAGGAATCGCACTCCCCCTGCCGAGTTACCGCAGGGCCCGCCCTGAAGTTACTTTTCAGAACACTCCGCAGGACGCAAGAAACCCCCCCCGCACGAAGGGCGCAGCGGGGGTTTCTTGCATGTCCGAGGACGTTCTGAAAAATAACTTCAGGGCGGGCCCGAACGATAACAACCGACTACAGGTCGATGTGCGATTCCTTGATCGGGAACGGCTCCGCGAAGTGGCACGCGCAGCAGTGACCAGGTGCAACTTCCTTAAACTCGGGAAGCTTCTCAGAGCAGATACCCTGAGCGATCGGGCAGCGAGTGTGGAAACGGCAACCGGTCGGCGGATCCAGCGGCGACGGCGGATCGCCAGCGAGGATGATACGCTTGCGGGTCTTCTGGATATCAGGATCGGGAACCGGCACGGCAGACAGCAGCGACTGCGTGTACGGATGGTGAGGCTCGCTGTAGAGCGTCTTCCAGTCCGAAACCTCAACCATCTTACCCAGATACATAACGGCAACGCGATCGGAAATGTGCTGCACGACGGACAGGTCGTGAGCGATAAACAGATACGCGGTACCGAACTTGTCCTGGAGCTCCTTAAGAAGGTTCAGAACCTGGGCCTGAATGGATACGTCAAGTGCAGAGACAGGCTCGTCGCAGATAATCAGCTTGGGCTTCAGAGCGAACGCGCGGGCGATGCCGACACGCTGGCGCTGGCCGCCCGAGAACTCGTGCGGATAACGGTTGATGTGCTCGGGATTCAGACCGACGACGTCCAGCAGCTCGCGGACGCGCTCGATACGCTCCTCCTTGGTACCCACGCCATGAATGGTCATGGGCTCGGAGACGATCTCGCCGATGGTCATACGGGGATTGAGCGAAGCATAGGGATCCTGGAAGATGAACTGCATCTCGCGACGCATGTCCTTGATCTCATGCTTGCTCATCTCGGCAACATCTTTACCCTGGAAGAACACCTTACCGGCGGTCGGCTTGGTCAGGCGCATGATGGTGCGACCCGTCGTGGACTTACCGCAACCAGACTCACCAACCAGACCAAAGGTCTCGCCCGGATAAATCTCGAACGAAATGTCATTTACTGCAGAGACAACACGCTTGGAGAAGCGCTTGGCGAACATGCCGGACTCAGCGGGGAACTCCTTAGAGAGGTGCTCGACCTTCAGCAGCGGAGTACGCTCGTTGGTATCTGCCATTACGCCTCGCCTCCCTTCTTGGAATCCTTGCGCGTACGGGACGTCTCAGGAGCGTTCTTGAGGAACTCGGGGTCACCGGAGTAGTGGCACGCAGAGTAATGACCAGACTCGGTGACAACGCGCTCGGGGCGCTGCTTGCGGCACTTGTCCGTCGCATAGGGACAACGAGGCGAGAACACGCAGCCCTCAGGCAGGTTCATGAGCGAAGGCGGGTTGCCGTGAATCGGCGTAAGCGGCTTCTTCTCTTCGATGGCCTGCTCCGGGATGGAGCGGATAAGACCCCAGGTGTAGGGGTGGCGACTCTCGTAGAAGATTTCCTCAGCAGTACCGAACTCGACGGGACGGCCGGCGTACATAACCATGATCTTATCGGCCATATCGGCAACGACGCCCAGGTCATGGGTAATCATGATGATGGCGTTGCCGTTCTTCTCCTGCATTTCCTGCATGAGCTCGATAATCTGAGCCTGAATGGTAACGTCCAGAGCCGTCGTGGGCTCGTCGGCAATCAGGATATCGGGATCGCAGGCAAGAGCCATAGCGATCATGACACGCTGACGCATACCGCCGGAGAACTGGTGCGGATACTCATTGACGCGTTTCTCGGGCTCGGGGATACCCACGAGGTCCAAAAGCTCGGTAGCGCGCTTGAGCGCCTCCTGCTTGGAGTAGCCACGGTGCAGACGAAGGCCCTCGCCCACCTGCTTGCCGATCTTATAGACCGGGTTCAAGGAGGTCATAGGATCCTGGAAGATCATCGCGATGTCGTTTCCGCGAATGTGCTGCATCTCTTCCTCGGTCATCTCGAGGATAGAACGACCGCGATAGCGAACGTCGCCGCCCTCGATCTTTCCCGGAGGCATCGAGATGAGGCCCATGATGGTCATGGCGGTCACGGACTTACCGGAGCCGGACTCACCGACGACACCCAGGGTCTCGCCGCGATCGAGCGTGTAGGACACACCGTCGACAGCGCGAACGACACCATCCTCGGTATGGAAATACATCTTAAGGTCATCGACCTCGAGCAGATGCTGGCCCTCGGGAACCGGCTGGTCCTTCAGGTCCACATAGTTCTTGTTCTTCTTCATCCTTATGCGTCCTTCATCTTGACGTCGAGGGCGTCGCGCAGACCGTCACCCAGCAGGGTGAAGGCGAGCACCGTCGAGAGAATTGCCAGACCGGGCATGATCATCATCCAGGGAGCAGTCAGAAGATACTGCTGACCGTCCTGAATCATGGAGCCCCACGAAGGCGTAGGCGGAATAACGCCCATGCCGAGGAAGGACAGAGCGGACTCGGTCAGAATGGCGCCACCAATGTTCATGGTCGCGTAGACCACGATGGAGGCGACGGAGTTCGGGAAGATGTGACGCACTACGATACGAGCATCAGATGCACCCATCGCGCGCGCAGCGTCAACATAGTCGTTTTCTTTGACCGTCAAGATCGCAGAGCGGAAGACGCGCGCAATCGAAGGCCAGCCGAGAATACCGATGGCGATAAAGACGTTCTGAAGACCACGGCCGATAACGGCGATCATGGCGACAACGAACAGCACGTACGGGAACGCCAGGAAGATGTCCGCACAGCGCATGATGATCGTATCCCAGATCCCGCCGTAGAAACCGGCCAGAGCACCCATGACCAGACCGATCACCGTGGAGATCGCGGTGGCCATAATGCCGACGGACAGCGAAACGCGTGCACCGTAGATAACGCGGACGAGAATGTCGCGACCAAGGGCGTCGGTGCCAAACGGGTGCTCTGCACACGGAGCCAACAGCGACGTCTCGGCCATGGTGGTCGAGTCGGAAGCCGTCGGCGAACCGAGCCAGGGCTTAGCCCACAGATCTGCGGTCAGGGCAACCAAAACGACGATGATGATCCAGCAGACACCGATAACGGCGAGCTTGTTCTTGCGAAGACGCTTAAAAGCGTCACCCCACAGCGTGCGGGACTTGGCGGGAGCAGATGCGGCCTTGGTGGCGGTAGCCTGCTCCTGAGACTGAGAATCAGTTTCCTGCATGAGACGTACCTCCCTTAGGCCTTATCCGACGGACCGCCAAGGCGGATGCGCGGGTCGAGGAATGCATAGCTAATGTCGACGAGCAGGTTAATCACCATGACGACGACGACGATGAGCGTAACGCCGCCCATAACGATGGGCCAGTCACGCATGCTAATGGCGCGATAGACCTCATAGCCGATACCGGGCCAGTTAAAAACCGTCTCGGTCAGGATGGCGCCCGAAAGCATGCCACCAAAGTCGACACCAATATAGGTAACGACGGGGATGAGTGCATTCTTAAGCGCATGCTTGACGATGATCGCGCGATTGGAGAGACCCTTGGCCTTTGCCGTACGGATGTAATCCTGGTTCATGACGTCAAGCAGCTGCGAGCGCATAATGCGGGCGGCATAAGCGGTCGAAACCGAAGCCAGCGTAATGGTCGGAAGCACATAGTGCATCCAATCCTGATACTGAGAGCTGGAACCGCCGGCACCCGAGATCGGCATGGAGATTGCACCGCCCGTAGCGTCCTTGAGGATGACGCCAAAGAACAGCTGCAGCAACATACCGAGCCAGAAGGCCGGGACCGCAACGAGGATCGACGTGGTGAGCGTTACCAAAATATCCCAGAAGGAATAACGCTTTACCGCCGAAATGATACCCGCACCGATACCCATGATTGCCTCGAGCACGATGGCGCACGCGGCAAGTTTGACCGTATACGGATACTTCTGGGCAAAAATTTCCGTAACCGGCAGCTTGCGCTGATACGAATTGCCCAGATCGCCATGAAGCAGGCCGTTCATGTAATACAAGTAACGGTCCACGAGCGACGTTTGAACGGGGTCGCCGTTCTCGTCAAGGATCGCGTTGCCGTCCTCGTCCGACTGGACCAGGTGATAGCGGACGCGAAGCTGAAGCTCCACCTCGGGGGACAGAGCCTTGTCTCCACCGATCAGCTTGATCGGATCTCCCGGCACGATATTCTGAAGGGCGAACAGAATCAGCGTAACGCCCAAAAATACCGGGATGAACTGAAGCACACGTTTAACGATGTACTTACCCATACCACTCCCCTATCTAGGGATTAACCTAAATGGGATGCCGATCGCCAGACCGGCATCCCAAAATTACCATCAGCCAGTTTACCCCAGGTTAGGGAGAACTGTATGTTTCCCATGAGGTCTACGTAAATACTTGACCCTCACGGAAGCTGCAAACTCTTAGGCGAGCTCAGCGGTACCCAGCTCAGCGTGCTTCTGCGGATCGACATAGAGGTGCTTGATGCGATCGGAGCCGACGATGGTGTGCGTGTAGAACATCACCGGGATGACCGGGCAGTCGGCAGCGACCATAGCGTCGGCCTCCTGCATCTTAGCAACGCGCTCTTCGTCGTCAACCGTGGTGCGAGCCTCGTTGACCTTGGCGTCGAACTCGGGGTTGTTGTAACCGGAGCGGTTGTCGCCACCGAGGGAGTCGGAGTGGAACAGCGGATACAGGAAGTTGTCCATAATCGGGTAGTCGGCAATCCAACCCAGACGACCGAACTGATAGTTAAAGTTCTGGTACTGCTCGAGCAAGGCAGACCACTCAGGGGTATCGGAGACAGCGGTAACGCCAACCTTGGCGAGGTCACCGATGATGGACTCCATGATCTCCTTGTGGCCACCATCCTGGTTGTAGGAAAGGGTCACGTTAATGCCACGATCGCCGTTAGCGCCAGCGGGAGCAACCTTGTCCAGGTACTCGTTAGCCTTGTCGACGTCGTAGGCGCAGAACTCCCATGCGCCCTCCTTGTAGCCATCGATGCCCGGAGGAACAATGCCGTCGGCGGGGGTACGGGTACCCTTGAAGATAGTCTTGCAGATGGCCTCACGGTTGATGGCCAGGGAGATACCCCTGCGCAGGTCGGCGTTGTTAAACGGCTCGGCCGTGTTGTTGCAGGTCAGGTAGTAGGTGGAAGGCTCGGAGCCGAGCAGCATGCGCTCGCCGTCACCCATGGTGTAGCCGTCCTTGGACACGCCGCGATCCTTCTTGGCGGCGTCGATCTGAGCAACGGGAACGTCGCAGACATCGAGGTTACCGGCCTGGAACTCCTTGTAAGCGGTCTCCATGTCCTTGATGACCTGGAAGTGGATGCCATCGATCTTGGCCTTGTCGCCATAGTAATCGTCGAACTTCTTGAGGTTGATCTCCTGACCATCCTCCCACTTGCCGTCCATCATGAACGGGCCGTTACCGACCGGTGCAAGGTAGAAGCTCTTGGCATCGGACTCGGCGCACTCGGGAACCGGGGCCAGAGCCGGGTGAGAGGCGACGAAGGGGAAGTCGGCGTAAGCGGAAGACAGCTTGACGACGAGGGTCTCATCGTCGGGGCAGGTAACACCGCTGAGTTCAGTAGCGTTACCGGCAAGCAGATCGTCATAGCCCTCGACCATGGAAAGGTGATAGGAGACCTCGGAAGGGCCATACTCGGTAGCGATGGCCGACTTGGTGTTGACCAGACGCTCCCAACCGAGCTTGAAGGACTTGGAGGTAACGTCGTCACCGTTGTGGAACTTGGCCTTCTTGATCTTGAAGGTGAACTCGGTGGCGTCGTCGTTGGCCTCGAAGGACTCGCAAGCCAGCGGAACGATCTCGCCCTTCTCGGCGTCATAAGAGGTCAGAGCGTCAAAGAGCTGGTACTCGACCTGAGTGCCCTGGTCCTCCTGGACATTGTAGGGGTCGATGCAGACCGGGTTGTTGATGTAGAAGTTCAGCGTCGAACCGGACTCAGAACCGGAAGCGTCGCCGCCCTTCTTGCCGCATGCGGCAAGAAAAGCCATGGAGCTCGCAGCAAGGGTACCGCCGACAAAGGCGCGACGACCCATAACGGGCTGGTGGAACATAGAATCAGCCATGCCATCCTCCTTATGAGATAGGACAAAGTAAGTTCGGTCGGGCAACGTCAAGACAGCCCAATCGAACCATTCAAACGCGGTCCGCCGTTTTGGCTGGTTATACAAAGCGGACCAACGTATTGCAATACAGTAGCGCATTTTATGCACGATTTGGGGCTAATTCCGGTTAACGGTCGAGATTTTCTTTAGTTGGGCGAAGTATATGAGGATATTTTGACTCTGTTACAAATATGTAAACAAAAAGGGTCCCGCACTTGCGGGACCCTTTTCAAGTATTTATGCGGCTCGTGATTAGTAGCCCACGATGCCCTGCGGGAAGAAGAACATGCACAGCACGACGCACACGGCAAACACGACAGCCATGATGACGGTCAGGCGGTCAAGGTTCTGCTCCATAACGCCCGTGGCAGAGCTGGAGTTATACAGCGAGCTGGCAATCATATCCGAAACGCCGGTACCCTTACCGGAATGCATCAGGACGAGAATCGTCAGCGCCACGGCAGAAACAGCCCAAACGACAAACAGAAGAATCTGGAACGGACCCATAGATAAGCTCCTTAATAGAACAGTTCAAACTCCAGTACTGTACCACAATCCCCCGCTCTCCCCTACCTGCCACTCAAGGACGGGGTGGAAATGGCAGAAATACCAAAAGGGGGGTTGTCCGGTTGTGGACAACCCCCTTGCTAGAAAACGGTATTTGTTTTCTATTAGGCCTCGGTAGCGAGCACGCGGCCCGTCATCTCGGCGGAAGGCTCAATACCAGCCATGGTGAGCATGGTCGGAGCGATATCGGAAAGACGGCCGTCCTCGATACCGGTGAGCTTGGCCTTCTCATCAACGATGATGAACGGCACGCGGTTGGTGGTGTGAGCCGTAAACGGATGCTTGGAACCGTCGGAAGCAACGTCAAACATGTGATCGGCGTTGCCGTGGTCGGCGGTAATCAGTGCAAAGCCGCCCTTGGCGAGAATCGCCGGGACAACCTTGGACAGGGCATCGTCAACAGCCTCAACGGCCTTAACGGCAGCGTCGAAGACACCGGTGTGACCAACCATGTCGCAGTTCGCGAAGTTCACGATGTAGAAATCAGCGCGATCCTCGTTGATGGCGGCGACGAGCTTCTCGGTAACCTCGGGAGCGCTCATCTCGGGCTGCAGATCGTAGGTAGCAACCTTGGGGGAAGCGACGAGCACGCGCTCCTCGCCCTCCTTGGGCTCCTCGATGCCACCGTTGAGGAAGAACGTCACGTGGGCGTACTTCTCGGTCTCGGCAGTGTGCAGCTGCTTCAGGCCATTGGCGGCGATAACGTCGGCCAGGACGTTCTCGGGGAACGTCTTGGGGAAGGCGACCTCGACGTCAAACGTCGGATCATACTCGGTCATCGTCACAAAGTGCGAAAGCTTGATCTGCTCGCGCTCAAAGCCGTCGAACTCCTTGTCCGTGAACACGCGGGTCATCTGACGAGCGCGGTCGGGACGGAAGTTGAAGAAGATGGCCGCGTCGCCCTCGTGAATGCCCTCGTTGTGGGCAGCGAAGGGCTCGACGAACTCGTCGCCGCGCGGGTCCTTCTCGTAGTAGGCCTTGATACCGGCAACGGGGTCGGTATCAGCATCGGACGCGTTGACCATGACGTCGTAGGCGCGCTGGATGCGCTCCCAACGATTATCGCGGTCCATGGCCCAATAACGGCCCGAGACGGTGGCAACGCGAGCGTCGCAACCGGTCTCCTCGGAGATCTTAGCCAGGAAGGCGCAGAACTCACTCATGTAGCCGGCACCGGACTGCGGGTCAACGTCGCGGCCATCCATGAAGGCGTGGACGCGAACGGTCTTGGCACCGTGCTCGGCAGCCATCTTGACCAGAGCCTCGACGTGGTTCATGTGGGAGTGAACGCCGCCAGGGCTCATAAGGCCCATGAGGTGGAGAGTCTTGCCGTCAGCCTTGACATCGTCCATGGCCTTGACGAAAACCTCGTTCTTGGCGATGGAGCCGTCCTTGATGGCATTGTTGATGCGCGAAAGCTCCTGGAACACGATGCGACCGGCACCGATGTTGAGGTGACCCACCTCGGAGTTGCCCATCTGGCCGTCGGGAAGGCCCACGTCCTCGCCCGAAGCACCGAGCGTGGTGTGAGGATACTTCTCGTACAGGCCATCAAGGAAGGGCGTCTTGGCAGCGGCGACGGCGTTCTCGCCATCAGCCGGAGCCAGGCCGCAGCCGTCCATGATAATCAGGAGTGCAGGAAGATGACGTTGTGCCATATGTCCTACTCGCCTGCCTTGACGACCATAGAGGCGAAGTCGGCAGCCTTGAGCGAAGCGCCGCCCACGAGGGCGCCGTCAACGTCGGGCTTGGCGACGAGCTCGGCGATGTTACCGGGCTTGGCGGAACCACCGTAGAGAACGCGGATGCCGTTGGCGAGCTCCTCGCCGAACATCTCCTTGAGGGTCTCACGGATAGCGCCGCAGACCTCCTGAGCATCCTCGGCGGTAGCGGTCTTGCCGGTGCCGATGGCCCAGATGGGCTCATAGGCGACGACGACCTGCTTGGGGCAGGTGATCTCAAGACCAGCAAGGCCAGCCTTGACCTGGTTCACGACGTGCTCGACATAGGTGCCGGCCTCGCGGACCTCAAGGGACTCGCCGCAGCAGAAGACGGGAACAAGGCCGGCGGCAACGAGAGCCTTGGCCTTCTTGTTCTGGTCCTCGTCGGTCTCGTGGAAGTAGTCGCGACGCTCGGAGTGACCGATGATGCAGTAGGTGCAGCCAGCGGACTTGAGCATGTCGCAAGAGGACTCACCCGTGAAGGCACCCTTGGCCTCCCAGTACACGTTCTGTGCACCGAGGGCGATGGGGGCAGCCTGAATGCGGTCATGAACCGTGGTGATGTCGATGGTCGGAGGGCAGACGAGCACCTCGACGCCAGCCGGAACCTCGGGCAGAGCCTGAGCCAGCTCGTCGGCGAGCTTGGCGGCCTCGGCGACGTCGTTGTTCATCTTCCAGTTACCAGCGATAAGAAGGGTGCGATTAGG
>CABUKY010000070.1 GCA_902492185.1 uncultured Collinsella sp.
AACCCTCGCCCCGGCTCTGACCGGCACGGGTATCGGCGTCCGCATCGCGACGGCGGCGCTTGGGCATCGTCGTCCCCGCCAGACGGTCGGCGCTCGACAGGCCATCGCCCACGTCGACGCCGTTCTCGCGGTCGAGCTCCATAAGCGCCAGGCGCATCTCGGGCGACTCGATACGCTCGAGCACATCGCGCGTCACGCAGTCGGGGCGGCAGTTGCAACCCTGCTCGGCGGCCTTCTTTTTGCAGCCCTCAGAGCAGGTCATGTCGGCCAGGTTGACCTTAAAGACTTTGCCGTTCTCCAGGCGCAACACCAGCTGCTCACGCGGCGTGTCATATTCCTGGATACGCGCCTTGCCAAGCGGCGTATCGATAAGCGTCTTCTTTTTGGGCGCGCGGCTCTTAAAGTCCTTGTACGCCTCGAACTCGTAGCGCAGGCAGCACATCAGGCGGCCGCAGACGCCGCTGATTTTGGACGAGTTGAGCGGCAGGTCCTGCTCTTTTGCCATGCGAATCGAAACCGGCTCAAACTGTCCGCCAAAGCGCGTGCAGCAGAGCTCCTGGCCGCACTGGGCATAGCCGCCCACCAGGCGGGTCTCGTCACGCACGCCGATCTGGCGCATGTCGACGCGAATGTGCAGCGTCGAGGACAGGTCCTTGACGAGCTGACGGAAATCGACGCGCTCCTCGGCAGCAAAGTAGAACACAGCCTTCTCGCCGCCAAACAGGTACTCGACGCCGACCGGCTTCATCTCGAGGTCGAGCTCCTTGACCAGGCGGCGGAAATCGACCATGGCCTCGTCACCCTGGATAGCCAGGTCGTCGGCAAGCTGCAGGTCGATGTCGCTCGCCACGCGCAGCACGGGCTTGAGCGGCTGACCGATCTCGTCTTGCGGCACCCCAAAGGGATCGGCCGTGACCAGGCCGATCTCGGTTCCGCGCTCGGTGGAGCAGATCGCATAATCGGCCTCGAGGATATCCAGATCCTGCGGGTCGAACCACAGGTCGCGCGAGGCGTAGGCAAACTTAACGGGTACGACTAACGGCATTTCAGTGCCTTCCTGATATCGAACAGCATGACCTCGATGGCCAGCTGGGGAGTAACGTTTCTGGCGATGTTGCGCTCAGCGGTGGCAACCGCCTCGAGCGCCTGAGTGGCACCCGCAACATTCGTCGCCGCGGCAAGCCGCCCGATCGTGTCGTGCACGTCCTCGTTCACAACGTCTGCCGCCTCATCCTGAAGTGTCAGCAGCACGTCGCGCATGAGCGTCCGCGCGCTCGCCAGCGCTTCCATGATACCCGAACGCTCGCGCGCGTTGAGTTCGCGCTTGTTGCGGTCCTCAAGCTGCTTCAATGCTCCACGCGACAGGTAGTCGGCATTTTGCTCGAGCACCTTTTCCTGCGTGGACTTGACCTCGGCGAGCGGCGCCTTGACGGCGACGATGAGCGACTTGGCGCGACTGAGCACATCGGCCTCGTCGGCGGCGATGAGCGAGTCGATGGCGCGAACCATCTGACGGCGGGCGTCCTGGCGCTCGGCGCTCTTGAGGAACTCGATACCACGCGTGGGGCTTCCCGCCACGGCGACGGCCATGCGGCAGCGCGCGGGATCCTGACCGGTGGCGCGGCTCACAGCCTGCGCGGCCACAGTGGGCGACACCAGCCGAAACGGCACACACTGGCAGCGGCTCACGATAGTGGGCAGCATCACGTCTGCCGAGGTGCCCAGCAGGATGAACATGACGCCCTCGGGCGGTTCCTCGAGCGTTTTGAGCAGCGCGTTGGCGGTGTTGGCGCGCAGCTGTTCGGCACGGTCGATGATGTAGACCTTGGCCTTGGCGCGGATGGGCGCCAGGGGCACGTCGTCGAGCAGCTCGCGGGTCTGGGCAATGAGATAGCCCGTAGCGCTTTCGGGGGTGTAATAGTGCACGTCGGGGTGCGTATGGCGCGCGACGCGCACGCAGCTGTCGCACGAACCACAGCCGTCCTGCTCGCACAGGAATGCCTGGGCAAGCGCCCATGCGGCGTCAAGCTTACCGGCGCCGGGCGCGCCCAAGAACAGGTAGGCGTGCGATGCGCGGCCGCTTGCGATGGCGTTGGTCAAAAAGTCGCGCACGCGCTGTTGGGTGTCTAGCTTGGCCAGCAGGCTTGTCTGCGCGGGGGCCATGTTACTCAGCCTCCTGGGCAAGCGCGGCGGCGACGGCATCCTGGGGGATGTCGAGACCGTACGCACGAACCAGCTCGACCGTCTGCGCGAAGACGTCTGCGATCGACGCAGTGGCGTCGATGAGCTTTACGCGGGCGGGTTCCTCGGCAGCAATGCTGCAAAATCCCTGGTAAACACGCTCTTGGAATGCCATGCCCTTGGCCTCCATGCGATCGGCCGCACCGCGGGCCGCCATGCGCAGCGCCGCCTGCTCGGGCGTAATGTGGTAGACAAGCGTGAGCGCCGGATGCGTACCGGCGACAGCCAGGTTGTTGGCATCGCGTACCATCTGACGGTCGAGGCCGTCGGCAAACGCCTGGTAGCAGGTCGTGGAATCGTAGAAACGGTCGCACAGAACCACCTTGCCGGCAGCGAGGGCGGGAGCTATGACCTCGTGCACCAGCTGGGCACGCGCGGCCTCGTAGAGCAGCAGCTCGCAGGTGTCGCCCATCGCCGTATTGGCGGGGTCGAGCAGCAGGGCACGAATCTTTTCGCTGATGGCGGTGCCGCCCGGCTCGCGCAGGCTCACAACCTGGTAGCCAGCGAGTTCGAGCGCGCGGGCAAGCAGACGCGCCTGCGTGGACTTGCCGGCACCATCGACGCCCTCGAGCGTGATAAAGCTATGTTGAGCGGGCTCAAAAGCCATGAGCGCAGCCCCTTCCTATAAGGCGCGTAAATGCAGATATATCAACCAAGCCATGATACCCCAGGGGCAGGCGCGCCCCAAATCGGGCCTAGTCATTGGGTAGTCATTGGGGACGCTCTTAAATGACTAGGCGACAGCTAGGGACGTTCCTAAAGTGCCGGCAGAAAAGGAACGTCCCTAGCTGCCGACTTTTTTGAGCGCTGGGTATAATCGTCGTATTGATTTGAAATGTGGCGAAAGGAGTGGCAATGTCTCGGTATTGCGCCTCGTGCGGCAAACTTCTTGCAGATGATGCCAAGTTCTGCACCTCATGCGGTGCACCCGTTGAGCAGACAACCGCAAGCAATGGCCAACCCGCGTTTGAGCAGACCGGCTTCCTCGATACGCCGCAAGCTAAGCCGGACGACCCCCTCGCCTATCGCCCCGACCCCGCCGCCAGCCCCGCAGCGGTCGAAACGACGCAGCGCATACCCGTCGCGGACACCCCGCCCCAACAGCAACCGGCATCTACGTACGCGCCTGATTCACCGCAGGCCCCCGCCGCCAAAAAGAGCAGCACCAAGGCGCTTATCGCCGTTATCGTTGTGCTCGTGGCAATTATCATCGCCTTGGTCATCTTTTTTGTGATCAAGC
This sequence comes from uncultured Collinsella sp., assembly GCA_902492185.1. Lineage (GTDB taxonomy): Bacteria > Actinomycetota > Coriobacteriia > Coriobacteriales > Coriobacteriaceae > Collinsella. The sequence continues at coordinate 3,482 of CABUKY010000070.1, forward strand.
CTTTCGACAACGCCGCCACGCAAACGACTGCCGAGATTACTAAGCTGCACCATGATGTTGACGATGATGACCTCAAGCCTCTCGACGACCCCAATAGCCTTTTTGACGATGACGACGATGATGACGAGGATGGCAGCCAGGCGACCCTCTCCGAGCAAAACCTCTACCGTCGCCTGAGCGAATACTACGACCTGCTCGAAGATCTCGATAACCAGGTCCGTGCCTGCGCAGAGGCGTTCAATGGCGGTTATCTGGAAGAGGACCGTACCGCCCGTCAAAATCTCGCCGACGTCGCCGAGCGCACGGAAGACACCATCGAGCAGTACTACGATATCGTCGAGGACCTGGACGTCCCCACAAGCTCTAAGAACTACAGCTCGTGGAAGGACATCATTGCTCTGTACGACGACCTGGATCACCGCATCGATGCGATCTGCGATGCCTGGGAGATCAGCTTAAAGTACGCAAAGCCCGCAGACCATAAGAACGAGATCGTGGCGCCGCTGTCGCGCGACAACGTGGCGGGCACCAATGACAATAAGTACCGCCTAGACTTTGAGGAGCGCTATCCCGGCGCCAAACCCGTCGAAGTGAACTAACGCCTTGTCGTTTCCGAGCCGGCAGTTAGGGACGTTCCTAAACTGCCGGCAGAAAAAGGAATGTCCCTAACTGCCGGTCAAAAAACGAGCGAGGATCATGGGACCCTCGCTCGTTTTTTGGGCAATGTTTCGACTGCGCCGTTACTTGTCGGCGGCTGCTTTCTTGGCAGTCGACTTCTTCGCGGTCGTCTTCTTGGCGGCAGTGGCTTTCTTAGCCGTCGTCTTCTTCGCAGTCGAGGTCTTCTTCGCCGCGCTCGCCTTGGTCGTGGTCTTGCGGCCGCGGGCGGGCTTCTTCTCCTTGGTCGGGCAGTCCATGTTCACGCAGATGCGCCACGGGCCGCGCGCGGTGTTGACCACCACGATGGGGGCGCCGCACTCGGGGCAGGTCTCGCCCGTCGCCTCGAGCTTGCCACGCGCCGGCAGCGGATAGCTCACGCCGCAGTCGTCATAGTTGGTGCAGCGGATAAAGCGCTTGCCGCTCTTCTCGCTCTTGTGTGCGATCAGGTCGCCATGGCGTCCTGCCTCGGCGCACACCTTGCACTCGCCCACCTTAAGGTCGGGCTCGTAGTTGGTGGGGCATGTGGGGTTCACGCAAATCTCGAAAGCCTTTTGGCGGAACGGCTGGCACTTAATGCGCGGCGCACCGCATTCGGGGCACACAGCAGCCTCGCCCTCGAGCGGGCTCACCTTGACGCCGCTCGGCACCGGATAGGTCACATCGCAGTCGGGCCAGCCCATGCAGCCGATAAAGCTGCCGCGGGTCTTGGCGCTCGTCTTCATAACCAAGTCCTTGCCGCACTTGGGGCAGGCGCCCACGCGCGCATCGGCCGTGACGGCGTCGCTGATAGCATCGCCCAGTTCCTGCGTATGCTTGAGCAGCTCGTCGAGCACACCGGCCAGCAGCGCGCGCGAGTGCGTCACGACATGCTCTTCGGTGTCCTCGCCGCGCTCCACGCGGGTCATGTCGCCGTCGAGCTCGCTGGTCATATCGGGGCTCGTGATGCGCGGGGCAAACTGCGACAGTGCATCGATGATGGCGATGCCCAGCTGGCTCGGCTCCACGGGATCGTTTTTGAGATAGCGCACGGCGTACAGGCGCTCGATGATGCTCGCGCGCGTGGACTTGGTGCCCAGGCCGCGCTTTTCCATCTCCTGCACGAGCTTGCCCTGGCTGTAGCGCGCGGGCGGCTCGGTCTGCTTGGCCTCGAGCTTAATGTCGAACACGTCGACCGCATCGCCCTGCTCCAGCGGCGGCATCTGCTCGTCGCGCTTGAGTCCATACGGATACGCCTCACGGAAACCCGGGGTCACGAGCACATCGCCCGAAGCCACGAACGGCTCACCATTGACGTCGAGCTCGAGCTTGGTGTTCTCGATGGTCGCGGGACCCATGAGCGTTGCCAGGAAGCGACGGGCGATGAGGTCGTAGAGCTTGCGCTGGCCACCGTCGAGCGCGGACGGATCGCCCTCGCCCGTGGGATAGATAGGCGGGTGGTCGGTGGTTTCGACTTTGCCGCGCGTGGGCTTCATGGGGCCGGCGAGCACCTTTTTGCACACGGGCGCCAGCGCCGGGTTGATCTTTGCAAGGTCGCTCACCACGGCGCCCAGATCGAGCGTCGCAGGGTACACGGTATTGTCGACACGCGGGTAGCTGATGAGACCGGCCATGTAGAGGGACTCGGCGATGCGCATGGTACGCGCAGGTGAGATGCCCTCGGCTGCGGCGGCAGCCTGCAGCGAGGTGGTCTCAAACGGCGTGGGCGGCTGCTGCTTGCGCGAACGCTTGGTCACCGCGGCGACGGTTGCCGTCGCAACGCCGTCAACGTGGCCGTACGCCGCCTCAGCAGCATCCTTGTCGGTAAAGCGCGCCGTCTTGTGCGCAATCTTAAAGCGGTCGTCCTCGGCAGCACCCTGTGCGGCGCCCATGCCGCGGATCTGCCAATAGTCCTCGGGCACAAACGCCATGCGCTCGCGCTCGCGCTCGACCACCAGGGCAAGCGTCGGCGTCTGCACACGGCCGGCAGAGCGCACATTACCAAAGCCGCCAAACTTGGCGAGCGTCAGGTAGCGCGTGAGCACCGCACCCCAAATGAGGTCGATGTGCTGGCGGCTCTCGCCGGCGTCGGCCAGATTCTGGTCGAGCGAGACGAGATTATCGAAGGCCTGCGTGATCTCGGCCTTGGTAAACGAAGAATACTGGGCGCGGGCGACCGGCAGGTCGGGCGCAACCTCGCGCACCTTGTTGAGGGCGTCCGAACCGATCAGCTCGCCCTCGCGATCGAAGTCCGTGGCGATGATGACACTGTCGGACTTCTTGGCGAGGTTCTTGAGCGAACGAATGAGTTCCTTCTCGGCCGGTAGCTTAATGACGGGCGCCCAGGTGAGGTAAGGCAGGCTCTCGAGTTTCCAGCCCTTGATTGAGATGCCATCGGCAAGAAACGGCTTGCGCTTGGTGTCGTAGGGCGGACGCGCCAGGCCATCGGGTATGTCGGCCGGCAGCATCTCGCCGTCCTCGGTGACCGAATACCAGCCCAGCTTTTTATCGAACAGCACGCTGTCGCAAAAATCGGGCGCTAGGATGTGACCGGCAAGGCCGATGGTCACGCACTCCTCGCCCTTCCACTCAAAACGGTAGATGGCGGTGTTGTACACCTTGTCCTTTTTGGGCTTGCCCGTGGACAGACGCTCGGCAATCTGACGCGCGGCGTCGTTTTTCTCGGCGATGATGAGCTTCAAAAGAGGCTCCTATCTCGTATCTCTGCGGCTACGCCCGCCCGTATGGCGGCCGACTTACGCCCTTGCTTGCTCAATCTGCCCGATGAGCCAATCGCACCAGGCATCCATGCCCTCGCCCTTGCGCGCACTCACGGCAAACCGCGGCGCCTGCGGATTGAGGTCATCGAGTGTCTTAGTATACCTATCCATGTCAAAATCGAAAGCCGGAGCCACGTCGACCTTGTTGAGCAGCTGCGCGCCGGCGTGTTGGAAGATGCCCGGGTACTTGATGGGCTTGTCGTCGCCCTCGGGCACCGAGAGAATCATGATGGACAGGTTCTCGCCCAGGTCAAAGTCGACCGGGCAGACCAGGTTACCCACGTTTTCGATAAAGATGACGTCGATGTTCTCCAGACCGACGGCCTGGTCGAAGGCGTCGACGGCCTCCATGATCATGTTGCCCTCGAGGTGGCATAGGCCGCCCGTGTTGATCTGAATGGCGGGCATGCCGGCTTCCTTCATGGTGATGGCATCGACATCCGAGGCGATATCGCCCTCGATGACGGCACAGCGCAGGCCGGCCTTGTCGCGCAGGCGCTCGTTGGTGCCCAGAATCGTAGTGGTCTTGCCCGAGCCGGGGCTCGACAGCACATTGATCACATAGGTGTTTGTCTCTTTAAATCGCTGACGCAGCTGATCTGCCAGGCGCTCATTGCGCGACAGAATCGGCGACGCGATATCAATCGTTTTCTCGGCCATACTTAGCGCTCCTTAATTCGGCCCCTTTATACCCCATCACCAGATGGCTAGCGGGCTAATCGTCGGGGGTTTCGATTTCGATACTGGCGATGTCGAGCTCGCGGCCGTGCAGCAGGCGCACATTGGCACCGCCGCACTGGGGGCAGCGGCAGTGGAAGCGGTCATGATCGAAAACCTCACCGCAGTCCAGACACTCGCTTTGTGGATGGACCTCCTCCACGGCAAGCTCGCAGTCGCGCGTGAGCGGGTCCTCGTCGCGAAATGTCTCCCACGCAAAGTCGAGCGCCTCGCGCACGACCTCGGTCATATCCCCGATACGCAGCGTTACCAAAACGGCGCGCGAGGCCCCCGCCCCACGCGCCGCGCGAATCACTGTATCGAGTATGCCGTTGACAATGCCAACCTCGTGCATACCGATTTACTCCTCGCTGTCCTCTTCGTCGTCCGAAAACAGGTCCAGACGGCTCACAAACAAGCCCTCCTTGCCCTCTCGCGCGGTAATGACCACACGGGCGATGGCGAGCGAAATCTCGTAGAGCGAGAGCAGGGCGCCATACATGAGGCCCAGCGTAACGGGCGAGCCGTCGGGCGTAATCACAGCCGAGCCCACAAGCAGGCCCACGTACACGTAGCGCCAGGCGCCGCGGAAGGCCGCGTAGGACACGATATGGAAAACAGACAGGTAGAAGATGATGAGCGGCAGCTCAAACGCCACGCCAAAGCCGATCATAAAGAGCAGCTCCATGTTGACGTAGTTCTCCAGATCGGGCAGCGCCGTGGCGACGGCCGAGGTCTCGCCGATGAGCCACTCAAAGCCCGCAGGGATGATGATGAAGTAGCAAAAGATGGCGCCCAGGAAGAACAACACCGTCGAGGCGAGCACCGTGGGCACGACCCACTTGCGCTCGTTGGGGCGAAGCGCCGGCAGGAAAAACGCCAGGATCTGCCAGATGATCATGGGCGTGCACATGACCACGGCCATCTTGATGGCCAGCGAAAAGCGCAGGCCAAAGCCGCCGAGCGTGGTGGTGATGTAGAACTTACCGTCCGGCACAAAGGAGCGGATGGGATCTTCCAGGATGTCGAGCACTACAGGCGTGGCGAAATACAGCACGATAGCGGCGGCAAACACCGACACGACCACGATGGTCAGGCGGCGACGGAGTTCTCCCAGGTGATCGAAAAGCGGCATTCGCGCAGGTCCGATAGGCATTACTCATCGCCTCCCTTCGGGGCGTCGGCGGCAGCAGCGTCGTCCTCGGCCTCGAGCTCGCGGGCGAGCTGGTCGACGACGGCCTTGCGCTTGCGGGGACGACGGGCGTAGAGGTCAGCCGTCGTGGGCTCTGCCGGCTCGGGCTCGGGCTCCGGCTCTGCAGCAGGCTCGGGCTCGGCGGCGGCGGCAGCAGGCTCGGCCTTGGCAGGCTCGGCGCTCTCGGCCTCGGACTCCTCAGCAGCACCTTCGCCCTCAGCAGCACCCTCGCTCGCGGCCTTCTCGGCGGCAAGGCGGGCACGGCGCTCGGCAAAGGTCTCCTTCTTTGCGGGCGCGGCCGTCTCGGCGGCATCCTCGTCCGCATCGGAATCGTCATCGACGGCAGTCTTCTTGGGCTTGACCGGTGCCGAAGCGGCCTCACTTACCGGATCGATAATCTCGGACTGAACAACGGCCGTCATCTTTTCCTGCGT
>CABUKY010000071.1 GCA_902492185.1 uncultured Collinsella sp.
CCCGCCGTAAAGGGCGTGGAGTTTGGCATGGGCTTTGCCGTGGCCGCCATGCGCGGCAGCGAGAACAACGACCCGTATCGCATCGACGCCGAGACCGGCGGGATTGCGGTCGAGTCCAACAATGCCGGCGGCATCCTGGGCGGCATCTCCACCGGCGCGCCCGTCATGTGGCGCATGGCCGTAAAGCCGACGCCCTCCATTGGCCGCGAGCAGCAGACGGTGGACATGGACGCTATGGAAAATGCCGAGCTCTCGGTGCACGGCCGTCACGACCCCTGCATCGTCCCGCGCGCCGTCCCCGTTGCCGAAGCAGCCGCTGCCCTCGCGATTTGGGACGCCCTCCTAGAGGACGCCGCCCAGCTCTAAAAATCTCTGGGGGCCAACTCCGGCCCCCACGCCCACCCAGTGATTTTTCTGGGACGGGGATTAAAAAATCATTAGTTACACAATGATTTTTTAATCCCCGTCCCAGAAAAATCACCGACACGTGAAAGGGGTCCCTATGGACCTTGCTGACATCCGCCAGGCCATCGATGGCATCGACACCACGCTCCTCAACAGCTTTGTCGAGCGTATGGACATTGCCACCGAGGTCGCCAAATCAAAGATCGAGATGGGCAAGGCCGTCTTTGACCCCGCCCGCGAGCGCTCAAAACTCAACAACCTCGCCAGCCGCGCGCCCGAGCGCTACGAGGCGCAGACCATCACCCTGTTCCGTCTCCTCATGAGCATGAGCAAAGCCGAGCAGCAGCGCTACATCAACGAGCTCAAGGGCATCACCGTCTCGCAAAAGGCCCACGCCACGGCTGCAGCCTCCGACACGCCCTTCCCTCAAACGGCCACCGTTGCCTGCCAGGGCGTAGAAGGTGCCTATAGCCAGATAGCCGCGTGCAAGCTCTTCGACGTGCCCGACATCGCGTTTTTCGAGACCTTCGAAGGCGTTATGCGCGCTGTGCGCGACGGCTTCTGCGAGTTTGGCGTGTTGCCCATCGAAAACTCAACTGCCGGATCGGTCAACGCCGTCTACGACCTGCTCGCCCAGTTCGATTTCCACATCGTGCGCTCGCTGCGCCTCAAGATCGACCACAATCTGCTCGTCAAGCCCGGCACCAAGCTCGCCGACGTGCGCGAGGTTTACAGCCACGGCCAAGCCATTGCCCAGTGTGCGGGCTTTATCGAGTCCCACGACCTGCACGCCACCAAGTACCCCAACACCGCCATGTCGGCCGAGATGGTCGCCAATTCCGACCGCACCGATGTTGCCGCCATCGCATCGCGCAGCTGCGCGGCACTCTATGGCCTGGAGGTGCTGGAGTCCGACATCCAGGACTCGGACAACAACTACACGCGCTTTGTCGTCATCAGCCGCGAGCCACGCGTCTATCCCGGTGCCAACCGTACCTCGCTCATGATCACCACGGCCAACGAGCCGGGCGCCCTCTATCGCGTGCTCGAGCGCTTCTACGCACTCAACATCAACCTCATCAAGCTCGAGAGCCGCCCCATCCCCGGTCGCGACTTTGAGTTTATGTTCTACTTTGACCTGGACTGTCCCTTTGGCAGCAAGGCCCTCGACGACCTGCTCGATTCGATCGACGACGTATGCGAGAGCTTCACCTACTTTGGCAGCTACACGGAGGTGCTCTAGATGACCGATACCGCCGCAACCCGCCCCTACGGCGTGCTGGGCCGCGTGCTGGGCCACAGCTACACCCCGACCATCTACAAGGAGCTGGCGGGGCTTGAGTACGTGCGTTTTGAGCGCGAGCCCGAGGATCTTGAGGCTTTTATGACGGGCGACGAATGGGAGGGCACCAACGTGACCATCCCCTACAAGCGCGCCGTCATGGAATACCTGGACGAGCTGAGCCCGCTCGCCGAGCGCATGGGCAACGTCAACACCATCACGCGCCTGCCCGACGGCCGCCTGCACGGCGATAATACTGACTACTTCGGTTTCCAGTGCCTGGTCGAGGAGTTGGGCGTTGAGGTTGCCGGCAAGAAGGCCCTCGTGCTCGGTGCCACCGGCGGCGCCGGCACCACGGCAAGTATGGTGCTGGGAGACATGGGCGCCATCGTCGTACCCGTGGGTCGCACGAGCGAGGTCAACTACGACAATATCGCGCAGCAGTCCGACGCCTCCCTACTCGTCAACTGCACGCCCGCCGGCATGTTCCCCCATTGCCCCGACGCGCCTTGCACGCTCGAAGGCCTCGATGCGCTCGAGGGCGTCATCGACATTGTCTACAACCCCGCCCGCACGGGCCTGATGCTCGAGGCCGAGCGCCGCGGCATCCCCTGCATCGGCGGCCTGCTTATGCTTGTTGCCCAGGCGGCACAAGCTGTCGAGCGCTATACCGGCAAAGCCACCCCGCGCGAGAGGATCCTGGACGTAACGGAGCGCCTGTCACGCCGCGAACAGAACATCGCGCTGATCGGCATGCCGGGCTCGGGCAAGACCCGCGTGGGCGAGCAGATCGCCCAGCTCACGGGCCGCGAGCACATCGATCTCGATCGCGCCCTCGAGGAGCGCCTGGGCATGCCCTGCGCCGACTTTATCATCAAGTGCGGCGAGGCGGCCTTCCGCGAGCAGGAGACGGCAGCGCTGGCCGACATCTCCAAGCGCAGCGGCTTGGTGCTCTCCACCGGCGGCGGCGTGGTTACGCGCGACGAGAACTACCCTCTGCTGCACCAAAACAGCCAAATCGTGATGCTCAACCGCAAGCTCGACGAGCTCGCCCACAAGGGCCGCCCCATCACCGCGCGCGACGGCATCGACAAGCTGGCCGAGCAGCGTATGCCGCGCTACCGCGCCTGGGCCGACTACATCATCGACTCACGCGACTGCGCCGCCAACACCGCCCATGCCCTCCTCGACACCCTCCCACCCGCTCTCTAACCAAAACCACCACAAAGGGGACAGGCACCTTTGTGGTGGTTTTTCAACTGCAAAGGAAGCAACCATGAAAGCACTCGTCATTAACGGCCCCAACCTCAACATGCTCGGCATTCGCGAGCCAGGCATCTACGGCAGCGACAACTACGATCGCTTAGTGCAGATCTGCCAGGAAGCGGGTGCCGCACAGGGCTTCGACGAGGTCGAGGTCTTCCAGTCTAACCACGAGGGCAGCATCGTCGACAAGATCCAGGAGGCTTACGGAAAGGTCGACGGCATCGTCATCAACCCGGCCGCCTACACGCATACGAGCGTGGCGATCCTCGACGCCCTCAAGGCCGTTGCCATCCCTGCCGTCGAGGTGCACATCAGCGCCGTAGAGACGCGCGAAGACTTCCGCCAGGTGAGCTACGCCCGCCTAGCCTGCTTCGCCACCATCACCGGCGAGGGCCTGCAAGGCTACGCCCACGCGCTGGAGCTGCTGAGGGAACGCCTCGAAAAGTAGCCTCGCGAGCAAATCCATCAACGCGATTCACACGCTAATAATGCCAGTGCCGCCAGCAGCAACCTCGCTACTGGCGGCACTTTATTACTGGCATATAATCATTGCAGTCACACAACGTCTGGAGACGCGCATGTTAAGCATCCATCTGGGGGATTACCCCGGTTCCATCTACGATACCGAAACCTATTTTAGGAACTCATACTTGGACTCATGGTTCGAAGACCCTATGGCCGCACAGATTATTAAAAGCGTGGACGGATCAGAGCTCATCGGTCCCCACAACATCGTAAGCAAACAGCTGGGCTCGATCACCCCACTCGAACTGTCCGGCGGCGTTAAGACGCTGCTGCTGGTGCGCAATCTCCCAAATATGGTGTTCAACGCATCCACCTGCGGAGACAACTGTGCCCGCTGGCTACTCAAGATCGGCAAAGAGCAGGATGTGATGGTGACCTTATACCACATCATGAAATTCCCCTGGAAGAGCTTTGAAATCCGCGTTGAAAACGATGGCCGCATCGTCAGAAACATGCAGGAGTTTGTCGGCGCCACGAATGACTTTTTGGATGTTGATGAGTAATGAAGGGAACGCATACCGTTGTCGTAGAGCGTGCAAAGGTCAAATACACACTCACGTTTAAGCGCAATATTTCCTTTATACGCGGCAACAGCGGCACGGGTAAAACGACGCTCATCTCGATGATTCGCGACTACAACGACCGAGGACCGGAAAGCGGCGTTGCACTCAGTTGCGACGTGCCTTGCGAAACGCTTTCCGGCAGACGCTGGGAGCGCGAGCTATCGATCATCGAAGATTCAATCGTCTTTCTAGATGAGGGTAACGAGTTTATCTACTCAAAGGACTTCGCCAAAGCCGTCAACGGCTCGTCCAACTATTTTGTTCTGATATCTCGTCGCGATGCCAACGAGCTCCCCTACAGCGTTGATGAGATCCTGAAGCTAGTCAACACGACAAGTAAAACAATCAATGGCCGCAAGAGCGACAGGCGCTTCTACTCGGTGACCAAGCCGCTATATGACCACACGGCAAGTATGCTGTATCAGGATCTAAATGTTGGATTCAAGGTACCCGACGCCGTAGTTGTCGAGGATAGCAAATCTGGCTATCAATTCTACGACGCTCTTTGCAACCGACTCGGGATCCCCTGCTATACCGCCACCGGCGTTGCGAATCTAAAACGTACGATTCACGAATGTCCCGAGCAAAACATCCTTGCTATTGGAGACGGAGCAGCATTTGGTCCCTACATCGAAAAGGTGCTCGGACAGCGCGTTTACAAGAACGTACGCTTGTTCCTCCCCGAATCATTCGAGTGGACACTCCTGCAATCTGGCCTCATTCCCAGTAACGATATCTTAAAAATCCTCGAGGATCCCTCAAGCTATATCGAAAGCCGCGACTACCTGAGCTGGGAGCGGTTCTTCACCGATGTGTTGATCAAATACTCGGCAGACACTCGCTACGCCTACAGAAAGGTAAAGCTCAATGAGCAGTACCTGAGGCCGCAGGCGATGAATGCAGTTGCAAACGTCTTGCCCGAGTGCCTGAAGGCAGACTAGATACAGCGGGGAGGGCCAAGTTGGTCCTCCCCGCTTTTGTTACGCCTTCTTGATCACGTACGCCAATCCAATATCGCAGGCACAGCGTACGATTGACGCGAAGAACCACGATGCTGGCAGCGTCATAAGCAGAGGCTTGCTCACGCTCGGCTCCAGCCCCCTTTGGCGCGCCGTATAACCAATCCACATCAGCAGCACAATAGCAGCTCACGCCACGGCTTCGGCCTAAACGTATACCCGGCAAGAACAAAGAACACCGGCATGTGAAAAAGCCCAGACCACCAAGCGGTCTGGGCTTAATAAACGATGGTGCTCCATGGCGGATTCGAACCGTCGACCTTGGGATTAGAAGTCCCCTGCTCTATCCAACTGAGCTAATGGAGCAAATAGCCGCACGCCCAAGCAAGCGCAAGCCTGTCAGGCGCAAGTAATTATAACCTAGTTGAACTGCTCGCGATACGCCTTGCAGACCTCATCAACCGGGCCGTCCATGCGAAGGTCACCCTTCTCAATCCAAACGGCACGCTGGCAGATGCGCTCAACCTGCTCCATAGAGTGCGAAACGAACAGAACCGTCACGTCGCCGCTCTGGATAAAGTGCTGGATACGGTCCTCGCACTTCTGCTGGAAGAACACATCACCGACGGACAACGTCTCGTCAACGATCAGAATATCGGGCTCGGTAATCGTCGCGATTGCAAAGGCGATACGCGCCACCATGCCCGAAGAGAAGTTCTTAAGCGGCATATCGACAAAGTTCTGCAGCTCAGCGAACTCGATAATGCCGTCAAAGTTGGCGTCGATGAACTCCTTGGTATAGCCGAGCAGGGCGCCGTTCAGATAGATGTTCTCGCGGGCGGTCAGCTCGGGGTCAAAGCCGGCGCCAAGCTCAATCAGCGGCGCGATGTTACCGTGCACCTTAACGCTGCCCTCGCTAGGCTCAAGAACGCCAGCGATAATCTTGAGCATCGTAGACTTGCCGGAGCCATTGGTGCCGACCAGACCCACAACCTCGCCGCGATGAATATCAAACGAGATGTGCTTAAGCGCCCTAAACTCCTCAAAGAACAGCTCGTGCTTGGCAAGCTTAATGAAGTACTCCTTGAGGTTGGTCAGCGACTCGGACGCCATGTTAAAGATCATGGTGACGTCGTCGACCTCGACAGCCAGAGGCTGCTCGCTGTAATCAACAACAGATTCAGTCATCACAGCACTCCTTAGATGTAGAGGATAAATTTGCGCTCGGACTTATGGAACACGGTATAGCCAATAATAAGCGCAAGAACCGCCCAAGCGACGCACATACCAAACGTCATAAGCGAGGGCGTAGTCTGGAACAGGAAGATATCGCGCATAAACTGCAGGTAGTTGAACATGGGGTTCGCATACATCAAGATACGCACGAGATGCGGCATTTGCGCAATATAGTCAGTCGTCCAGAAGATGGGCGTAATGTAAGTCCACGCCGTAATGACGACGCTCCACAGATGCATAACGTCGCGGAAGAAGACCGTAAGGGCAGAGAGCATCATGCCCAGGCCCATGCAGAAGCACATAAGCAGCAGCAGGCAAACCGGCAACAGAATCAGGTGCCAAGAAGGCATAACGCGGAACCACAGCATGACGATGGCGACGGCGACCAGCGAGAAGGCAAAGTTGACCAGCGAGAAGAGCACCTTCTGCACCGGGAAAACCCAGCGGTGCACCTTAACCTTCTTGAGCAGAGGGGCAGCGCCCACGATCGACGTCAGGGCCTGGTTAGTAGACTCAGACATGACGGCAAAGGTGATGTTACCCACGATCAAGTACAGCGGGTACATCTCGGGCGTCATTGAGCCATTGCGGCCCTGGCCAAAAATCGTCGAGAACACGATGGCCATGACGATCATCATCAGCAGCGGGTTGAGCACCGACCATGCGACGCCCAGAACGCTACGGCGATACTTGATCTTAAAATCCTTGGTAACCAGCTGACGAAGGATAAACGCGTCCTTCTCAAATTCGTTCTTAGCAAACGTCGCAGGCAGACTGCGAGTTTCTTGTTGCTTTGTCTGATCCGACACGGATGCAACTCCTTTACTCGTAATCGTTGACAAACGAACAGTATAGACCCGACGGCCCTGCAAACGATTCGCGCAACAAAACTGGAGAACTAACCCACATCTTAGGATGACAAGTCCAAACGGCTATACTTTCAAGGATTGAATGTGTAAGGAGCATTGAGTGAATTCTGAATCCATCGCCGTCATCATCCCCTGCTACAACGAAGCGCTCACAATCGGTAAGGTCGTCGACGACTTTCACCGCGAGCTTCCGCAGGCTACGGTCTATGTCTATGACAATAACTCGTCAGACGATACTTCACGCATCGCCACCGAACACGGAGCCACGGTGCGCTTTGAGCCCCGTCAGGGAAAGGGCAACGTGTGCCGCCAGATGTTTCGCGACATCGACGCCGATTGCTACCTGATGGTCGACGGAGACGACACCTACCCCGCCGAGGCGGCCAAAGCCCTCTGCGAGCCTATCCTCAACGGCACGGCCGATATGACCGTAGGCGACCGCCTTTCCAACGGCACCTATGCCGAGGAGAACAAGCGTGCCTTCCACGGCTTTGGCAACAATCTGGTCCGCGCCATGATCAAGTGGATCTATGGCTACAGCTTCGATGACGTCATGACAGGCTACCGCGCCATGAGCCGCCCGTTCGTTAAAACCTTCCCTGTGCTTTCCGAGGGCTTCCAGATCGAAACCGAGCTCTCGATCCACGCCGTCGACCACCGCTGGCGCATCAAAGACGTGCCCATCGAGTACCGCGACCGTCCGGAAGGCTCCGAGTCCAAGCTCAATACCGTGAGCGACGGCATTAAAGTCGTTGCGATGATCGGCACGCTGTTCAAGGACTATCGCCCGCTGAAGTTCTTCAGCCTCGTCGCGCTTCTATTCGCGATTATCGGCCTGGTTTTGGGCATTCCTATCTTTGTTGAGTACTTTCAGACCGGCCTGGTCCCGCGTTTCCCCACTGCCATGCTTGCTGCATCGTTTATGTTCCTGTGCGGCCTGAGCCTTGCAACCGGATTCATCCTGGATTCTGTAGCAAAGGTCGAAAAAAAGCAGTGGGAGGTCAACGTGTACAGCAAATACGCCTACGATGACCAGCCCGGCAAGTCCGCCACCGAGACAAGCGAGAGGTAGATCTTCCGCAGAATACTATTGGCACCACTGCGCAGATAGCCACCAACAAGAAAAGCCGCCGGTAACAAGCGGCGGCTTTTACCCTCGAAAAGTTAATAGCGGCTAGAGCGTCTTGATGTACTCCCCCAGCTCTTCCTCCCAGTCGGGCATGTGGAAGCCGGCAGCCTCGAGCCTGGACAGGTCGAGCGCGGAGTGGACCGGGCGCGGGGCGATGGGGCCGTCGGCGTTTGCGTAGTAGTCGGCGGTCGACACCGGCACGACCCTGTCGCCGTTGCCGTTGGCGGCCTCGAAGACGGCGCGGGCGATGTCGGCCCAGGACTTGACCGCGCCGGAGCCGGTGCAATCGTAGGTGCCGTAGGGGGCCTTCGCGTCCAGCACGTGGAAGATGGCCTCCGCCATGTCGCGCGTGAAGGTCAGGCGTCCCAGCTGGTCGTCGACCACGGTGACCTGCTCGAGCCCGTCCTCGGGGTCGGCGACGCGGTCGGACAGCCCCTTCATGGTCTTCACGAAGTTGTGGCCCTCGCCGATGACCCAGGAGCTGCGCATGATGTAGTGGCGGGGGCACCCGGCCACGGCGATGTCGCCGGCGGCCTTGGTCTGGCCGTAGACGGACAGCGGACTGAGGGGCTCGCCCTCGTCGTGGACCTCGGCGGTGCCGTCGAAGACGTAGTCGGAGCTCACGTGGACCAGCGTGATCCCGTGCTCGGCGCAGGTGCGGGCGAGCAGGGCCGGGCCGGTGGCGTTGGCCTTCCATGCGGCCACGCGGCCCTCGGGGGTCTCGGCCCGGTCGACCGCGGTGTAGGCGCCGCAGTTGATCACGGTGCCGTAGAGCGACCAGTCGTACTGCG
>CABUKY010000072.1 GCA_902492185.1 uncultured Collinsella sp.
ATGTCGTGCTCACCTGCGGCGGCACGGGGCTTTCGATGCGCGATGTAACGCCCGAGGCAACGCGTGCCGTCTGTGACCGTGATGTACCGGGTGTCGCCGAGGCAATCCGTGCCTACTCCATGACCAAGACGCGCCGCGCCATGCTCTCGCGCGCCGTGTGCATGCAGCGTGGGCATACGCTTGTCATCAACTTTCCGGGATCTACGAAAGCGGCCCGCGAAAGCTGGGAGGCCGTGAGCGACCAGCTGGAGCATGCGGCCCAAATGACGGCGGGCGGCGGGCACGCCAAATAAGCGGTTTACCTGCGGCGGAGCGACCTTGCGAATCGCTCCGCCCTTTTTATGCAGCGGCAGTGTGGGACGTCTCGTGTTTTCGGTAAAAGAAAATTATCAGGCGAGAGATATTTATCATAAACATTATTCGCACCGAAGTATAATCTTATTACAGAATAAAGCCTGAGGTGGGGTACCCGGGCACAAGATCCGAAAGGGTTGAACATGTTCGATATGGTTTCTCGCCGCGGATTCGTCTCGCTTTCTGCTGTCGCCGCTGCCGGTCTTGGGCTTGCCGGCTGCTCGAGCAACAAGGCGTCCGAGCCGGCCGGATCTGTTACCGGTTCTGCTAAGGCATCTTCCAAGAAAGCTGTCGAGCTTCAGGTCTTTGCTGCCAACTCACTTGAGAAGGCCCTTCCCGAGGTCCAGGAGCTCTACACCGACCAGACCGGTACCACGTTTGCCGACACGCAGTTTAAGGCCTCCGGCGACCTTGTCGAGCAGATGCGTGCCGGTGCCACGGTTGACGTACTCATCACGGCCTCCAAGGGCACCATGGACGACGCCGAGGCCGCCGGACTCGTCGATGCCGACACCCGTGAGGATATGTTCGTCAACGACCTTGTGATCATTCGCGCCGAGGGCTCCGACACCAAGGTCGAGGTCATCGACGACGTCGCGAATCTGGACGGCAAGATCGCCATTGGCGACGCCAAGACCGTTCCCGCCGGCAAGTACGCCAACCAGGCCCTGGCCTCCGTGGGCCTCTACACCGGCACCGAGGGCGACGACGGCGAGTATGCTCCCGAGATCGCCGACAAGGTCGCGCTGGCCGACAAAGTTGGTACCGCCGCCGCCTATGTGTCCACAGGCGACTGCGTGGCCGGTTTTGTCTACAGCTCTGACATCTTCCGCTACGACGGCATCGAGGAGGCCTTCGTGTGCCCCGAGGATTCGCACAAGCCCATCGTGTATCCGGGCGCTGTCGCCGATGGCTCCGAGCATGCCGACGAGGCCAAGGCGTTCATCGACTTCTGCCTGACCAACAAGAAAGCTCAGAAGATTTGGGCTAAGTACGGCTTTGAGCTTTCCGCGTAGTGCGGCTTGGCGTGATAATTCCATCGTTTTGTGTTTCACTCCGTCCTTGTATTCGCTTGGAGCTTTTCGTGCTTAATAGATTCCGCATGCTTGTCGCCTGTGCTTTGGCCTTCGCGCTTTGCTGTGTGCCGGGATTTGCGTTGGCTGGGGATGCTGAGGACGGGGCCCAGGTTGCTGCGACCGCTCATGGGCTTTCCTATGGGATCGAGGGTTTTGAGCGGTTGGCCAAGGGGACCGCTCGTGCCATGGAAGGCCAGCCTGAGGGCTACCGGTTTCCCGTTGACGAGGACGTGGACCTTGTGGTGGCGCCTGCTGCCGATCGCGTTGTGGTGTGGATATCGCCCAAGGCGGTCGAGAAGTTTGGATTGGATCCGCAGGACAACGAGTGCGTATCGGGTCTCAAGGCCCTCGTCTGTGAGCTCGACAGCGCAAACTGCATGGGAGGTGCGCAGCTGGGGGATATGGATCTTCCTTGGTATGTCACGGCGGAAACAACGTTTGATGCCGGCGGGTATACCTATGGCTTTGACGAGCACGGTGCGGATGGGGACCGCTATGTGGTGATTGCATCAGCCTCAGGTGATGCCAAGGGCGGCGCGCGTTGGCTTGATAGCGCTCAAATGGTTGAGGCATCGTCTGTCGTGTTGCGGGATGAGCAGGGGCCCTTGACCTCTCTGGTCTCCTTTTTGGGCGACATCGACTATCGCCCGTTTTGGGTGTCCATAAAAACGAGCGGCCTTGCCCTGCTGATCTCCGTTGCGCTGGGCTTGTTCGCCGCGTGGAAGACTATGGGTACCTCGAGTCGTATCAAGGGCCTGCTCGATTCGGTCTTTACGATTCCTATGGTGCTGCCGCCCACGGTCTGCGGCTTTCTGCTCCTCATGCTGTTTGGCCGCTCGACCGGGGTCGGTCGGTGGCTTATCGCGCATGGCGTCTCGATCGTCTTTACGTGGCCCGCGGCGGTGATATCTGCCGTGGTGGTGTCGTTTCCCCTGGTCTACCGCACGGCGCTCGGTGCCTTTGAGAGCCTCGATACGCAGATGCTCGACGCCGCGCGAACCTTGGGATGGTCCGAACGTCGCATCTTTGCCAAGCTCATGATGCCGCTCGGCTGGCCCTCCATCGCCGCCGGCACGGTGCTCGCCTTCGCGCGTGCCATGGGCGAGTTTGGCTGCACCCTGTTCTTTGCGGGCAACTACGCCGGCATTACCCAGACCATTCCCATCGCCATCTACTTTGAGTGGATGGGGGGCAACACGTCGGTAGCCCTCTTTTGGGTCGTGGTCGTAATTGCGTTCAGCTTCCTGGTCATTCTGTTCATCAATATGTACACCGCTCATTCGCAAAAGTATCGCGAGCGGGGCCTTTCCCGTGCGGAGCGCAAGCAGGCCAAGCAGCTGGGTGGCCAGGCCGATTCGCTCGACCCAGTCGGCGGCGATGCGCTGCGTATCGATCGCGAGGCGCTGGCCGAGCTCATGCGCGATGACGCCGTCTCGAAGGGAGGTCGATAGGCCATGTCGCTTGTCCTGGATATCAAAAAGCGCTTTCCGGGGTTTATGCTCGACATGCAGCTTGAGGCCGGCGAGGAGCGTGTGGCGCTGCTGGGCGCCTCGGGTTGTGGCAAGAGCTGTACACTGCGCTGCATTGCCGGTGTGGAGACCCCCGACGAGGGGAAGATCGTCGTCAACGGCGTGACCTTTTTTGACTCGGCGGCGGGCATCAACCTGTCGCCCCAGGAGCGCAAGTGTGCCCTGCTGTTCCAAAACTATCAGCTGTTTCCCAACATGACGGTGGCCGATAACGTGTGCGCTGGCGTTGAGGGTGCAGGCGACGCCGCGGCGCGCAAGCAACTTGCCGAGCGCTACCTGAGTATCTTTGGACTGGCCGACTTTGCCGACCGCTATCCCGCGCGCCTCTCGGGCGGCCAGCAGCAGCGCGTGGCGCTCGCCCGCATGGTAGCGGCGCACCCGGGCATCTTTATGTTCGACGAGCCCATGAGTGCGCTCGATGCGTACCTCAAGAGCGCCCTCGAGCAGAACATGCTCGACCTGTTCGATGTATGCAACCGCACCGTGCTCTACGTGAGTCACGATATCGACGAGGCGTGCCGTCTGTGCGAGCGCATCTGCGTGATGCGCAACGGGCATGTTGAGGAGATCGGCTCCATCGAGGACGTGGTTCGCCGTCCGCAGACGCTGGCGGCGCTGCGTCTGACGGGGTGCAAGAACACAAGCCGGGCGCGCAAGATTGGCGACGAAGAAGTTGAGGCCCTCGACTGGGGCATGACCTTTAACGTGGGTCGCGAGGTTCCCGATGACGTGGCATATCTGGGTATTCGTGCGAGCTACTTCCATGTGGACAACCGTGCCGAGCGGGGTCGCAACAGCTACGATTTGCACGTGGCGCGCGTGAGCGATTCGCGTTTTGAGCGCCTGGTGCTGTTGGATGCGCCGCGGGCCGATGCGCCCACGCGTCTGCAGTGGAAGGTCAACAAAGTGGGCATGCCTGTCGACGAGCTACCGCAAGCAGGCGAGACGCTGCGCATGCATTTTGATGCCAGCAGGATCCATTTGGTTTGTCGATAGCGCCGGGTAATGCCGTCGGGGATATAAGCCTCGTCGGCTTTATCTTGTCGCACGACGAATGAGGGATGACAAACTCTTATCAATTAAGATAATTATTTATTAAACGACGGCACACGACGCTGTCGTACGCATGTCGGCGGTGTTCGTCTGGACGACAACCGTTGATATAGTTGACCTTAACTTGTAAAGGAGGGTGCGCACATGCCGCAGACGACATATATTCGCCGCGTTGCCGCGCGTGCCCTGTATATGGCTCGGAGCCGCATATGAGCAGGTATGTTCACGGCTCCGGGAGAGACGACGCACAACTAAATAACCGTCCGCAAGGCAGGTTCCCTAAAATTCCGGGTTTGAGCACGGCCGGGCAATCGCCGTCCGTCGTGCATCGATACCGCTGTTATCCGTTTTTGGTTCGAGAGGGGAACCGTCATGGCTGAAGAATTCGATTTCCATCCGATGTGGGAGAGCCTCGGCATGAATCTTGCCGACCACGACATGCTGCTGGGCGCCGTGGGCCAGATGTACGGCGATATGTTCCTGACGCAGAACAATCGCCCCAAGTCCACGTCCTACCTGGACTTTGTAGCCACCAACATCCACAGCGGCCGTATTAAGGAGATGCTCGACAAGAAGGAGGCCGGCGAGGCCACCAAGATCGTGGGCTCGTTCTGCGTCTACGTGCCCGAGGAGATTGTGCTCGCCTGCGACGGCATTCCCGTGGGCCTGTGCTCGGGTGCCGACTGGGCAACGGACAAGGTCGAGGAGCACCTGCCGCGCAACACCTGTCCGCTTATCAAGAGCTTTGCCGGCTTTAAGCTGGGCGAGGTCTGCCCCTACATTGAGTCGAGTGACCTGGTGGTGGGCGAGAACACCTGCGATGGCAAGAAGAAGGCTTATGAGTTTTTTGCCACGCAAAAGAACATGTACGTCATGGATATTCCCAACGTGCACGACGAGTCGACGCTCGTGACTTGGAAGGCCGAGGTCAAGAAACTCGCCGCCAAGATCGAGGAAGAGTGCGGCGTCACGATTACGTCTGAGCGTCTGAAGGCCGCCATCCACGCCGTCAATGAGAAGCGTCGCGCCCTGCAGCGCCTCGCTGCCACGCGCGCTGCCGACCCTGCACCTATTAGCGGTCTCGACAGCCTGCTGACCGTTCAGGCCGCCTTTATGGACGACACGCCGCGTCTGACCGGAGCCATCAACGATATGGCGGCTGAGTGCGAGCAGCGTGTCGAGGCCGGCGAGGGCGTGGCGCCCAAGGGGACCAAGCGCATCCTGTACACCGGCACGCCCATGGCCGTGCCCAACTGGAAGCTGTTCAACCTCATCGAGAAGGCCGGCGGCGTTGTGGTAGGCGAGGAGTCCTGCACTGGCTCGCGCTACTACAAGGACCTGGTCGACGAGTCCGGCGAGACGGTCGACGAGATGCTCGACGCCATCGCCGAGCGCTACTTTAAGATCAACTGCGCCGTCTTTACGCCCAACGACCAGCGTATGAAGGACATTGTCCAGATGGCCAAGGACCTGCATGCCGACGGCATCGTGGACGTGGCTCTGCAGTTCTGCACGCTCTACGAGATGGAGTCGTTTGCCGTGGAGAAGGCTGCCGAGGAGGCAGGCATTCCGTTTATGCACATCACGACCGACTACGCCGGCGAGGATGCGGGGCAATTGCAGACGCGCATTGAAGCTTTCTTGGAAACCATTTAGGGCTATCCGTCCCGGCGGCTTCCCCAGGCACCCGATCTTGCCGTTCAAACCGTCGCTTGCGTACCAAAGTACGCGGCACTTCTCTTTCACGGCAACCTCGGGCACCTGGGAAAGCCGTTTCCTTGGTTGGTTAAAAGGTTTAGGAGTTATATGCCGGAAAATATTGAGCAGCCGTTGCCCAGCACGTTTGAGGAGTTCAACGAGCAACGCAAGGCGGCGTTTATTCGCGTCAAGGATTATAAGCAGGCGGGTAATCGCCTGGTCGGCTTCTTGTGCAGCTATACGCCGCTCGAGATTATCGATGCCGCGGGCGCTGCAAGTGTGGCTTTGTGCGGCACATCCGACGAGGTGATTCCCGAGGCCGAGAAGGTGCTGCCGGCAAATCTGTGTCCGCTCATCAAATCGACGTACGGCTTTGCCTACTCGCAAAAGTGTCCGTTTACGTACTTTAGCGACATGATCATCGGCGAGACCACCTGCGACGGCAAGAAGAAGATGTACGAGCTACTCAACGAGCTCAAGCGCACGCACATTCTGCACCTGCCGCAGGGTCGCGATCGCGCCTACGAGCGTGAAGGCTGGTACGAGGAGTGCCGCCTGCTCAAGGAGGAGCTCGAGGGCTTCTACGGCATTACGATTACCGATGACGACCTGCGCGCCGCCGTGCGCCGTCGCAACCGCTTGCGTGCAGCCCAGCTCGAGATGTTTGCGCTGCAGGCCAACCAACCGGCGGCCATGAGCGGCGTCGACCTGATGAGCACTATGTTTGCCGGTACGTTCAGCTTTGATATCGAGGCCTATACGCAGCAGCTGGAGCAAAAGGTTGCCAAGCTGCGCGAGGCCTACGACGCGGGCGAGCGTCCGGTTGCGGCGGATGCCAAGCGCATTCTGATTACCGGCTGCCCGGTGGGCGGCGTGATCAACAAGATCGGTCGCACCATCGAGTCCAACGGCGGCGTGGTCGTGTGCATGGACGACTGCTCGGGCGAGCGCACGGCGGCCATGATGATCGACCCGGAGGCTCCCGACATCTTGCGCGCCATCGCCGACCGCTACCTGGATATCAACTGCTCGGTCATGACGCCCAACGATGGTCGTATGGAAAACACGCTGGCCATGTGCGAGAAGTACCATGTCGATGGCGTGGTAGAGAGCGTGCTACAGGCCTGCCACACCTTCAACGTTGAGAGCACGCGCATGCAGGAGGCCGTCGAGGGTGCGGGTATTCCGTACATGAAGATCGAGACCGATTACAGCAACGGCGACATGGGCCAGATTGAGACCCGCATCGCCGCCTTCATCGAAACCCTCTAGCTTCCTCAGGCACCGGATCTTGCTCCTCAAACCGTCGCTTGCGTACCCAAAGTACGCTGCGCTCCTCTTTCGGGGCAATCTCCGGCACCTGAGAAACCTAGAGCTAAGGCGCCTGAACGCGCCGCTACCTTTGATGTTTAGATTGGGAGAGAGCCATGATAGGGATCGGGATCGATATCGGGTCTACGGCGGCTAAGACTGCCGTGGTCGACGGGGAGGGTTCGGTGGCGTGGACGTGCGTGCAGCCAACCGGGTTTTCCTCGGTCGATGCTTCCGAGCGGCTGCGCGAGGCGCTGGCAGCGGCCGGCTACGACGTGACGGCCGACGACGTGCGCGTGGTCGCGACCGGCTACGGTCGTGTCGCCGTGCCCTATGCGCACAAGGTCGTGACCGAGATTACCTGCCACGGTACCGGTGCCGTGCGCCTGTTTGGCGATCACGGCACCGTGATCGACGTGGGCGGTCAGGACACCAAGGTCATTCAGCTTAAAAGTGGCCGAGTGGCCAAGTTTGCCATGAACGACAAGTGCGCCGCCGGCACGGGGCGCTTTTTGGAGATCATGGCCGACCGCCTAGGTATTTCCCAGCAGCAGATGGCCGATCTGGCACGTTCCGGCGAGCCTACCAAGATTTCCAGCATGTGCACGGTGTTTGCCGAAAGCGAGGTCATCAGCCTGATCGGTCGTGGCGAGCCGCGCGAGAACATTGCGCGTGGCGTGATCGACAGCGTGGTCTCGCGCGTGGCGACCATGGCCGGGCAGGCCGCGGGTGCTCCGTTCTATCTGACGGGAGGCCTGTGCGAGAACGCTTACGTTGTGGAGCGGCTGGCAGCGCTGCTGGGGTCGCCGATCACCACCTCGCTCCAGGCTCGCTTTGCCGGTGCTATCGGCGCGGCGATTCGTGCGCGGGCGCTCAATTAATGCATCCGCCGTCGGCTCGCATTCATGCGTATACTGGGAGAAAATGATTGACCGAAGAGAGGGGGTATCGATGGCTGACGATCAGATTAAGCTCACGTCTATGACTGCCGCGAGCGGTTGAGCCGCTAAGTTGGCCCCCGGAGCCCTCGCCCAGGTCCTGGGCGATTTACCCAATGTGCATAACGACAACTTGCTCGTGGGGTTCGATACCTCCGACGATGCGAGCGTCTTCCGCGTAGGGGAGAACCTGGGCCTCGTGCAATCCATCGACTTCTTCCCGCCGATGGTCGACGACCCGTTTCTGTTTGGCCAGATCGCCGCGACCAACTCGCTGTCGGACATCTACGCCATGGGCGGGCGGCCGAGCCATGCCATGAACCTGCTGTGCATTCCCAGTTGCCTGGGCATCGAGGTCGCAGGTCAGATTCTGGCGGGCGGCGCCGACAAGTGCGTCGAGGCGGGTTGCTCCATCGCGGGCGGCCACACCATCAACGACGACGAGCCCAAGTACGGCCTGTCCGTGAGCGGTTTTGTGCCGCTCGATCGCATGCTCGCCAACAGCGGTGCGCGCGTGGGCGATGTTCTGCTGTTGACCAAGGCGATCGGCTCGGGCATCATCACCACGGCCATTAAGGGAGAGCTTATCGAGCAGGACGAGGCCGCAGCCATGTTTGACTCGATGTGCACCCTCAACGAGGCCCCGATCCGTTTGGCCGAGGGGCTCGAACTTCACGGCTGCACCGACATTACGGGCTTTGGCCTGATCGGGCACGCGTGCGAGATGGCCGAGGGCTCGGGCGTGCAGATTGAGCTTGCGTCGGGGGCGGTGCCGCTTTTTGACCAGGTGCTCGACATGGCGCGTCTGGGCATTATCCCCGCTGGCTCCTACCGCAACCAGGACTTCTTTGGTCCGCGTGTGGCTGCCGACGAGGACCTGGAGCCGGGCATGCTGGATGCGCTGTACGATCCACAGAC